>NZ_JBSFYW010000170.1:0-1058 GCF_053599975.1 Streptomyces sp. NPDC005141 | reverse complement strand
AAACCCGTCGTGTTCTGGGAACAGGTCATCGCGGAGATCAACGGGACCGACCCCGACGTGATCTTCCTGGCGGAGGCGTTCACCCGCCCGGCGATGATGCACACGCTGGGGGCGGTCGGCTTCCAGCAGTCGTACACGTACTTCACCTGGCGCAACACCAAGCAGGAGCTGACGGAGTACCTCACCGAGCTGTCCGGCGAGGCGGCCGCCTGCATGCGGCCCAATTTCTTCGTCAACACCCCTGACATCCTGCACGAGTTCCTCCAGCAGGGCGGTCGGCCCGCCTTCGAGCTGCGCGCGGTACTCGCCGCCACCCTCTCCCCCACCTGGGGCATCTACAGCGGCTTCGAGCTCTGCGAGAACGTCCCGCTGCGCGAGGGCAGCGAGGAGTATCTGCACTCCGAGAAGTACCAACTACGGCCACGGGACTGGGAGTCGGCGGAGCGGGACGGCCGGAGCATCGCACCGTTGGTGAGCGCGCTCAACGCGGCCAGGCGACGCAGTCCCGCACTGCGCCAACTGCGTGATCTGCACTTCCACCACGCCGACCAGGAGGCGGTGATCGCCTACTCGAAGTCCGTCACGGACGCGCGCGGTTCGAACACGGTTGTGGTGGTGGTCAACCTCGACCCCCACCACACCCAGGAGGCCACGATCTCGTTGGACATGCCGCAACTCGGCCTGGACTGGCACGAGTCCGTGCCGGTGCGCGACGAGCTCACCGGCGAGACCTACAACTGGGGCAGGACCAACTATGTGCGACTGGAGCCGGGACACCGGCCCGCGCACATCCTCACCGTCCTGCGACCGTCCTCACCGCAGATCGGAGGGTCACCCACCACATGATCGTCAATGAGCCCGTCCCGGACACGTTCGAGGACACCCCGGCCAAGGACCGCGATCCCGAGTGGTTCAAACGCGCCGTCTTCTACGAGGTCCTGGTCCGCTCCTTCCAGGACAGCAACGGCGACGGCATCGGCGACCTCAAGGGCCTGACCGCGAAGCTCGACTACCTCCAATGGCTGGGCGTCGACTGCCTGTGGCTGCCCCCGTTCTTC
>NZ_JBSFYW010000169.1:0-1212 GCF_053599975.1 Streptomyces sp. NPDC005141 | reverse complement strand
ACGGCCGCCTTACCGCCGGACGAGTGTGAGCCGATCAGCCCACCGAAGAACCTGTAGGCCAAGCAGACGAACCACACCTGATTCCTGATAGACCCAGGACAGTGCCTAAGGGGTGCGTGCTTCGCCCGCCGCACCGCACCGACCTCTCCGCCTCGCGGGAGGCGGGGATTGTCTGATGCCCCATTGTGATTCGCGGGTGTACAACCCCGTGTGGATGCCGGCTGTCTGTAAGTCGCTGGAGGGATGAGCCTTCGGTGCCATTCGTTAAGGAGATTGGGGATCAGGTGGGGAAGCAGGTCTGGAGAGTCGTCGTGGCCGGTGGTGCGGCGGCGGTGTTCACGGCCGTGGCCGCGGTGCCGGCCGGGGCGGCCGAGGGTGGGGTCTCGTTCACCCGTGTCCAGGTGAACGGCGGCAAGCCGATTGTGATCGGGGTGTCGAAGGAGGTCGGGGTGCCCGCCTCCTTCCGGATGGCGACCACGCACAAGTGGAAGTGGCCAGCGGTGTTCCTGTACCGCGGTGGTGCGGGTGATCGGCTGTGGCACGCCATCGAGACGAGCGACTGCAACAAGGTGAGCTCGGGCGTCTGCGACTTCAACGAGACGATGTACTTCGACCCGAGCGTGTGGGACATGCGTAACAGCGAGGCCGGGGCCTGGAAGGTCGGGGCCGAGGTGTACTTCGAGGGCGGCGGTGGTGACACCGACGACAAGGGTCTGACGGTCCACGTCAAGCGCAACTCCCGCCTGACCGCCAACGCCTCGCCCGAACCGGTGTCCAAGGACAGGACCATCACCGTGACCGGAAAGGTCACGCGGGCCAACTGGGAGACCAGGAAGTACGCCTCCTACGGAGGCCGCCTGGTGAGCCTGCAGTTCAAGCCTTCCGGCACCGCCTCCTACACCACGGTGAAGAAGGTGTACGCGAACGGCTCGGGTGATCTCAGGACGACCGTGAAGGCCTCCAAGACGGGTACGTGGCGCTGGATGTACTACGGCAACACCACCACCGGGCCGTCGACGTCGTCCGGGGACAACGTCGTGGTGAACTGATGTCCGCGGTGCTGGCGGGCTGGTGGGGGCCGAGCCGGCGGTAACGGCTGCGACGGTCAAGGCGTCGGCAACGGTCAGGTCCTGCGCGCCAACGGCGGCATCGTCTGACCCCGGCCGCCCCGCCCGCCGTCCCGACAACCTCAGGAGCTCCGCCATGAGCGAC
>NZ_JBSFYW010000168.1:0-1323 GCF_053599975.1 Streptomyces sp. NPDC005141 | reverse complement strand
TGAGGTTCCCCCTGCCGGCCGGACAGCTTGATACTGGGACGGATGGTCCCGGAGGAAGCAGTCACAGGTAGTGAGTAGCAAGAGCAACATGAGTAAGCGGTACACGGCCGAGTTCAAGCGGGACGCGGTCGCCTTGGCGTTGTCCTCGGATAAGACGGTCACCGAGGTCGCGAGGGATCTGGGTGTGAGTCCGGAAGGGCTGCGCGGATGGGTGAAGCAGGCGAAGGTCGACCGCGGTGAGGGACCCGCCGGGGCTTTGACCACTGCGGAGCGTGAGGAGTTGGTCCGGCTGCGGCGGAAGGTCCGCGAGCAGGAGGCCACGATCGAGGTTCTGGGAAAAGCGACCGCCTTCTTCGCTCAGGACAAGATGAGGTAGACACCGTGGCACGGTGTCGTTTCATCGATGCGGAGAAGGCATCGGAGGGTAATCCTGCAGGTCACAGTGTTGCGTTTCTGTGCCGTGTGCTGGGAGTGCCCCGTTCCACCTACTACGCGCGCAGGGCGTCACGGCCGGCCCGGACGGTGCGGGAGCGGGCCGAGGAGGTGCTGGTGGGCGAGATCCGGATGCTTCACGCCGGATCTCGCGGTGCCTACGGGGCCCCGCGGATCCACGCCGCCCTGCGGCGGGCCGGGCGGGTGGTGAACTCCAAGAAGATCGAGCGGCTGATGCGCAAGCACCGGATCGTCGGGATCACCCGCCGCCGGCGGCGGGGCCTGACCCGGCAGGCGAAGCGGGCGGTGTTCGCGCTCGACCTGATCGGTCGGGACTTCACCGCGCCCCGGCCCGGGATGCGACTCGTCGGCGACATGACTGAACTCAGCACGCTGGAAGGGAAGTTGTATCTGGCGACCTGTATCGATCTCGCGACGCGGGAGGTGGTCGGCTGGGCGATGGCCGACCACCACCGCGCCGAGCTGCCGGTCGCCGCCTTGCGGATGGCGGCCGGGCGTGGCGGCCTGGAGCAGGGTTGCGTCATGCATACGGATCGCGGCAGCGAGTACACGAGTGACGAATTCCGCAGCGAAATACGCAAGTTGCGCATGAGGCAGTCGATGGGGCGCGTCGGCTCTTGTTACGATAACGCCCCCGCGGAAAGTTGGTTTGCCATCCTGAAAGCGGAGATCGGGACGACCGTGTGGGAGACCCGCGAGGCCGCCCGGGCCGACGTCTTCCGCTACGTCGAGGTCGAGTACAACCGCAGCCGGCTCCGTCGGCACCCCGACTACGGCTACGTCACCCCGCTCGAAACGAGATCCCTGCTCAGGCAGAACCTCGTCCCGGCAGCGTAAACACCCGCTGTCCAGTTCGCGGGGGGAACTTCA
>NZ_JBSFYW010000167.1:0-1325 GCF_053599975.1 Streptomyces sp. NPDC005141 | reverse complement strand
CTGAGGTTCCCCCGTTGCTCGGGAGTCGCCGATCAGCTGGTCAGAGCGGGTTGACGGGTGTTCAGGTTCGTTGGTTCGGCCGTCGCCTGGTCGGCGTAGTACTTCTCCTCGAACTCGATCGGGCTGAGGAAACCGAGCCGTTCCTGGATGCGGCGGGAGTTATAGAAGCCGTCGATGTACTTGAAGAGGGCGAGGTTCGCCTCGGCCCGGGTGGTGAAGGCGCGACCACGGAGGCCCTCGGTTTTGATGAGCATCCAGAGGTTCTCCGCGAGGGCGTTATCGTACGAGTTCCCGACCGAACCCATGGAAGCCTCAACTCCCGCTCGTATCAGCCGAGTTGTCAGCTTGATGGACGTATATTGACAGCCGTGATCCGCATGGTGAATGAGCTTGCCGGGCTCGACCTCACGGGACGCGAGTGCGTACTCGAGCGTGGTCAGCACCAGGTCGGCGTCCGCGCGGGCCGAGGTCTCCCACGCGACGACGCGGCGGGAGAACGCGTCGCGGATCGCGGACAGCCACAAGGGCCCCTCACCGGTGGAGATCATCGTGAGGTCGGTGACCCACAACCGGTTCGGCGCGGGCGCCGTGAAGTCCCTGTTGACCAGGTCCGGGGCCAGGGTGGCCTTGGGATCCCGGCGCGTGAAGCCCTTCCGCCGCGGGCTCACGCCCGCCAGTCCGTCCTCACGCATCAATCGTTCGACCCGCTTGCGGCCGACGTGGACATCCTCGCGTTTGAGGGCGGCGTGCACGCGCGGGGATCCGTAGATGCCGCCGGAGGCGGCGTGGATCTCGCGGATCTGCTCGGTCAACTCGACGTCGCGGCAGCGCCGTTCACATGGCTCCTTCTCCGCGCGGCGCCAGCGGTAGTACGTCGAGGAGGGGATGTGCAGTTCCCGGAGCACGCACTCGACCCCCAGGCGGGGATGCTCGTCAACGAGCGTCGTCACCTGGGCCGGGTCGGGTCGAGTTGCGCCGCGAAAAAAGCTGAGGCCGTCCGCAGGACGTCGTTGGCCCGCTTGAGCTGGGTGTTCTCCTTGCGTAGGGCCGCAAGCTCGGCCCGCTCGTCGGTGGTGAGCCGGTCGTCGCGCTCGCCGGCATCGGCCTCGGCCTGGCGGATCCAGCCGCGCAGGGCCTCGGGATGCACGCCGAGGTCGACGGCCAGCTTCTTGATCTGCGGCTTCGGATCCGTGGTGCGATACAGCCGTACCGCACGCTCACGCAACTCCAGCGAGTACTTTCTGGGGGCAGCCATGGTCGATGTTCCTCTCATGAGTCCCATCTGACCCGCTGTCAGCATCTTCCGCATCTCGGGGGAACCTCAA
>NZ_JBSFYW010000166.1:0-1386 GCF_053599975.1 Streptomyces sp. NPDC005141 | reverse complement strand
CTGCTGAACCCGACCGTCGTCGTCATCACCGACCGCAACGACCTCGACGACCAGTTGTACTCCACCTTCCTGGAGAGCGAGATCCTCCCGGGTACTCGACCTGGACGCCGGACGACGTTTCGACGAGGTTTCCCGGAACGGCTAGGCTCCCGGCGTGGCTGATATCCAGATCCCCGCTGACATCAAGCCCGCCGACGGACGATTCGGCGCTGGCCCCTCCAAGGTGCGGACGGAGGCGCTGGACGCGCTGGCCGCGACCGGTAGCTCTCTGCTCGGCACATCCCACCGCCAGGCCCCGGTCAAGAACCTGGTCGGCAAGGTGCGCGAGGGCGTGCGCGAGCTGTTCTCCCTGCCCGACGGGTACGAGGTGGTCCTCGGCAACGGCGGCTCCACCGCGTTCTGGGACGTCGCGACGCACGGCCTGATCGAGAACAAGTCGCAGCACCTCACGTTCGGCGAGTTCTCCTCCAAGTTCGCGAAGGCGGCCAAGCTCGCCCCGTGGCTCGCCGAGCCGACCGTGGTCTCCTCCGACCCGGGCACGCACCCCGAGCCGGTCGCGGAGGCGGGCGTCGACGCCTACGCCTTCACCCACAACGAGACCTCGACCGGTGTCGCCGCCCCGATCAAGCGGGTGCGGGGCGCGGACGAGGGCTCCCTGGTCCTGGTGGACGCCACCTCCGGCGCCGGCGGCCTGCCCGTCGACATCGCCGAGACCGATGTCTACTACTTCGCCCCGCAGAAGTCCTTCGCCTCCGACGGCGGCCTGTGGATCGCCGTGTTCTCCCCGGCCGCGATCGAGCGTGCCGAGCGCGTCCACGCCTCCGGCCGCCACATTCCGGAGTTCTTCTCGCTGCCCACGGCGATCGACAACTCCCGCAAGAACCAGACGTACAACACCCCGGCCCTCGCCACCCTCTTCCTGCTCAACGAGCAACTGGAGTGGATCAACGGCCAGGGCGGCCTCGCCTGGTCGGCGGCCCGGACGAAGGACTCCTCGAGCCGCCTCTACCGCTGGGCCGAGGACAGCAAGTACGCCACCCCGTTCGTGACGGACGCGGCCAAGCGCTCGCAGGTCATCGGCACGATCGACTTCGCCGACGAGGTCGACGCCGCCGCCGTCGCCAAGGCCCTGCGCGCCAACGGCATCGTCGACACCGAGCCCTACCGCAAGCTCGGCCGCAACCAGCTGCGCGTCGCCATGTTCCCGGCGATCGACCCGGCGGACGTCGAGGCGCTGACCCGGTGCATCGACTACGTGATCGAGAAGCTGTAGCCGTTCCCACGAGATCAGGGGCGTCCGGCATGGTCAGCGCGAGCGCGGCCGAGGAGTAGATGAGCGTGCGGTCGAGGTCGCTGGCGACGAGCACCCTGGGCGCGGACATCAGA
>NZ_JBSFYW010000165.1:0-1439 GCF_053599975.1 Streptomyces sp. NPDC005141 | reverse complement strand
GGTGGTTGGGGTCGTTTGATGTGGATGGCTTGGGTGCCGGCGTGGGTGGGTTGGGGCCAGGTGTGATGCTCGGCCCGTTTGAGCCAGTAGTTGGACATCTTGCGCTTGACGACGCGGGGCTGGCTGCGGAGCCGTCTGGCGGGCAGGAGTCTTTCCAGCAGGTCTTCTTGGAGTACGTGCAGTGCTCTGACCAGGAGCTCAGGGGGAAAAACCGCCCGGAGTGACGGTCACACTGCGCCGGGCGGAACGCAGCGTTTCGGTGAAAGAGATCCGGTCCGGGTCGAGTTGACGGGTGGCTGCGGTTCTCAGCATCAGCTCCCGCAGCGCATGGTGGACCAGGAGATGCGCCCAAATCTGCTGGAGGACACCGTCGGGTGTCTTGCTGCTGAGGACCACCCTCGCACCGCGCTGGAACGTCTTGATCTCAGCAAACACGGACTCGATCTCCCAGCGCTCACGATAGAGCGCGGCCAACTGCCGGGCCGGATGACGGCGGTGATCCAAAAGCGTGGTGACCAGACGATAGTTGTCTGCCCCAGCGTCCTTGGCCATGCCTTTGAGCTGGTAGGCCAGGACGCGGACCTGCACCGGATCTCGCTTCGCCGGATCGGTGCCGGCATACATGTCGGAGAGCCATGACCCGTCACGAAGCAGCTTGCGGACGGGCAGGACACGGTTGGCGGGCACCCGCCACAACAGGTCGGCGCCACTGTCGGTGAAGGCCCGCCACAGCGGGACACCGAGGAACTCACGGTCGGCCAGCACCAGCTGGCCCGCAGCGCAGGACCGGGGCAGCCGGCCGACGAGGGTGACTTCACCAGTCCGGCAGCCGGCGAGTTCCGCATCCAGCACCGCATGACTGCCCACCTCCACCAGCGCCGCCATCCGCACCTGGACGAACGCACTGCGCTTCGTGCCGCGGCCGCTGCCGGGACGGCCGAACGCGGCCTGGTTGGCCTCCGTATCGGCGACGTCCCAGCACGTCCCGTCGACAGCCAGCACCCGCAGACCCCGCCAGAACGCACCAGGCGTCGACTCGTCGGCCAACGGCTTCGCTGTCGCCGCGAACAGCACCTGCAGCGGTTCGAAACCGAGCCGCTGCCGGGCCCTGAACAGCGAAGACTTCGCCGGAACATGCCAGTCGCCCAGCAGCCCCAGCCCCCGCAGACCCGCGACCAGATGCCGCATGACCTCGAGATAAGGAGCAGGCGAGAACAGCGCCAACCCCAGGACGAAATACACCACCAACCGCGCAGGAAGCAGCCGTCTGCGTTGCTCTGAACGCCCGCACGCAGCCACCACCCGGTCCACCAACCCCGGCGGATACACCCACGTCAGCAGACCAAGACCCGATAAGTCCGACGCGCTCGCAGCCACCCCAACCACCCCCGGAACCCACTGCCAACCAGCCTACGCCCACGACAAAAGCAACGGCATTG
>NZ_JBSFYW010000164.1:0-1441 GCF_053599975.1 Streptomyces sp. NPDC005141 | reverse complement strand
GCAGGGACGCGTGACTCACGCCCCGCGTTCCACACGCTCTCGCCGCGTCGGGCGATGTTGTGGGAAGCATTCCGGTCGGCGTGGGCAACGACCCCACACTTCCGGCAGATGAAAAGCCCCTGGTCGACACGGTTTCGCTTGTCGACGTGGCCGCACTCGGCGCATGTCTGCGACGTGTACGCGGGATCAACGAAGACCAGGGGCACACCGGCCCGCTTGGCCTTGTAGACGACAAAGTCTCCAAGCTGGGCGAATGCCCAGGAGTGGAGTGCGACCCGTTGGGGCTTGCGGAGCCGTACCCTCTGCCGGATTCCCTTGAGTTGTTCCAGGGAGATCCCGGCCGAGGTGCGTTCAGCCTCGGTCACGATCGTCTTGGCAATGATGTGGTTGGCGTTCTTGACATGCCGCTGTTCGCGGCGGGAGCGCTCCTTCAACCGGCGCCTGGCGCTCTTGGTGCGCTTCTTCTGGAGCTTGGCCCGCAAGGCAAGCTGCCGCCTGCGGTACCGGTTGAGCCCCCGTCCGGCGGCGAGGTAGCCGGTGGAGGTGGTGGCGATGTTCTCGATCCCGAGGTCCACGCCGATGAAGCCGTCCGGCTCGTACGTCTGCGGCTCGGGCACGTCACAGGTGGCGACGAGGTAGAAGCTGCCGTCCCGCTCGATCAGGTCGGACTCACCCCTGCGGTACTGCTGGAGCGTTTTGAGGGCATCCTGCGAGCACGCGAAGCGCACGCCCTTGATCCGGCCTGCGGTAGTCCAGACGGAGACCGTCTGCTGGTCGTACTGCCAGCTCAGACACCGGTCGTCGTACGGCTGGGCGGCATCGGGCCGGAACACGATCGGCTTGGACTCGACCTTCCGGCAGCGCTTGCTGCCGGGCTTTCCGTAGTTCCCGGCCCTGAGGTTGGCGTGCAGCGTGGTGTAGGCGTCACGCACCTTCTTGATCACGTGTTGCGCCGCCTGCGCCCCGAGCCCGGAGGCTTTGAGGTGCGGGTACGTGTGCCTGCGCAGCTCGTACTCACGCGGCACGCCGTTGACGTATGCCACCTCGGACACCCAGGTAGCCAGGTCGTTGACCGTGCGCAGGGTCGCCGAAAGCGCCGCGGCCTGGTCGGCCTCCACTATCAGCTTCACCTGCGTCACGATCTTCACACGCAGGATCATAACTTTGACCCATGTCACCACGCCGGGAGCCAAACCCCGCTATCCGCAGGAGCCGTACGGTCGTCCACACCCTGCACGCGCACTTGGTCTCCACTCCGAAATACCGGCGCGGACCTCCAGCGCTGCGAAGAGGTCATGCTCGACGTGTGCACCGACTTCGGCGCGGAGCTGCGGGAGTTCCACGGCGAACGCGACCACGTCCACCTGCTCGTGCACTACCCGCCCAAGGCTGCGCCGTCCCGGCTCACCGACAGCCTCAAAGGCGTCTCCGCCCGCAGGCT
>NZ_JBSFYW010000163.1:0-1471 GCF_053599975.1 Streptomyces sp. NPDC005141 | reverse complement strand
CCCACTGCGGGTCGATGAGGGTGCCGGTGCAGGCGGTCTGTTCACCGACGTTGATTTTCACGACGTAGTTCAGCTGTGCCGGGGCGTCGGCTCCGGTGAGTGCGGTGGCCGTGGCGGCGGTTGCCAAGGTGGCGAGGGCAACTGCGGTGCTGGTCGCCCACATCAATCGTGAACGTCTTGCGGTCATGGGTGTCCCTGGGTTGAAGTGCCGGTCGATCTCGGCCAGTTGCCGCTGCGGTTATCGGGACTGCCCACCGAACCGGATGCTGACGTCGGGCAGACCGCCAAGGCCGGGCCGTTGAGCAGGCAGGCGTCGAGCTCGGTGCCGGTGCAAAGGGTGTTGTGGCCGAGGTGCTGATCGGCGCCGGTGCTGTCGAGGATGCCGATCCTTCGGGGCTCTGCCCCATCCCCTTGAGGGAGTGGGACAGAGCAGGTGTCAGCAGTGGCCGTGGCCGGTTTCGCCAGCGCGGCGCCAAAGGGATTGCTTTCGTCAGAGGGTGATCATCACGGTGCCACCGTCGAAGTAGGTGCCCATGTTCTTGCGGACGGCGACTTTGCCATCGGCGATCGTGTGGACGAACATGTCGGCCTTGCCGTCTCCGGTGGAATCGCCGAAGTAGAGGCGGCCCGCGTCGGTTCCGGTGACGAATCGGCCCCAGCCGGCGCTCCAGTGGGTGCCGCCGTCGAAGTAGGTGCCCATGTTCTTGCGGACGGCGATGTTGCCGTCGGTGCTGTGGACGATGAGGTCGGCCTTGTTGTCGCCGGTGATGTCGGCGAAGTAGAGGCGGCCCGCGTCGGTTCCGGTGACGAATCGGCCCCAGCCGGCGCTCCAGTGGGTGCCGCCGTCGAAGTAGGTGCCCATGTTCTTGCGGACGGCGATGTTGCCGTCGGTGCTGTGGACGATGAGGTCGGCCTTGTTGTCGCCGGTGATGTCGGCGAAGTAGAGGCGGCCCGCGTCGGTTCCGGTGACGTATCGGCCCCAGCCGGCGGACATGACAGTGCCGGCACCGAAGCTGTTGCCGAGGTTGCGATGGACGATGACGGAACCGTCGATGCGCTGCAGGACCAGGTCGTCCTTGCCGTCACCGTCGATGTCCGCCGGCGTGATCTGCTCGCGGCTGAAGACTTCCTTCACCCAGCTGCCCAGATCATCGACGCGGGTGTCGATGGCACTGGTGCGGGTTTCGGTGGGATCGTTGCCGAGGCATCCGCCTTGCCAGGAGCGGGAGTTGATGGCGACGAGTTCGGTGGTGCCGTTGACGATGCGCAGGGCGGGACCGCCGGCGTCGCCCTTGCAGACGGTCGCGGTGTCGGAGCCGTTGAGGTCCAGTGTCGTGTCCGTGGTGGAGGCGACGGTGAACGTGCCGGTGTGGAGTTTGTCGGGCACCCATTCGGTCTTGGTGCGTCCGAATCCGGCCTTCACCAGCTCCTCTCCCGCAGCGGCGGGCGTGGTCGCCAACGGCACGGGTTT
>NZ_JBSFYW010000162.1:0-1475 GCF_053599975.1 Streptomyces sp. NPDC005141 | reverse complement strand
GGGAGTGTCATGAATCAGGTGTTGACCTCCTCGAAGGAGTGAGCCTGATGAGTACGACGACTGATCACCTGATCGGGGCCGTGGACAGCGTGTCGCTTGCCGAGGTCGGCGTGAACGTTGATGGTGCCGACGTGAAGTCGATGCCGGTGTCGCAAAACGGTCTGTCCAGTGAGCTGCTGGAGGAGCTGGCCGCGCTCGCGGCCGAGAAGGTCCGCGGGGACGGTCTGCGGCTGATGGGTGAGGGCGGGCTGCTGCCCGAGCTGGCCCAGCACCTGATGCAGGCCGCTCTGGAAGCCGAGATGGACGAGCACCTGGCCGCCGGGGCCGGCCGGGCCGGTGGACGCGGTTCGCGCTCGGGCGGCAACATGCGCAACGGCTACCGGAGCAAGAAGGTGATGACGGAGGTCGGCACCGTCACGGTGCAGATTCCGCGTGACCGGCTGGGCACTTTCCAGCCCCGGATGCTGCCCAAGTACGCCCGTCGGACCGGCGCGTTGGACGATCTGGTCATCTCGCTGACCTCGAAGGGCCTGACCTCCGGGGAGATCGTCTCCCACCTCGCCCAGACCTATGGCATGACGACGACGAAGGAGACCATCTCCACGATCACTGACAAGGCCCTGGAGTCGATGGCGGAATGGCGCACGCGCCCGCTGGACGCGGTCTACCCGGTCGTCTTCATCGACGCCGTGCACGTGAAGGTCCGCGACGGTCATGTCGCCAACAGGCCGATCTATGTGGCCATCGCGGTCACCGCCGACGGCTACCGGGAGATCCTCGGACTGTGGGCCGGCGACGGCGGCGAGGGCGCCAAGTACTGGCAGACCGTCCTGACCGAGATCAAGAACAGAGGCGTCCGCGATGTACTGATGCTGGTCTGCGACGGGCTGAGCGCGCTGCCCGACGCGGTCGGCACCGTCTGGCCGCAGACCGTCGTGCAGACCTGCGTGGTCCACCTCATCCGCGCGAGCCTGCGCTATGCCTCGCGCCGAGACTGGGCCGAACTCGCCCGTGACCTCAAGCCTGTCTACACCGCCGTCAACGAGGACGAGGCTCGCCAGCGGCTGGCCGACTTCGACGGCAAGTGGGGCAAACGCTATCCGTCGATCGCCGGGACCTGGGAGCGGGCATGGAGCGAGTTCGTGCCCTTCCTCGGCCTGCCCGACGCGATCCGTCAGGTCGTCTACACGACCAACGCGATCGAGTCCCTCAACGCCCGGTACCGGCGCGCGGCCCAGGCATGCGGACACTTCCCCAACGAGCAGGCCGCCCTCAAGCGCCTCTACCTCGCCACCCTCGCCCTCGACCCCACCGGCCGCGGCCGCCAGCGCTGGAACAACCGCTGGAAATCCGCCCTCAACGAGTTCGACGTCCTCTTCGACGGCCGCCTTACCGCCGGACGAGTGTGAGCCGATCAGCCCACCGAAGAACCTGTAGGCCAAGCAGACGAACCACACCTGATTCCTGATAGACCC
>NZ_JBSFYW010000161.1:0-1561 GCF_053599975.1 Streptomyces sp. NPDC005141 | reverse complement strand
CTAGTGCTGCTCCGCGTTAGTTCGTGGAGGGTGGTGTGGTCCAGGCGGTGGGGTCGTTGAGGTAGAGGCCGCAGGCGCAGTCGAGGGCTTCTTCGGGGGAGCCGAAGGGCAGGCCGGTGGGCAGGAAGTTGTCCTGGTACTTGCCGCTGCTGGCGAGGTAGATGGCGAAGCCCCAGGTGTGCAGGACGCCGGTGAAGCGCAGGCGGCACAGGGGCAGCGGTTCCTCTTCGCCTGGCAATTCGCCTGCCACGTAGGCGAATCCCGTACGGAAACGGACCTGGACACCCGAGAGCTGGGGCCAGCGTTCCCGCGCGCGGTCGCGCAGTCGGACGCGGAGGTGGTGCTGCATGGACTCGGGCGGGTTCTTCGGCACGGGGTCCATCCTGCACGGCTGCCGCCCCGGCACGCCATGATCGTCTCTTTCGCCGGTGAAGGGGTTGCGAGGTGCGTGGCGGGGATGGGTGCGGCGGTCGGGGTGGAGCTGGACGCGGCGGTGCGCGAGCGTCTGACACGTGTGGCGTTATCAGTGAAGGGGCAGGTCAGGGCGGTTCTGCGGGCGCGGATCGTGCTGGCTGCCGCCGATGGTGACAGCAACGGGGCCATCGCCCGGCAGTTGGACGTCAGCGTGAACACGGTGCGCAAGTGGCGTGGCCGGTTCGCCGCCGCGGGCCTGGACGGGCTGCGGGACGCCGCCCGCTCGGGCCGTCCCAAGACCTACGGACCCGCAGTGCGGGTGGCGATCGTGGCCACGGCTGCCAGCGCACCGCCGCACCCGGAGTCGACCTGGTCGCACCGGACGATCGCCGCCAGGGTCGCGGGCACGGTGTTCGCCACGGTCTCCGCTTCCCAGGTCGGCCGGATCCTGGCCGGCCTGGACCTCAAGCCGCACCGGGTGCGGGGCTGGCTCACCCGCCGCGACACCCCCGACTTCTGGCAGCGGGCCGCCGACATCTGCGACCTGTACCGCAACCCGCCCGAAGGCGCGATGCTGCTGTCCATCGACGAGAAGACCGCGATCGCGGCCCGCTCCCGGCGCCACCCCGGCCGCCCCGCCGCACCGGGCAGGCCGGCCCTGGAGGAGTTCGAGTACCGCCGCCACGGCACCACCTCCCTGGTCGCGGCCCTGGACGTGCGCACCGGCGAGGACCTCACCGAGATCATCACCCGCAACAACGCGGTGACCTTCACCGGCTTCCTCGACCAGCTCGACATGGTCATCGCTCCGGGCCAGGACATCCACGTCGTCCTGGACAACGGTTCCTCCCACACCGCCAGGCACACCAAGAGGTGGCTGGCCGACCATCCGAGATGGACCGTGCACTGGACTCCGCCGCACGCTTCCTGGCTGAACCAGGTCGAGCTGTTGTTCTCAGCGATGACCCGCCGGGTGCTGCGGCACGGCGACTTCTCCAGCCGCGACGACCTCATCGACAAACTGGACACCTACGTGATCAACCACAACACCACCGCCAGGCCCTACCGCTGGACCTACGACGGCACCCCGCTCAAAACTTCCTGATGCCCCAACGCCCCTCAACGAACTAACGCGGAGCAGCACTAG
>NZ_JBSFYW010000160.1:0-1568 GCF_053599975.1 Streptomyces sp. NPDC005141 | reverse complement strand
GCTACGTCACCCCGCTCGAAACGAGATCCCTGCTCAGGCAGAACCTCGTCCCGGCAGCGTAAACACCCGCTGTCCAGTTCGCGGGGGGAACTTCACGACGACCCGTCCACGATCGAAGCGGTGCGCCAGCTCAGCGAGTCCTGCCGCAAGGAGGGCGACTATGCGCGTTCGCTCGAACTGGCAACCGACGCGCACACCCAGCTCGTGTGCCGCTACCCCAGGGCGCATCCCCGTTCGCTGAACGCAGCGCTGACCCTTTCGGTCGCGCTGCGCCAGAGCGGCGACCTGGAGGCAGCCCGCTCCCGCGGCCTCGAAGTCTGTGAGGGATACCGGCAGGTCTACGGCCCGCTCCACCCACACGTCCTGTCCGCGGACATCGACCTCGCCGTCACCCTGAGGCTGCTCGGCATGGCCGAGGAAGCACATCTCCTGGACGAGGCGGCTCTCGCCGATCTCTCCGAACAACTCGGCGAGGGCCATCCGATCGCCCTCGCCTGTGCCGTCAACCTGGCCAGCGACCTGGCCGCGCTCGGCAGCCACGACCACGCCCATCAACGCGGCAGGGCCACGCTGGAACTGTGCCGAACCAGCCTCGGCGAGGACCACCCGACCACGCTGGCATGCGCCGGGAACCTGGCGCTGGACCTCATCCACACGGGAGCCGATGCAGAGGGACACGCACTGCGCGAGGACACCCTGGAACGTATGGAGCACGTCCTCGACCGCACCCGCCACCAACCCTCCTCGGACACCCCGCACCCGGCCACCGTCCAGCTCCAGGAAAACAGACGCGCCAACTGCGACACCGACCCCCTGCCGCTATGACCGGCCACCGAAACCGGCAGCCACCCTGCGGACGAGCACGTTTGAAGATAAGCGGGTGGCCCCGGTCCCTCTCATGGACCGGGGCCTCGGCGCCGCACTGGTCCTCACCTCCTCCGCCTGGAGTGCCGCACGCCTCCGCGGCCGCCGCACCCGCCCCCGACCGTCCGAGACGGACGAACAGCCGTAGTGCGGCTCCGTGGGCTCCGGGTCGTCGATGCCCCGGAGCCCACACCAAAGCGGAGCTTCAGCGCGCGAGCCACACGGAAACCGCGCTGGCTCCGGTGACCAGGGCGCCCATGAGCCTGTAGGGCGACCGCTGCAGCGTGATGCGCAGCTCGCCAACCGCAGCTCGCAGAACGGCTCCGGCTGCACCGCCCACAACCCACGCCTCAGAAGAGCCGCGAACTGCATGAGCGTCCGCTCGCCCGGCAGGCCCGAGCGCCAAGCGCGAACAGGGCCTCGATCTCTTCGGCCGACGGCGGGATACGCACATGCGCCCGGGCCAGCAGGCGGGGCTGGTTGAACCCGTCGACCGGCTGCACCAGCGGCCGGCCGGGGAGCGTCCTCGACGTCTCGTGCGTGGCGGGTCTGGAGGAAACCTTGACATCCTCGCCCACCTAAAGGAGGGCGATTCCCGCTTGCCGCGCCGTTGTCGGGCGCGGCTTCGGGTGGGTTCCTGTTTCATCGCGCTGCGCCGGGACGAGTCCCGGTCTTACCCGCGCTCCGCAGGCTGACACCGCCAG
>NZ_JBSFYW010000159.1:0-1603 GCF_053599975.1 Streptomyces sp. NPDC005141 | reverse complement strand
CGGCCGCCTTACCGCCGGACGAGTGTGAGCCGATCAGCCCACCGAAGAACCTGTAGGCCAAGCAGACGAACCACACCTGATTCCTGATAGACCCCGCATGCATGCCCGGCCGGGGCGGATCTGGACATCGATCGGGGGAGCAGGGCTTCGACGAGGCTGGTGCAGCGGGGCGCGCCGATGCGGCGGGCCAGAAGCAGGGATTGTGTGGCGGCGGCTGCGGCGGGCTCTGGCTCCTTCTGGTCGAGGTGGCTGGCGGCCTGGTAGGTGAGGAACACTCCTCGGGTCTTGTCGCGTGCCGCAGGGAGCAGTTGCTCGCCTTCGGTGATGAGCCGGTGGGCGCGGCCGGTGTCGCCGAGGTCCGGAAGAGCCTGGCCGGAGTCGACTGCGAGATCGGCCTCGGACACCCAAGAGCACCAGGCGGGCCGATCGGTCCCGGAATCGCTGAGGTGCTTTTCCGCAGCGGCGAGAGCTCGTAGGACTGCGCCGCGCTCGTTCTGTGCTGCGAGGGCGGAGTTGGAGGAGGCAGCGGGGTTCTGCGCGCGGGTCAGCGCGTGGTGAGGATGCTGGCTGCGGTGACGGGACGTTAGGGCTCTTGACACCGGTCCTGTGGCCGTCGGTCTCAAGGGCGCTGTCGTGCCCGGTTGTCGGTGCCACCCACTACCGTAGATCTCCTAGTGAACGGCATGCCGCGAACCGCCGTTTCCGCTGCGGCCCCGCGCCCACGCCGAATCCGGGGGAGTGCCGCCGGACGAGGACTGAAGTCGGGTCCCGCGCAGCACGCACCACATGAACACCCGTCTGTTCGGCTGCACCCCTTCACACGACGTCCGGCGGGAAGAGTGGAGACCCGCTGCATCGGAGACGACCGTGACCAGAATCCGGCAATGACCACATCAAGCGGCAGGCGCGGATTGCCCGCGACCCTCGACCGAACTGGTCCGTGTGTGCGCCGGCTTGGCGCATCCCATCGTCGGCGGCCGCTGCGCGCGTGCCGCCGGCCATGAGCTGATCGACGGCACCTGGTCCTGGTGCTCCCCGGAGCCTCACCTGCCCGAGTACATCTGGCGTGGCCGGCCTCG
The DNA here is from genome assembly GCF_053599975.1 of Streptomyces sp. NPDC005141. Classification (NCBI taxonomy): domain Bacteria; kingdom Bacillati; phylum Actinomycetota; class Actinomycetes; order Kitasatosporales; family Streptomycetaceae; genus Streptomyces; species Streptomyces sp. NPDC005141. Next base: position 524 of record NZ_JBSFYW010000159.1, on the reverse strand, counting down.
ATGAGCCCGGCCGAGCGCACGGCCTGGGAAGCCCAGGCCGAGGCGGTGTACTGGGCGGACCTGGCGGACCAGGTCCGCGAACCGCATGACCCCGCACGAGGACAAGTACCAAGATCTGGTGTGGGACGCGCTGGAGGAGGAGATCCCCCCACGCCGTGCTTTGCGTTCTTCGGGTTCCGCTCGCACGGCAGCTATCCGGGCCCCATGTAGAGCGTGGTCGGGACCGGGCTATGGCTGAGACCCTAGACCGGGCAGAGGAAGTCGAGTTCTCAACCTCTCGCGCACCGGTCACGGCGTGGCAGGACACTACGTGTACAGGCGCTCCAAGCCGCCGTTCAGATACCACCAGCTCTCTGCGAGAGCGTGAAGCAGTGCCGTTTCGGGGCTGTTCGGGTCGTAGGCCGTGCGGCTCTTGGCACCTCTCGGGTAAGACGACGTTTCCTTTGGCGAGGGGAGTCGTTGTGTTGGTATGACGAGTCTTGCTGAGCATCTGGTCTCGGATGAGTTGTGGGAGTTGTTTCGGC
>NZ_JBSFYW010000158.1:0-1629 GCF_053599975.1 Streptomyces sp. NPDC005141 | reverse complement strand
CTGATCGGAAAATCGAGGTTCGGGAGGGCAGGCGGCAGCATCCGGGCCGCTTGCGGACCGGATGTCGAGGTGGGCTCGGTCAGGCGGATACGGGTTCGAGGGTGACCTGGTGGCCGAGGGCCTGGAGCTGGCGGACGAGGTCGCGAGTTTTGCGGGCGGGGTTGAGGTGGCGTTGGTGCCAGTCGGCGCCGAGTTCCTGGTAGAAGGCATCCGGGTCGTTGATCAGGTGCCAGGCGATGACGAGTATCGAGCGGGCCACGGCAACCAGGGCTTTGGCGTGGCCCCGGCGTTTGACGATGCGCCGGTAGCGGGTGCCGAGGAAGGTGTCGGTGCGGGCGGCGGCGTTGGCGGCCTCGCCGAGCGCCCCCTTGAGCCAGGGATTGCCCTGCCCGGCCGGGCCTGTGGTGTTCTTGGCGCCGGACTGGATCGTGCGGGGGCACAGCTTGGCCCAGGACACCAGGTGTTCGGGGGTGGGGAAGCGGCTCATGTCCGCGCCGATCTCGGCGAGGATGATCTGCGCGGTGGCCGGGCCGATCCCGGGGACGGCGTCCAGCTTCTCGGCCAGGACGCGGGCGTTCACGCCGCCGGCGGACAATCCCGCTCCCGGCCCGTCGCGAGGGGTGGTGACCTCCTCCAGGGTGCGGGCGATGAGCCGGTCGAGTTCCTGGGTCTGTGCGGTGAGATGGTCGACGGTGCCCAGCAGCACCCGAAGCAGTCGGGCGTGGTGTTCCTCGAACTGCCCTGTCAGGGCCTCTATGAGCGCAGCCTTCTTTTTGACCAGGCTGCCCTTCGCCAGGTCGGCGAGGGTGCGGGGATTGCGTTCGCCGGCGACCATCGCGTCGAGCATGGCCCGGCCCGACATGCCGAACAGGTCCGAGACAGCGCCGGACAATTTGATCTGCGCGTCCTGCAGAGCCTTGTCGACGCGGTGCTTGTGGCGGGTGCGTTCCTGGACGAACACGGTGCGGGTGCGGGTGAAGTCCCGCAGCTGCCTGACGGCCTTGGGCGGGACGAACGAGGCCCGGACCATGCCGCGTTCGGCGAGCTTGGCCAGCCAGACCGCGTCCAGCTTGTCGGTCTTGGGGCGCCCGGGGACGTTCTTCACGTCACGTGCGTTGACCAGCCAGCAGTCCAGGCCGCGGGCTTCGAGCAGGTAGAAGAACGGGCGCCAGTACGATCCTGTCGCTTCCATGACGACCCGTTCGACGCCCTGGCAGACCAGCTTGTCGCCAAGCTCCAGGATGGCGTTCGTGGTCGAGGCGACCGTCCAGACCTTCTGAATGCGCCGGCCCTCGATGGTGTCGTGCGGGACGCGCAGGCAGACCATTCCGGATGCCTTGGCGATGTCGATGGCCGCGACCCGCGCGACCGTTCCGTCGTCGTGGTCTTCTCTCAGTTCCTCCATGAAGTGCCCCCTGTCGTGCCGGTTCGGGCAGGGGCTGCCCGGGGAGCCTGAGGGGAACGGAGAAGCTGATCGGCGTGCTCAAGGCGACAGTGTGCGGCCCCTCTGACGGCTCCCTCACCAGACTCCTATGCGGGCTCACGGCCCAAACATCAAGCGGCGTCGGCGGACAGCCCCTGTACCGATTTTCACGCCCGCGGGGCGTCACCGCAGGTGAACGGTCGACT
>NZ_JBSFYW010000157.1:0-1651 GCF_053599975.1 Streptomyces sp. NPDC005141 | reverse complement strand
GCTACCGGGATTCATTCGCAGTGCCCCGGCGTTCACGCCGGGGGTGAAGCGAATCTGATGATGGCGACGCGGAGCGTCGCCGCATCTGGCCCGGCGGAGCCGGAGTTGGCACGTTCGTCACTCATGACGCGAAGCGTCATGACGGCCGCCCGGCGGAGCCGGGGGGAACACTCATACCGGCCGGTTCTGCTGCTCGATGTACTGCCTGACCACGGAGAGCGGGGCGCCGCCGACAGTTCCGGCGAAGTAGGAGCCGGACCACAGCTTGTTGGCCCGCCAGTAGTGCCGTACCAGGTCGGGAAACTCCTGGCGCAGGCGGCGGGAGGAGACACCCTTGAGGGAGTTGACCAGCTTGGTCACGGCGACCTTGGGCGGGAAGTTCACCAGCAGGTGGACGTGGTTGTCCTCGCCGTTGAACTCCACCAGCTCGCACTCGAAGTCCGTACACACCGACCGCATGATCTCCTCCATGCGCCTCAAGTGGGCATCGGTGAACACCTTATGCCGGAACTTGGTCACGAAGACCAAGTGCACGTGCATCACGAAAGCACAGTGCCTACCAGTTCTGATCTTATGCATCTCGCCCATAACCCAAGTATGTATCGTGATGGTCATGCAGCTCCGGTACGCCTTCAGGTTGTACCCGGACACCGGCCAGCAGAGGGCGTTGGCGAAGGCGTTCGGGTGCGCCCGTGTCGTGTTCAACGACGCGGTGCGTGCCCGTGAGGAGGCTGGAGCGGCCGAGCAGCCGTTCCCTAAGGCCGCAGAGCTGTCGAAGAGGCTGATTACCGAGGCGAAGCAGACGGTGGAGCGGTCCTGGCTGGGCGAGGTCTCCGCAGTGGTGCTCCAGCAGTCCCTGCGGGACGTCGAGACCGCGTACCGCAACTTTTTCGCCTCCCTCAAGGGCACTCGCAAGGGCCCCAAGATCGGCCCGCCCCGCTTCAAGTCCCGCAAGGACAAGCGGCAGTCGATCCGGTTCACCGCCAACGCCCGCTGGAACATCACCGACAAAGGGCGCCTGAACCTGCCGAAGGTCGGTCCGGTGAAGGTGAAGTGGTCCCGCACGCTGCCCGCCACCCCCACCTCCGTCACCGTCATCAAGGACGCGGCCGGCAGGTTCTTCGCCTCCTTCGTCATCGATACCGACCCCGCCGCCGACGCAGCCCGGATGCCCGAAACCGACCGCACCATCGGCATCGATCTCGGCCTCACCCACTTCGCCGTCCTCTCCGACGGCACGAAGATCGACTCTCCGCGGTTTCTGCGCCGGGCGGAGAAGAAGCTGAAGAAGGCCCAGCAGGAGCTGTCCCGCAAGCAGAAAGGTTCGAAGAACCGGGAGAAGGCCCGCCTCAAGGTCGCCCGCGCCCACGCCAAGGTCACCGACGCTCGTCACGAGTTCCACCACCAGCTCTCCACCCGGCTGATCTCCGAGAACCAAGGAATCGCCGTGGAGGATTTATCGGTGGCGGGACTGGCGCGGACCAGGCTGGCCAAGAGTGTGCACGACGCCGGATGGTCCTCTTTCGTGCACCTGCTGGAGTACAAAGCGGCCCGGTACGGCCGCACCCTGCTCAAGATCGGCCGATTCGAGCCGACCTCCCAGACCTGCTCCACCTGCGGTGTCAAGGACGGACCCAAACCCCTCAACGTC
>NZ_JBSFYW010000156.1:0-1730 GCF_053599975.1 Streptomyces sp. NPDC005141 | reverse complement strand
CTGTCTTGGCTCTCGATCAGCACGGTGTGCGCGCTTGGTTCTCGCACCGCACGGCGTGCACCCTACCCAATCAGGGGGACGGTGTTTCGCCCTGGGGCGAAATCCCGCTTCCTGCCCTGCTCCGCAGGAGTCCGATTCCTCCCCGGCCCGAAGGCCGAGGCATCCTCGGAGGAACCCGGTGACAGGGAGAATCCGTAGATCGTCCGCCAGGGCGGGAAGTCCGCTCGCCTTCGTCCCGAGGTCGCTGCAGCCTGATCACCCGTCACCCAAGCCACATCCCTTGACCATTGCCTGCCCCACTACCGCACCTGCGCATGCGGATCAGAGCAGGCAAGGTCCACCTGAAGGATGACCACGGGCTCCGCCGTCTGACGGAGGTAGAGGCCCCCTGAAGCTGACGCACGTCGGATGGGCGATGCGCAAGGCTGGAGTCCTTGCCGAGGAAGGGGCGTCCAGGTGGAACGCTGGGACCGGGTCGGGAGGTTCGCAGGGTACGGGGCGGCCCTGGCGCTATCACCCTATTTGTTGATCAAGGTGGCGTGGGTTGCCGGCTCTCTGCTGGGCCTGGCACCGATCGGGGAGGGTTTCACCCTGGCCGGTTGGGTACTCCTCAACACGGTGACCATAGGCATGGCGGGAATCGGGATCGCCTTGGCGCTCGCTCTGGTCCGACCTTGGGGCATGCGGATACCCGGGTTCCTGGTGGCCTTCTGCGCCTGGACGGGGGCGGGATTCCTGGTATCGATCCTGCCGTACGCCGTGCTCAGTACGGTGCTCGACGTCGGGCGCGGCACAGCGGCCGACAGCGGGGGCGATGACCCTTCCATGCCCGGCTGGGAAGGTGCGCTGATCCAATTCAGCTTCATCGGGATGGGATTGGGGCTGGCCCTTGCGGTCCCGGCCTACCTGCGCCGGCGATGGCCGGAGGCGTTCGCCCGTCAGGTCGGGGACGGTACCCCCACCGTTCCGACATGGGCGGCAGCCGTCGCAGGCATCGTCGGTCTTGTCTGGGCGTACTGGGCGGCCGGCGGCACCCTCGGAATCGCGAGACCTGCCGAACGGGATATCAACTGGTACCTGCTGACGAGCGTTGGCGCGCTCTGGGCACTCGCCGGCGCCGCCGCCACTTGGACGCTCGCCTGGAAGAGTCCGGCCTGGGTACCCCATCGGCTCCTGCTGGCGCTCGGCTGGCTGGGGTCGGGCTCGCTCTTCGCCTGGAGCGGCTGGAAACTGCCTCTAACCTTCTTCGTCGCGGTGGCTGACCCCGCCGATGTCAAACTACCGGAGAACCTCGCCGTCGCCCCCGTGTTGCACCTCGCCGCTGTCGTGGCGGGGGTCGGCATGGTGAGAACGCTGGTCCGCCCACGCACCCCGCCCAGCCCGACACTCATGCACGATTGACATCCTCGCCCACCTAAAGGAGGGCGATTCCCGCTTGCCGCGCTGTTGTCGGGCGCGGCTTCGGGTGGGTTCCTGTTTCATCGCGCTGCGCCGGGACGAGTCCCGGTCTTACCCGCGCTCCGCAGGCTGACACCGCCAGTCCGGCGGCCTTGGCGACGTTGACCGCCGCATTGATGTCTCGATCGAGGACGGCCCCGCAGGCTCCGCACTCCCAGGTACGGACGTGCAGTGGTTTGGGGCCTTCCTTGACGCCGCACTGCGAGCACGTCTGAGACGTCGGCTCGAACCGGCCGATCTTCAAGAGGGTGCGCCCGTACCGAGCGGCCTTG
>NZ_JBSFYW010000155.1:0-1834 GCF_053599975.1 Streptomyces sp. NPDC005141 | reverse complement strand
CCACGGACTCCCGACCGGAAACCGCGCCGCGTAGCGGCACGGCAACCGGTAGAGAAGGCCAGAATCCTCGCCCTTCAGGGCGAGGAGCATGTCAAGGGACCTGGCGGCCGAACACGCCGGCGACGCCGCGGAGTTCGAGCTCGTGGACCTGAAGGACTACGCGCTGCCGCTGCTCGACGAGCCCGTGCCCGCGCAGATGGCGCCGGGCCGGCAGCCGCACACCCGCCGATGGGCCGAGCGGATCGGCTCGCTGGACGCCTTCATCGTCGTCACGCCCGAATACAACACCGCCCCGCCCGCCGCCCTGACCAACGCCATCGACTACCTCTACGAGGAGTGGGGCGGCAAGCCCGTCGGCTACGTCGGCTACGGCATTTTCGGCGCGGTCATGGCGGTGCAGAAACTGCGCGCGCAGGCGGGCCCGCTGCGCATGGCGGACATCGGACCGCAGGTGGCACTGTCGCTGCGCGAGGACTTCGTGGCCTTCACGGACTTCCGGCCGCAGGACCTGCACGTGGCGCGGGTCCGGGAGCTGGTCGACGAACTGCTGGCGTGGGCACAGGCGCTCGGCCCGCTGCGCGCAGTTTCCCGGGCCGCTGCCTGAACGGGAACGGTCCACCGGAGCCGGGGACGCCGTGGTCAGCGAGGTCCGGTCCTGTGCACCTAGGATGTACCGATGCAATCCGTAGTACCGTATGTATCAGTAGACCCGGACCGCAGCGACAGGAGCCCGACATGCCAGCAGCAGGGGAGGCCGAGCGTGCCCCCAACGTTGCCAAGGCTGTGTGGGAGGCTGCTGGTGCACGGGCCAAGTCCGAGGGGCTGCCCCTTATTTGGGTCATGAGCCGCGCTCTCACCGAGTACGCCGCCGGGACACTGCCTCTGCCCCGCAGCGTTACCGGCACCCAGGCGGGCAACCGCCGCGGCCGCAGCGTCTTCGCGACAGACGAGGTGTGGTCCGGCGCCGACGAGCGACGTGCCAAGGATGCGGTCCGCTCGATGTCCGCGCTCTGCGAGATCTTGTTGGACGCCTATGCGCGCGGCGACATCCATCCTTACGCCCGCATGGTCACCACCGCCCAGCGCGAGGTTTTGACCGCGTCACACTCGTCCGAGGGCGATGCCCCCTCAGGCGCGCCGCCTGCGCCCGTAGCCGCCTGACCCGCCCGGCCATCGCGAAGGAGCCTGCACAGTGACCACTTCCACCGTCGGGATGCGGGGATCAGTTCCCCCCATGCCCGAACGCACTCCCAAGGCACTGCGCGCGGCCATCGCACAGCACACGCCCAAGCTTCTGCCCGACTTCGACCGTAACTGGCGCGAGAAGATCGCCGACGCCTACGACCTCGCGCCCGTCCCCGCTTTCATGGCCCGCTGGTGGGCAGAATTCGCCCTCGCCCGGGACCCCCGGTTGGAGGCCGAGGTCCACCGCCTGGAAGACGAGGCATCCCAGGCCACGGACAACGCCCACGCCAAGAGCCTCGTGGAAGAGGCCGGGCGGCTGCGCCGCGAGGCAAGCAAGGCGGAACCCGGCCAGTGACAGACGGATTCATGGGTCCTCCCTGGCAGGCTGACTGGACCAAGGAAGCCGAAGACAACAGGAGTGCCCTCCCCGAAGCGGCCCGCGCCCTGGTTGACGCCGCTCGTGCCGAGCTTGTGATTGCGAAGGACCCGTACTTCCGGGGCGTCGACACGGCCACAGACCTTCCTGTCGGCATGAGCGTCGAGCCCGTCCAGTCGGGTCTATCAGGAATCAGGTGTGGTTCGTCTGCTTGGCCTACAGGTTCTTCGGTGGGCTGATCGGCTCACACTCGTCCGGCGGTAAGGCGGCCGT
>NZ_JBSFYW010000154.1:0-1918 GCF_053599975.1 Streptomyces sp. NPDC005141 | reverse complement strand
CTCTGCGCGGGGTGCGGCGGGGCCTTTTGTTGTGCGCGGGGGTTTTTGGTTTGTGGGGGGGCCCCCCCGCGGCGGGGGGGCCCCCCCCCACTTCATGAACAGCGGTCAGGAGAACGGGTCGGTCAGAAGAAAGTAAGACGATCAGACGAACAAGTCGGTCAGGAGAACGGAACGGCCGGGAGGACAACGCGGCCGGAGGAACTCAGGACGACGGTATTCCCGACTGCTCCTCTTCCTTCCGCCACGAGTCCACCAGCGCCAGCGCCTCGTCGACGCTTTCCGACACGGACACGGTGAGGCTGACCCCGGTGAGGTCCAGAATCCGTCGCACGGCCGGTGTGGGAGCGATGACGTGGACGCTGCCCGCCGTCTTGCGGGCTTCCTGGTAACTCCGCAGGACGACGTTCATGCCGGAGGAGTCCATGAACGGAACGGCCGAGAAGTCGAGCAGGAACCGGCGGCGTCCGTGATGGAACTGGTTCGCCAGATGATGCTGCAACTCTGTCGCCGTATCGATGTCGAGCGAGCCTTCGACGGTCAGCAGGGCGACGTCGTCCCGGGGCAGGGTGACATCGATGGACAACGGATTCGGGTCTCCGGGCACGGATACCTCCCACATGGGCAACGGGTAGGACGGCTGGCTACCCCGATTGTTCGGTTCGACGCATACGGCCGCGGTGAAGGCCGGGCGGTCCGCGCTACTCGCCACGATGTCGCCAGTACCAGACCACGCCCACGACGAAGGAGCACAGGAAGAAGAGGGGCAGGATCAGGCCTGGGATGCGGGCCGCCGTCATGACGGGGATCCGACAGGAGAACAGGCCCATGGGGACCAGGTGTTGGCCATTTCACTCCGCTTTCGACGAGCTGCCGGCCACCGGAGCGCGCGACGACGGGACGCCCGACGGCGGCCGCGGCCAGGTGGCTGGGGCTCAATGATGGCGGGAAGGTCGGGCGGCGGACCCGGCCGGGAGTGGCCGGATGCGTGTGCGAGGTCATCCGGCGGGAGCAGCCGCGACGCCATGGCACGGATCGATCCCGGCGACGCCGGTCAACGGCGTCCGCGCAGCTTGCCGAACAGTCGCTGCGCCTGGGCCCGGCGACGCGGATCCGCCGCCGCGCGCCGTATCTCCTCGGCGGTGCGCTGTCCTCGGGGACTCCTGGCGAACTGCTTGAGGCGCTCCACCATTCCTGGCATGACGATCCTTCCGGTGCGGGGTGACGGGCTTCCTGCACGCCCCGCCTACCCCGTGACCGCCGGGTCAGGCCCGGCGCGCACACGCCGTCGAGGGCGCTCCCGGCGCGGTCGGGGAGCCTTCGCGCTCCGGGTGGCCCGTCGTGCGCCCATCATTCGAACGGCTGAACTGCCTTGTCGGCTCCCGCTCGTTCTCCTGCTGTGAGCATCGTCGAGGCGGAGATGAGGAATCGATGAGCCGACACAGCAAGGGCCGTAGGCACCGCAAGGTGAACATGACGCCGCGTCCGGTCGGACCGAGGAGATCACCGCGCCCAGTGCAGGAGCAGGCGGCCACGGGTGACACACGGGTGGCACGGGCCAAGTCCCCGATCCCCGAGCAGAACAACAGCGGGGAAAGGGTCGGCGTCGTCTCCAGAAAGGTGAGCGAAAGCGGCCTGAGCCGCCACGCCGTGCGTACCTGGCAGCGCTTGGCGGAAGCCGGCTCCGGTGGAGTCGACGTCGCTGAGCTCAGTGAGGCCGTGGGGTTCCAGTGCTCCACCGTGCTCGGGCACCTGAAGGGCCTGGCCCAACTCGGCCTGGCCGAGGATCACGAGAGCGGGTGGCGGGCGACCGGCCCGGTGGACGGCGCGGTGGCGCCTGAAGGGGTACGGGCTTCCTTGGAGACCATGTCCTAGGGCGGTCCGACGACGAGGGGTGGGGGGGGCCGGGGGGGGGGCGGGG
>NZ_JBSFYW010000153.1:0-1999 GCF_053599975.1 Streptomyces sp. NPDC005141 | reverse complement strand
CTGGGCCGGATCGATGATCAGGTGAAGGTGCGCGGCTATCGGATCGAACTCGGTGAGATCCGGGCCGCGTTGACCGCTCATCCGGTGGTGTCCGATGCGGCGGTGGTCGTGACCGAGGATCAGCGTCTGGTCGCGTATGTGGTGGGTGAGACGGACGGTCTGCGCGAGGCGGTCGCGGGTGTACTGCCCGAGTACATGGTGCCGTCCCTGTTCGTGGAGCTGGAGAAGATCCCGCTGACCGCGAACGGCAAGCTCGACCGGCGTGCTCTCCCCGATCCGGAGACCGGCGCCGCCACCGACTCGTACATCGCGCCGCGCAGCGAGACCGAGGAGACGATCGCCGAGGTCTGGGGGCAAGTTCTGGGCCTGGAGAGGGTCGGCGTCGAGGACAACTTCTTCGACCTCGGAGGCCACTCCATCAAGGCGATCGCCCTGGTGGGAGCCTTGCGGGCCCAAGGCTTCGAGGCATCGGTCGGCGATGTGTTCCGGCATCGGACCGTGGCCGGACTCGCGGCCGCGCTCGGTACGCCGGCAGGCACCCTCGAAGAGGAGCCCCCTGTCGTGGCCCCCTTCTCCCTGCTCTCCGAGGCGGACCGGGCCGGCCTTCCTGAGGGACTGGCGGACGCTTTCCCGCTCGCCCAGGTACAACTCGGCATGCTGGTCGAGATGCTGGCGGACGACGGGCTGAACAAGTACCACAACACCACGACGTTCCGGATCAGGGACGGCAGGGCCTTCGACACGAGTGCTCTGGAAGAGGCCGCTCGGGCCCTGGTTGAGCGCCACGAGATGCTGCGGGCGTCCTTCGCTCTGGAGGGCTATTCGTTGCCGCTCCAGCTGATCCACCCCAGCGCGGAGATCCCGGTCACCGTGCACGATCTACGGGGCCAGGACGAAGAGAGTCAACTGGCCACCCGGCACGAGCACATCGCGTCCGAACGCGCGGCCACGTTCGATCTCGAACGTCAGCCCCTGCTTCGGATCTCCGCGCTCGTGGAATCGGACGAGGCATGGTGGCTCTCGGTCAGCGTCTGCCACCCGATCACCGAGGGGTGGAGCCACCGCTCCCTGCTCAGCGAGATCGTCGAAAGCTACCTGCGGGTGCGCGGCGGCGGGACGCTGCCCGCGCCCGAGCCGCCCGCCGTCCGGTACGCGGACTTCGTCGCGGCCGAGCGCGCTTCCCTGGCGTCGGACGACGACCGGTCCTACTGGCGCGGTGTCATCGAGGGCCACGCCAAGTTCGAGCTGCCGAGCGGTTGGAGCGACGCCTCCACGTCGGGCGGAGCGGCGCACACGGTCCGCGTACCGCTGGCCGACCTCGCGCCGGCGTTGCGTGCCGCCGCGAGCGACACCGGCACCTCGCTCAAGTCCGTGCTGCACGCGGCGCACCTGAAGGTGATGAGTCTGCTCACCCCGGAGGAGTCCTTCCACACCGGGCTCGTGTGCAGCGGACGCCCCGAGATCCTGGGGGCAGAGCGCGTCTACGGCATGTATCTCAACACCGTGCCGTTCGCGTTCCGGAGCGGCGCCCGCACCTGGCGCGAACTCGTCCGCCAGGTCTACGACCAGGAAGCCGCCCTCTGGCCCCACCGCCGCTATCCGATGCCGGTCATGCAGCGCGAACTGGCCGACGGCACACGCCTGTTGGACGTCCGTTTCAGCTACCTCGACCTCAAGGACGCCCAGGCCGAGTCCGACATCGTCGATGCGGACTCCGGCATGGGCGAGGGCGCAACGGAGTTCGGCCTCGCCATCGCGGCCCGCGCGAGCGGACTGCTCCTCACGGCCGACCCCGGCCGGCTGGCCCCGGACGCCGTGGACCGACTCGCGTCGATGTACCGCACTGTCCTGGAGGCGATGGCCCAGAACGTCGACGGCGACGCGGAGTCCACGTACCTGCCTGACGGTGAGCGTGAGTTGGTGCTCTCCGCCTGGAACGACACGGTGGTGTCGGTGGGTGAGGTGTCGGTGCCGGAGTTGATCGCGGAGCGTGCGGCGG
>NZ_JBSFYW010000152.1:0-2180 GCF_053599975.1 Streptomyces sp. NPDC005141 | reverse complement strand
ACCCGCTCGCGCAAGGAGGCGGACTGGCGGCTGATCCTCGTGGTCGACGTGTCCGGGTCGATGGAGGCCTCCGTCGACGGGGGCGGGCCACACGGTCGTACAGGATGCGGGTCAGTTGGCCTTCGAGGCGCCACGGCGGCGCATGCCGAAGAAGACCGCTCCGCCACCGACGACGACGAGCGCACCGGCGATACCGGCGATCATCGGGGTGTTGGAGTCCGCACCGGTCTCGGCGAGGTTGGACTCACCGGCCGCCGCGGACGGCTGGTTGTCGCCCGGCGTCGCCGGGGCAGCGCTGCTCTCCGAGTCCGACGGGGTCGCCGAGTCGGAAGGCGTCTCCGAGCCGGAGGGGGTCTCAGACGGCTCCGGGCTCTCCGAAGGCGAGGGGGACTCCGACTTCGGGGTGCAGGCCTCGGACGGCGCCGTCGTGATCGGCGTGACGTCCGCGTCGACGAGCTTCGGAACCGTGATGTGGACCCGGTACTTGGCGCCGGGAGCCCAGTCCTCCGAGAAAGTGACGGTGGCACCCTCGCGGCTGCCGGTGACCTTCTTCTCGCCGACCTGGCGCTCGTCGGCGCCGTTCGACTCGAGGTAGACCGTGACGGTGGCTTCCTTGGCGGAGGCGTCCGTGTCGGTCACGGTGATGATGCCCTTCCCGTCGCCGTCGCAGGAAGCGGCGGCCGAGAAGTCACGGATGTTGCAGGCGAGCGCGTTGCCGGCGACGCCGAGCGTGAGCGCGGCAGAGGCGGAAGCAACGCCGAGGATTCGCACGGTACGTGCGGTGCGTCGAGATATGGACACGATTGCCCTTCACAGGTTGCGCAACTGCGGGGGGTGTTGGGGGATTTGCGGCGAATCATTCCGTGGCAACAGCACCCCCAGGAGTTTCACAGGTTTATAAGCGCCACCTAAGTGCTGTCAATGCATATGCCCGGCCTCGTCGTTGGCTTTGCCGAGTCGTTAACCGCCGAAGTGTTTGAGTGCCTCCGGAGCGTCATCAATGCGGTCGACGAGCGTGATCCGCGACTCCATCGCGCGCTCCCGTGCCAGCGCCCTGAGCAACGGCCAGGCCGGATATTTCTCGGTCCAGTGCGCGCGGTCCACCAGGACCATGGGGGTGGGCTCGCCCCTCGACTCGTAGTAGTTCGGGGTCGCGTTGTCGAAGATCTCCTGTACGGTCCCGGCGGCGCCCGGCAGGAAGACGACACCCGCGTTCGAGCGGGCCAGCAGCCCGTCCTCGCGGGTCGCGTTGGCGAAGTACTTCGCTATGTGCGCGGCGAAGGCGTTCGGCGGCTCGTGGCCGTAGAACCAGGTGGGGATGCCGACCGAGGGACCACCCGACGGCCAGCGCTCCCGCACCTCGAACGCCGCGCGCGCCCAGTCGGTGATGGAGGGGGCGAACGAGGGGACGGCCGCCAGGACGCGCAGCGCCTCGTCGAGCATGCCGTCGTCGAAGGGAGCCGCGTAGGCGCCGAGGTTCGCCGCCTCCATGGCGCCCGGACCGCCGCCGGTGGCGACCGTGAGACCGGAGCGCGCGAGCTCGCGCCCGAGCCGCGCGGCCCCGGCGTACGCCTCGGTGCCGCGTGCCATCGCGTGGCCGCCCATCACGCCGACCACCCGTGTGCCGACGAGGAGTTCGTCGAGCGCGTCCGACACGGAGTCGTCGTGGACCGCGCGCACCATCGACGCGAAGATGTCGCCGTCGGCCCTGGTCTCCTGGAACCAGGCGTACGCACGGGCGTCGGGCGTCGCCTCGTACCCCGCGTCGAGGGAGGCGAAGAGCTCGTCGGGGGAGTAGAGATGGCCCCGGTAGGGGTCGAGGGGCAGCCCCGGTACGGGCGGGAAGACGAGGGCGCCCGAGGTCCGGACGCGGGCGGCCGCCTCGGCGTCCATCGGGCAGCCCAGGAACACGGCACCCGTGGTGTCCACGGAGAGCAGTTCCTTCGTACGGCCCGTCAGGTCGACCGCCTGGACGCGGAACCGGGCGAGCGTGCCGCCCGTCGAGACGACCTCGTCGAACTCGGTGAGGGATTCGATCTCGCGGTCATGGGATGAGTGGAGAGGTGTCGGCTGCACGCGGTCATGCTAGTGCTGGATTCCTCTTTAGCTGGGTATATGTCCTGGTGGCGGGGTAGTTGAGGGTGCTCGGGGGCGGGTGCTGGGCGATGGTTTTATGGGCA
>NZ_JBSFYW010000151.1:0-2225 GCF_053599975.1 Streptomyces sp. NPDC005141 | reverse complement strand
CGGAGCACTCCGGGCGGGCAGTCGGCGACGAAGCAGGAAACCCCACGGCGCAAGCCGTAGGAATCCCCCTCCTTCAGGAGGGGGAGGAAGTCAACTTCTGAGGAGTATCGGCAGAGCGCTCCTTTCGCTCTACTGAGACAAGCGCGCGTACCGCCGATCAGGAGATGTCTTCGATGGACCAGCCCTCGGACCTGATCGCGCACGGGCAGCGGCCGACCATCGGCCCAAGCCCGCTCCCTGGCCCATGACCTGTGCGCACCACGGCGAAGGTGCCCGCGAACCCCAGCAAGGGTCCGGCCCTTGAGCATCAGTGTGAAGCGATGGTTCGACTTCCAGCGGCCGCACGGCCGTTGTGCCTTCCGCATGCTGCTCTTCGTCGCGCGCATCGGATCATGGGGCCGGGCGCGGGAAGTTGCGAGAGCTGTATGGCCAAGAGCCGCGGCAGTAAGAGCCGAGCCAGAAGAGCCAGCCGGCGCCAGGGTGCTGGCTTCGCCGCGGCCAACGCCGGAACCCTCCACGTCCACGACAGCGGTCCCTCCAGCACGGACCTCCGGCCCACTGATCCGCGCCGGTGGGGAGCGGAGTCCGCGCCGGACATGCGGGCCGCGGCTGCACTGATCGGCGCCTGCATCGAGGAGTGCGCGCCGTGCCGGCGCTCCCTGTCGGCGAAGATCCTCGATGCGGATCCGATCGTGCTGGCGGTGACGGCCGGCGCCGTCTTCGGTCTGCACGCGTCCCGCGGTGCCGACGCCGGGGACTTTGCGGCGATGCCCTGTGAGGTGTTCCTCCCTCTCGTCGAGCATGCCCACGCGGCCGGGGGCAACTTCCGAAGGCTGTCGGCGGCCGTCGAGCGGATGCCGCTGGCCGACCGGGCACGGCTCCTCGATGAGGCGCTGGACCTGTGGGCCTCCTACGGCCAGCAGTACCCCGACCTCATCCGCGGCGAGGACCTCACACGCGCCCTCTGGGCCGACACCCCTGTCGCTGCCGCCACAAGCGGCCGAAGCAGTGCCGCCCCCGGCCGCGCCGGCACAGTCAGGACGGCGGGATGGTGCTTACCGCGCAGGCTGCGATCACGGCGTGGCACTCGGCGCCTTCGGAGTGGCCTTGCAGGCCGTCCCCGACGACCCACGCCAAGCCGGAGGTTCTCGGCCATGCGGCCGCCGGGGCCGCTCCTTGCCATCCGCCCCACACCGCCATAGCATTATGACCGTAAGCCAAACGATCGTAATTCAATTACTCGGGGAGTCCGTCATGGCGACACAACGGCCGGTAGCACTCGTGACGGGGGCGTCATCGGGGATCGGCAACACAACCGCTCGCGCCTTCGTCACCGCCGGGTTCGAGGTGATCGGAACCGGACGGAACACCTCGGGACTCACCCCGCCCGCCGGTGTGACCTTCCTCGACCTCGACGTGACCAGTGACGAATCCGTCACCGCCGTCGTCCAGGAAGTGATCGAACGGTTCGGACGGATCGACGTCCTCGTCAACAACGCCGGTCTGGGCTCGGCCGGCGCCGCCGAGGAGAACTCCGTCGCCCAGGCCCAGAGCCTCTTCAACCTCAACTTCTTCGGTCTCGTCCGCATGACGAAGGCCGTCCTGCCGCACATGCGCGCCCAGGGCCGTGGACGCATCGTCAACCTCTCGTCCGTCCTCGGCGTCATCCCGCAGCCCTACATGGCCCTCTACGTCGCCGCGAAGCACGCCGTCGAGGGCTACTCCGAGTCCGTGGACCACGAGGTACGCGAGCACGGCGTCCGCGTCCTGCTCGTCGAGCCCGGCTACACCCGGACCGCCTTCGATGCCAAGGCCGTACAGCCCGACACACCGCTGCCGCTGTATGCGGAGCGGCGGCGTGTCTTCGACGAAGTGGTCGCTGAGGCGATGAAGGCCGGCGACGACCCCGCCGTCGTCGCCAAGGAGATCGTCACGGCGGCCACCGCCCCGAAGCCGAAGCTGCGCTACACCGCTGGACCGCTCGCCTCGCGCATCACCACCGCGCGACGCCTCGTCCCCGCCGGGATCTTCGGCAAGCAGATCCGCAGATTCAACCGGATGCCCGGCTGACGTCACACCCGGCCCATCGACCTGCACTGCGCGCGAGAGGCGCGCGCCCCTCCCACCTGAATAGGAGTCGACCGTTCACCTGCGGTGACGCCCCGCGGGCGTGAAAATCGGTACAGGGGCTGTCCGCCGACGCCGCTTGATGTTTGGGCCGTGAG
>NZ_JBSFYW010000150.1:0-2362 GCF_053599975.1 Streptomyces sp. NPDC005141 | reverse complement strand
GACCGTCGTCGGCGGCCTCCAGGACGACGGCACCCCCAACGAGCTGCACGTCATCACCGACGCCGCCACCGGCAAGAAGCTCTACGAGTACCAGGCCATCAAGAACGGCATCGGCAACACCCAGTACAGCGGTCAGGTGACCCTGACGACCACGCAGTCGGGCTCCACCTACACGCTGAACGACGGTGCGCGCGGCGCCCACAAGACGTACAACCTGAACCGAGGGACGTCGGGCACCGGCACGCTGTTCTCGCAGACGAGCGACACCTGGGGCAACGGCACCACGTCGAACGCCGCGACGGCCGGCGCCGACGCCCACTACGGCGCCGCGGAGACCTGGGACTTCTACAAGAACACCTTCGGCCGCAGCGGCATCAAGAACAACGGCGTGGGAGCGTACTCGCGCGTCCACTACGGCAACGCGTACGTCAACGCGTTCTGGGACGACGGCTGCTTCTGCATGACGTACGGCGACGGGTCCGGGAACGCCGACCCGCTGACGTCGCTGGACGTGGCGGGCCACGAGATGAGCCACGGCGTCACCTCCAACACCGCGGGGCTCAACTACTCGGGTGAGTCCGGCGGTCTGAACGAGGCGACCTCCGACATCTTCGGAACCGGCGTCGAGTTCTACGCCAACAACTCCTCCGACGTGGGCGACTACCTCATCGGCGAGAAGATCGACATCAACGGCGACGGCACCCCGCTGCGCTACATGGACAAGCCGAGCAAGGACGGCGGCTCCAAGGACTCCTGGTACTCCGGTGTCGGCAACGTCGACGTGCACTACTCGTCCGGCGTCGCGAACCACTTCTTCTACCTGCTGAGCGAGGGCAGCGGCGCCAAGGTCATCAACGGCGTCAGCTACAACTCGCCCACCTCCGACGGGCTTCCGGTCACCGGCATCGGCCGGGACAAGGCGCTGCAGATCTGGTACCGCGCGCTCACCACCAAGTTCGTCTCGACCACCAACTACGCGGCGGCCCGCACCGGCACGCTCGCGGCGGCGGGTGAGCTGTACGGCACGACGAGCGCCGAGTACACGGCGGTGCAGAACGCCTGGGCGGCCGTGAACGTCGGTTCACGTCCGGGCGGTGGCGGCGGCGGTACGTCGTTCGAGAACACGGCCGACGTATCGATTCCGGACAACGGCGCGGCGGTCACCTCGTCGGTCACGGTCAGCGGCCGGACCGGCAACGCCCCGTCGAACCTCGCGGTCGCCGTGGACATCGTGCACACCTGGCGCGGTGACCTGGTGATCGATCTGGTGGCCCCCGACGGCTCCACGTACCGCCTGAAGAACTTCAGTTCGTCCGACTCGGCGGACAACGTGAACGCGACCTACACGGTCAACGCGTCCTCCGAAGTAGCCAATGGCACCTGGAAACTGAAGGTCCAGGACCAGGCGGCCCAGGACACCGGCTACATCAACAGCTGGAAACTGACCTTCCCGTAGACCGCGGCGGAAGCCGGCAGGAAGACAGCGCGCCAGGGCGCCGTCCCGGAGGTTCGACTCCCCGGGACGGCGCCCTCTTTTGCCCGCGGGGAGGTTTGCTTTGACCCTCCCTTGACGGCGGCCGGCGAGGCGCCCGGCCACCCGACTGTTCACCTGATCGACGATTTTCGGCCAAGGTCCTTATGGACTCCTGACATGTACGCGTCTGGGATGGCACGCTTCCACCGCACGGCTCACCCGCACCGCAACTTCACCATCGTCCCTCCGGCCACCCCACGCCGTTCGGACGCCCCCACAAGAAGGAGCTTGCGTGACTCCCCTCTACGCGCGTCACAAGCGCACCACTCTGGCCATCGCCACCGCAGTCGCGGCCGGAGCCCTGCTCACCACCGGTCTGACCACCGGTGCCGCCGCCCAGACCGCGGCGCTCCCGTCCGGCAAGACCACCCCCCTCGCCGGTTCGCCCGTCCTGCTCTCCGACTCCGCGCGCACCGCGCTCATCCAGAAGGCCGACGCCGCCACGGTGGAGACGGCCCAGCAGATAGGCCTCGGTGCCAAGGAGAAGCTGGTCGTCAGAGACGTCGTCAAGGACGTCGACGGCACCCTCCACACCCGCTACGAGCGCACCTACAACGGACTTCCGGTCCTCGGCGGCGACCTCGTCGTCCACGAGACCAAGGCCGGCAAGACCGCGGGCGTGACGAAGGCGACGAAGACGGCCATCAAGGTCGCCTCGCTCAAGCCGCTGGTCACGACCGCGAAGGCCGAGAAGCAGGCGCTCACCGCCGCGAAGGCGGCCGGCTCGGCCAAGACCGCCGCCGACAAGGCGCCCCGCAAGGTGATCTGGGCCGCCTCCGGCAAGCCGACCCTCGCCTACGAGACCGTCGTCGGCGGCCTCCAGGACGA
>NZ_JBSFYW010000149.1:0-2475 GCF_053599975.1 Streptomyces sp. NPDC005141 | reverse complement strand
ACGGAGCACTCCGGGCGGGCAGTCGGCGACGAAGCAGGAAACCCCACGGCGCAAGCCGTAGGAATCCCCCTCCTTCAGGAGGGGGAGGAAGTCAAGAGTGCACTCCTGTTCGGGGCAACGAGAAGGTGAGAAACGCTAGTGTCTATAACGTGTACCAGACTGTTTCTCACTTATGAGAGAGCCAATCCGGCCGCTGCTGCAGCCGAGCCTCACCGATCTTCCCCGCGGGCCGCATGGGCTCGCGCGGGAGCGTGTGACGGGTTCGCAGCGCCAGCGGCTGCTCTACGCGATGACGGTCGTGGTGGCTGAGAAGGGCTACATCACCGCGACGGTGGCCGATGTGACGGCACGGGCGGGCGTGTCCCGCAAGACGTTCTACGAGCTGTTCGCGGACAAAGAGGAGTGCTTCATTTCCGCTGCGGAGACGGGCCGCGAGCTGATGGTCAAGCGGCTTGAGGCGTCATTTGCCCGCTCGTCGGCGCAGTCGCTCTCCCGTGTGGCGACGCTTCGTGCCTCGATCCGTGCCTTTCTCGGGCTGATCGCCGAAGAGCCCGAATTCGCCAAAGCGTTCTTCCTGGAGACAGCGGCGGCCGGTGGCCGGGCGTGGGAGCACCAGGAGTCCTGCCGCTCCTGGTTCGCCGAGTCGATGCGCGCCTGGCACGCCAGGACTCCCGGTTACCGCCGTATCCCCCATGAGACCTACATGGCCGCGGCGGACGCTACACACGAAGCCGTGTGCCGCTGTCTGCGCCAGGGGCGCATCGGCGAGGTCCCCGCACTGGAGGACGCCGTGCTGCACATCTGTCTCGCCCTGCTGGGCGTGCCCAATTCGGCAGAGGACGCTGGAGGGTGAGCGGGAGGTGCGTGAGCGCCGGAGTCCGACCGCACTGCGGGTCGCCTTAGGATGCCCGCCGCTGTGAAGAGTCACGTGGGGTCGTGCCTGCCTGTCTGTTCTCTACGACGAGATTGCCGACCGTCCACGGCGAACAGCACCTTCACCAGGGCGATGCTGAACGGCCTGACCCACGAGCGGAGTTCCGCGCAACCTGCGGGCCCCAGGGCCAGATCACGAGCGCACCGCGTAGCGACGTGACCTCCCCAGCAGGCTGCTGGCACCCGCAAGTGCAGCGTGCGGGCCGAGGGGATGTCGGAGACCGGTGACCGTGCCGACGGACTCCATCTCGTCCCACAGCGTCCACGCCCGCGGGCGTGGAGTCGTTCGGGGTGGCGGGAGTCGTTCAGGACCGTGATCCCGTCCGCGGCGTCGACCTTTGCGCTGGAAGTGACGATCCGCCCTCCAGCGATGGCCAGGCACAAGAACATGATCAGGGACGGGAGGACGATGGCAGCCTCGATCGCGACACTGCCGTCGTCACCGCGGCGACTGCCAGGCCACCAGGCCACTCGCATACTGCTCACTCTCCCGGTACCTGACAGGCCAAGGTTGAACGTGGCCTGTCACTGCTGGTCAGGCTGTTGACCTGCAGGTCAGCGAAGTGGTCGATTCTTCAGCATTCGCGAACATCCCTCTGGATCCCGGACGGCTGCGGCGCACGCTGAAGGAATGAGCGCTGCCGGACAGCCGGGAGCATGAGTTCGTGCTGGCCCTGGCGGCCCGTGGCACCACGGACAAGTGGGTGGGCCAGCAACGCGCCTGGGTGAACGAACTGCTCACGTTCGCGCAGGGGCCGGTGCGGGCGGTGACGCCTGAGGACGTGGACGGCTGGCTCGCCGCCGCCCGGGCCCGCGGCGCTGGAACACAGGCCCGGGCGCAGATGGCCCACACCATCCACCGCTTCTACCTTTGATCTTGGCCAGTGCTCCGGCGTTTACGCCGGGGGTGAAGGCCATCTCAGAACTGCTCTGACCCGCACGTGAGCACGGGTCTGCAGTGTTCACCTCAGCCCGTCACGTGGGGCGCTTCTGGTTCTCGATGTACTGCTTTACGACGGTCAGGGGAGCCCCGCCGCAACTTCCGGCGAAGTACGAGCCGGACCAGAAGTGTCCGCCCCACAGGTACCGGCGGATGTGGCTGGCGTACTCCTTGCGCAGCAGCCGGGCCGAGACGCCCTTGAGGGAGTTGACCAGCTTGGAAAGCTGGACCTTCGGCGGGTAGTGCACGAGCAGATGGACGTGATCGGCCTCGCCGTTGAACTGCTTCAGCTCGGCTTCGAAGTCCGCGCAGACCTCTCGCATGATCTCTTCGCAGCGTGTCAGGATCGGGTCGGTCATGGCTCCGCGCCGGTACTTCGTGACAAAAACCAAGTGGACGTGAAGGTTGTGGACGACGTGGCGTCCGGTGCGCACATCGGGGTTTGGGTTCCAGCGTGGTGACATGAACCAAGTATGTATGGTGATCACTATGCAGCTCAGGTACGGGTTCCGCGTGCGACACGAGGTCGCACCGTTCAAGTGGATGGCCCGGTCTCAACTGGGCTTTTCCAGACCAGTGTTCTGAGGTCTGGCCCCACGCTC
>NZ_JBSFYW010000148.1:0-2511 GCF_053599975.1 Streptomyces sp. NPDC005141 | reverse complement strand
TTCCGCGTGCGACACGAGGTCGCACCGTTCAAGTGGATGGCCCGGTCTCAACTGGGCTTTTCCAGACCAGTGTTCTGAGGTCTGGCCCCACGCTCACATGCGTCGCTGGTAACGGCGGGGTGTGAAGCTGAGCGCTCAAGGCCCAAGGGTGTCAAGGCATCTGGCACCACAGGTCGAGGGGCAGTTCGGAAGGGTGAACGAGAGTGAACCCCTGTCAAAGCCTCGTCAAAGTAGCCCGCCCGATGCTGAGTAGGAGTGGCGGTCACGGCCCGGATGCTGGGAGGCATCGAGCGGAGCCGAGGGTTCGGACCCAAGGCTCGTGAACACCGCTGGCCGCGGGGCAATAGGGGGCACCCTCCCCGAATGCATCTTGGTGGTGCGGAACGTGGAAACCCGGTTGAGGTCCAGAGCCATCTGGTAGGCCGACCGCAAGGGAAGCGGAACTCCTCAGCCGGACAGGATGGTCCAAGAAGCGAATGCCGGTCCCCGAAAGGGAAAGGGAAACCAGGCGAATGAGTCTGTATAACCTGCCGGATACGGGGTTCTCCCCGGCCTGAAAGGGGGCAGACGTGGACCAGGTAAGCCTTTGAAGTGAACTGAGAAGAAGCCCGAACCGACGGACAAGTTAGACGCCGGGAGGACGGTGGACATGTCTGCTCTGCCACTCGTCCCGGCGAACGGACCGGAGGACACTTCCACGCTGTGGCATCAGGTCGACTGGAGCCAATGCGAGGGAGAGGTACGGCGACTGAGACAGCGGATCTTCAAGGCCGCGCAGGAAGAGGACTGGCCCAAGGTCAGGAATCTTCAGAAGCTCATGCTGCGGAGCCACTCCAACACGCTCACAAGCGTGAGACGAGTGACCCAGCTGAGCACTGGCCGCAAGACCGCCGGCGTCGATAGAAAGAAGGCTGTCACGCCCGGGGCCCGATGGAATCTTGCAACAGAAGTCCATCAGGCCGAAAAGCCATGGCAAGCCATGCCGGTCAAGCGGGTGTACATCCCGAAGAGCAACGGGAAGCAACGACCGCTGGGGATTCCCACCATCCGAGACCGAGCCATGCAGGCTCGTGTCAAGAATGCGCTGGAACCCGAGTGGGAGGCCCGTTTCGAACCCCGGTCGTACGGTTTCCGGCCGGGGAGAGGTTGCCATGACGCCATCGAGGCCATTTTCGGGGCGGCAGCACGCAAGAACGCCAAACGCCTCTGGGTCCTGGATGCGGATCTATCCGCGGCATTCGACCGCATCGACCACCCTCGCCTGATGGACGCCGTCGGGGGATTCCCCGGCCGGAGTCTTGTCCGGGCGTGGTTGCAAGCCGGTGTGGTCGAACAAGGACGGTTCACGCCGACCGAGGAGGGAACTCCACAAGGCGGAGTGATCAGCCCGCTGTTGATGAACGTGGCACTCCACGGGATGGAAGAGGCGGCAGGGTGCCGGTACTGGGGAACCGAGGCGAAGTCTTACGAGCCGAAGGCGGCCCCCAGGACACCAATCCTGATCCGGTACGCAGACGATTTCGTGGTCATGTGCCACAGCAAGTCAGAAGCGGAACAGGTCAAGGAGAAATTGTCCGAGTGGCTGGAGCCGAGAGGACTACGGTTCAACGAAGAAAAGACCCGGATCACCCACGCGGAGAACGGGTTTGACTTCCTCGGCTTCAACATCCGTCGCTACGACGGAAAGCTAATCATCAAACCGAGCGCCGATGCCGTCAAGAGAATCCGGCAGACCCTGCGCACCGAAGTGAAGGGGCTCTATGGATCCAACACAGCAGGTGTGCTGAGGACGCTGACCCCCATCATTCGAGGATGGTCGGCGTACTACCGGAAGGCGGTCTCTTCGCAAGTATTCGCCAGCCTCGACCACTATCTGTGGAGGTTGTTATGGGAATGGGCCCGAAGAAGCCACCCGAGGAAGTCGAGAGTCTGGGTTGCCAACAGACACTTCGGCAGGTTCAACGAGTCCAGAAATGACAGATGGGTCTTCGGGGATCGCAACAGCGGTGCCTATCTTCCCTACTTCAAATGGACTAAAATCGTCCGTCACGTACAAGTGAAGGGTGCGGCATCGCCTGACGACCCATCCCTGAACAAGTACTGGCAAGGACGCCGCCGGAAGAAGACGCCACCGCCCATGGACAAAGTAAGCCTGTCCCTGGCGTACAAGCAGAAAGGGCTGTGCCCGCTCTGCAATCAGGCGCTTATCGCCGGGGCCGAGTACGAGCCGGACAGTCCACGTGAGTGGATCAACTGGTTCGCGGCGTCGAAGAAGATGCTGAACAAGCACCACTTCGTTTACCGGCGAGATGGCGGCTCCGACGAGAGAACCAACCTCCGTCTCGTGCACTCCGCGTGCCATCGACAGCTACATGCTCAAGACGGCAAGCGGGCCAACTGAAATGCGCTGGCCGATGGGGCGAGCTTGAGCCGTGTGCATTGAAAGGTGCACGCACGGTTCTGAGGGGGCCGGGATGCAGTGATGCATCCCGGCTACCCGACCTGTACCCG
>NZ_JBSFYW010000147.1:0-2588 GCF_053599975.1 Streptomyces sp. NPDC005141 | reverse complement strand
GCGGGCTCACGGCCCAAACATCAAGCGGCGTCGGCGGACAGCCCCTGTACCGATTTTCACGCCCGCGGGGCGTCACCGCAGGTGAACGGTCGACTTCTATAGATCGTCAAGCAGTAGGAGTTGGCCCGTGAAGGTGGAGCGAACTCTTGCTCCTCGGTTGAAGTCGCAAGCTCAGCGTACGAGGCTCAATGCGCCGTCGACCCTGTGGCCGCCGTCGCGTGCGCCGCCTCCCTCCATGGCAGTCATGGTCAGCCCGAACAGCATCGTCTTCATCTCCCTCGATGTGACGCCGAGTTGTTCGGCCACATTGCTCGGGCGGACGCCCTTGGTGCGAAGTCCTTGGAAGACCTTGGGCAGGATCTGCGAGGTCTCCCTCTTCTGCATGCCTTGAGGCTCGTCGGTGCGGTATCCGCGGGCACTCAGTTCCGAGCAGGTAGAACGGTACTGCCAGTCAGTAAGGAGGTTCAGGTCGTGCATCCGGTATGTGAGTGCCATGGCGGAGACTCTCCAGATGCGCTTACCTTCGAGAATCTGGTCTATACGAGCGCCTGCGGGCATGTGCCCTAGCACGCTGGCCGCCGGCATCAGGAAGGCGCTGGCGAAGTCGTTCGCCTGCCGCTCGGCTTCCGGTCCGGTACAGGAGCGCTCACCGCTCGCATGCATAACCAGGTGGCCCAGCTCGTGGGCAGCGTCGAACCTGCCGCGTTCCACGGTCTTCATGGTGTTCAGGAAGATGAAGGGGACACCGCACCTCCAAACCGCAAAGGCGTCAACTTCCAGCGAGTCCGGCGGCAGCGAGAAGACCCGGACGCCGTGGGCTTCCAGTAGGTGCACCATGTTCGGCGCCGGAGCCTGGCCGAGGTTCCAGCGGGTGCGCACCATGTCCGCGGCCGTTTCCGGGTCCGGCTTGCCGAGGGACGGGAGATCCGGTTCCGGCAGGCGGAACCGCTCAGCAATCCAGTCGTACAGTTGCGCGGCCAGGGTGCCCGCGGCGCGGGCCGAGTCCAGAACCCGCGGCGGTGTCTTGGTCCGGGCGCGCCACGAGATCCCCTCTGGGGGGAGTTCGTTGAGCTCCGGACCGCTGAAGAACGGCTCGGGGAAGTCGAGCGCTGTGGCGATCTTGCGCACGGTCGGTGGCCGGGGCGAGGTCCGGCCCGTCTCGTAGTTGGACAGGCTCTGCAGTGAGACACCTGCCTGCTCGGACAGTTCTGCGAGGGTCAGCCCCCGGCGTTTCCGGGCCAGCGTGATGCGTGATGGAGTCACCATGGCGGACTGCCTCATTTGTCGGTGGTGCAGGGTGCGGCACTGGCTCAACAGTGCCGCACCAGGACGGACGATCAGCGGAAGTCGACGGGGATGTCGATCTCGCCGGGTCCATCTTCGTACATTGGTTCGATTCCGTCCATTTCAAGGACCGGGAGAGGGATGCGCCGCCTCCACCTCGTAACGAAGCCGTCCGCCACTTCACCGGGCAGCGACAGCTCGTTGTGGATGTGGAGCCTGTCGCCGTCCTCTACCCGGTAGGAGACGAGGAACCAGACTTGCAGCCGGTCCGTCTCCTCTGCGTTCAGGACGATCTCGTGACGGCGTACCGGCCGGGGAAAGAACTCCAGCTGGGCGTTGACTTCGGCCGCCCGTTCCGTCGCGGCACCGCGATGTCGCTGGTTTCGGGGGTGAAGAGCACGGTCCCCCGTCGCGGCGTCCCCGGCCATGACCCCGATGGCGATGGTCCTGTCGGGGCTGCAGACGACTTCGAGGTGGTCGTGCAGGAGCCGCTTCCAACCCTCATGCTGGATATGCATCTCACGGATGATCCGGACATGCTCCTGGTACGCCCGGGTCCCTGCCGTGTTGGCCGGATGGTTGGGTGTCGCCGAGCGGCGGGCGATCTCACCGGCCCGCAAGGCCGGATGCAAGTACTCCAACTTGGTACCGAGGGCGGCCAACTGCACGCGGTAGTCGTCAGACTCCAGCGCAGCAACGGCAGGGACGGCCATTCAACCTCCGGGACTCGACAGGCACGAACTTATAAGGATGTTACCGCATTTGCGGTTCCATCCTTATAAGTGACGCGCTCCAAGTCTGCTTTGCTCCGGCGGAGTTCACCGGCGACGGTCACAGCTTGAAGGGGCGGCGACCTCATCGCCCCACCGGTCACGCAGCGGTCTGCTGCATCGGCCAGGGCTTGGCACGCTTGATCCGGGCCGCTCACATGAGGCCCGACTCAACCCGCTTGCCTGCAGTTCACGGCCACCCCTGGTATGTCGCACAGTGCGGCGGGGTAGGTTTGCCGATCCGAACACGGGGCGGGGGCTGGGGGACGGTGCGTGGGGTGGCGTGAGGAAATCACGACGGCACTGGGCGAGTGGATCGCCTTGGAAGGGGGCACGGGTAAACAGCCCCGCTGGCAGCGGATCGGACGGGCGGCCCGGAGCGCAGAGCCTGGCTGGTACGTGGTGGACCTGCGCGGCACCGATATCGGGCCGGACCAGCTTGAGGTTCCCCCGAGATGCGGAAGATGCTGACAGCGGGTCAGATGGGACTCATGAGAGGAACATCGACCATGGCTGCCCCCAGAAAGTACTCGC
>NZ_JBSFYW010000146.1:0-2752 GCF_053599975.1 Streptomyces sp. NPDC005141 | reverse complement strand
ATCCGAACGTGCGCAACAACTCCGCCGCCTGCACATCGGTCGGACAAAAGCGGTACTTGAACGCCCGCTTCACGTAAGTGGCCACGGCCCACAAATTAGTATCAACGTTGGCGAAGGATCGAACCTGCCGGTCAGAGCACTGAGATCCGCCCTGACGGCGAATCCCAGCCCGCCGCCCTGCTCCGCAGGAATCCGTTTCCTCCCCGGCCTGAAGGCCGGGGTATCCACGGAGGAGTTCCGATGATCCTCGACCTCCAGACGATGGACCTGCCCGAGACCGAAGCCACCCCCATCGACGACACCCTCGCCAGCACCAGCTCGCTGAGCGTGCTCAACTGCGGCACCAGCACCGTGAGCACGATCCTGTGCCTCTGATCGACGTCACCGCATAGAGCGCGCCGCAGAGGCGCGCGGCACAGCCGGCCGGGCCGCCATCAGCGGCCCGGCCGGTCGCCCACCGTCCCCGCCCCGGCGCACCGCACTGACTGCACTCACTGCATTGACTGCATTGACCGCTGACCGCACCGCACTGCCGCAGCCGCAGCCCCGGCCCCGGCCCCAACGTTGCCTCCCCCGGCCGACGTCCTCACCCCCCGCTTTCCGCCCCGGCCCCGGCCCCTCAGCCCCCGGGCCTCGGACCCGTTCCGGCCCTCCGTCCCGGAGCCCCAGCCCGGCGCCCGGGCTCTCGCCCCCCGGCAACTCCCCCAGCTCCTCCGCCCGGTGCGCGCCGACGTGCGGCACCGCCTCGTCCACCAGAGAGGTTCCCCGTGGCCGACGAGCCCGCGCGCCCCGCCCGCACGGCAGGCCCGCTGCGGCTGCGCCGTGAACTGACCGCCGAGCCCGGCCGGCTCACCGGTTCCCTGCTGCTCGCGCTGGCCGCCACCGCCGCCGCGCTCTCCCTCCCCCTGCTGCTGCGGGACGTCATCACCGACTTCTCCGACCACCGCCCGCTGGGCCTCGACATCACACTGATGTGCGCGGCCGCCGCGGCCGGCGCCCTCGCCCAGGCCTTCTCCGGCTTCCTGCTCGCCCGCATCGGCGAGCGGATGGCCTACCGGCTGCGCATCAGGCTGATGGAGCACACCCTGCGGCTGCCCCTGGCCGTCGTGCGGACCCAGGGCACCGGCGAACTCGCCGCCCGAATCACCTCCGACACCCTGCTGCTGCGTCAGATCGTCGACGTGGCGAGCCAGTTGCCGCTCGCCACCGTGACCCTCGTGGCGACCCTGGCCGTGATGGTGTGGGTCGACTGGGTCCTCACCCTGGTCACGCTGCTCGCCCTGACCGGTCTCACCCTGATGGTGACGCTGGTCCTGCGCCGTATGCGGGCCAACGTGACCGGCCAGCAGGACGCCGTCGGCCACATCGCCCAGCGCTTCACCGCCAACCTGGAGGCCCTCACCACGATCAAGGCCAACCCGGCCGAGGCGGTGGCCACCCGGGCGCTGGCCGCGGACGCGGAACGGCTGCGCTCGGTCTCCCTGCAAGGGGCCCGTCTCGGCGCCCTGATCCCCGCCGTGCTCACCCTCGGCAACCAGCTCGCGATGATCGCCGTGATCCTCACCGGAGGCGCCCGGCTCGCCGCCGGTGACATCACCGCGGGCGCCTTCGCCGCGTTCCTCCTCTATCTGCTGCAGGCCATCCCGTCGGTCAACACGCTGGCCACCGGACTGGGCCGGCTCCAGTCCGGTCTGGCCGCCCGGGACCGCTGCAACGACCTGCTGCTCCTCACCCCGGAGAACGACCCGCACGACGACGACAAACCCGCCCCCACCCCGCTGCCCGACGCGCCGGCCGTGGTCTTCGACTCCGTCTCCTACACGCACGCCGGGGCCGGCCGCACCACCTTGCGGCAGATCTCCTTCACCACCGCGCGCACCGGACTCACCGCGGTGGTGGGGCCCTCGGGAGCCGGCAAGTCCACCACCTTGAGCCTCATCGACCGGTTCATCCGGCCCTCCTCCGGCACGATCACCGTCCTGGGCCACGACACGCGGCACTGGCCACTGGACGCGCTGCGCGCCCGCATCGCCTACGTCGACCAGGCGTTCACCCTGCTGGAGGGCACCGCCCGGGAGAACCTCCAGCTCGGCCGCACCACCCGCGCCGACGACCGCGAACTGGCCGCCGGACCTCTCCGGCGGCCAGCGCCAGCGCATGGCACTGGCACGCGCCCTGCTCTCCGACGCCGACATCGTGCTGCTGGACGAACCCACCAGCCAGCTGGACGGCCTCAACGAGCAGCGGTTCCGCGCCGTCGTGGAGACCCTCGCCGACACACGCGCCGTCATCGTCGTCGCGCACCGCCTCTCCACCGTCCGGCACGCCCAGCACGTGATCATGCTGAACGAGGGCACCGTCGTCGACACCGGCGACCACCCCGCCCTCCTCGAACGCTGCACCCCCTACCGCCAACTGGTCGCGAGCCAGACGGTCACCGGACGCTGAAACCTCCCAAGAAGGGGGATCACTGGCTCACCGGGTTCCTCCGAGGATGCCTCGGCCTTCAGGCCGGAGAGGAATCGGACTCCTGCGGAGCAGGGCAGGAAACGGGGTTTCGCCCCCAGGGCGAAACACCGTCCCCCTGATTGGGCACGGTGCACGCCGTGCGGTGCGAGAACCAAGCGCGCACACCGTGTTGATCGAGAGCCAAGACAGCACCTGCACCTCCACGCTTTGCTGTGTCCCCCGTCAGTCCCGCCCCTGTCACGGCCAGTGCGCACATCGCGGTCACCATCACGGCTCTGCGGGT
>NZ_JBSFYW010000145.1:0-3032 GCF_053599975.1 Streptomyces sp. NPDC005141 | reverse complement strand
CGGAAGTCCTCGACCGCGAGGTGGTCGAAGTCGCGGACCACGGTCTTGGCCCATTTGCGGCCGGTGTCCTGGCGCTGTCGGGCGATCTTCTTGGACACCTTCGCCGCCGCAGTGCGGGCCGTGCGGTAGCCGCCGGTGTCGGGCCTGTTCTTCGGGGTCCGGCGGCGGGCCATCTGTCGCTGGTAGCGGGCCAGCTTCACCGCGGCGGTCCTGCCGTGCTGCGGGTGCGGGAGATCGTGGGCGTCGCTGGTGGTGGTGGCGGTCTCCTTCACGCCCCAGTCGATACCGATCGCGCGATCCGTGGCGGGCAGCGGGTCGATGCTGCCGGCCACGACGAACGAGGCGTACCAGTGTCCGAGGCTGTCCTGGTATACGCGCGCCGACGTCGCCTCGGCGGGCAGCTCGCGGGACCACACCACGGTCAGGGCGATGTTGCCGGCCAGGCGCAGGCGGCCGTCCTTGACCCTGAAGCCGCGCCGCGTGTAGTTCAGCGACACCAGCGCCTCGCGTTTGCGCTTGATCCGGGGCATCCCGGCCCGCTGCCGCACCGGCAGCCTGGCCTTGATGTCCGTAAGTGCCTTCGCGCGGGACTTCGCGAAGTCGCGGATCATCTGCTGTTGCGGCACCGAACTGCCCTCGCGCAGCCACGCCATCGCACCACGGGCCTGAGTGAGCATCTTGTCCAGCTGCGCCGGACCGCACGTCACCTTGACGGCGGCGTTCCTGTTCAGGCCGTGGACCTTGCGGGACATCGCCACGCACTCGTTCCACACCCACCGGCAGCGCGCCCACTCGGCATCCAGGCGGGCCAGCGCGGTGGACGACACCCGCAGGCGGTAGGTGTACCGGGCGTGCCCGACCTCCCCCACACCACCTGGTGTCGCCATGGCCTCATGCTGCCACCGCACCGCTACGTCGGGAGGCACGAAGCATGAAGAAACCCGCGTCCATGCCGCCGTGGCGGACGCCGAATCGCCCTGACGGCGATTCGCCTTTCCCTGCCCCGTGGGGATTTCATTCGTCCCCGGCCTGAAGGCCGGACCATCCTCGGAGGACAACAGTGAGCTGGAGCATTGAGCGGGAGAACGGATCCGACCTCGACCTCGCGGACGTGCTGCGGGTCTACGAGGAGTCGGGCCTCGGCGAACGCCGGCCCGTCCAGGACACCCAGCGCATGGCCGCCATGGTGGGCAACGCCAACCTGGTGGTCACCTGCCGCGTCGACGGCGAGCTGGTGGGCATCGCGCGCAGCGTCTCGGACTTCTCCTACGTGACCTACCTGTCCGACATCGCCGTCGTCCGCGCCTACCAGCGCACGGGCATCGGCCGGCAGCTCATCGACGCCACCCGCAAGGAGGCGCCCCAGGCCAAGATCGTCCTGCTGTCGGCGCCCGCCGCGGCCGACTACTACCCGCACATCGGCTTCACCGCCCACAACTCCGCCTGGGTCCTCAATCCCTGAACGGCCCGCCTGCCCCCGTCACCGGCCCGCCCCACTGTGTACACGGGGCGGGCCGGCCCCTGCTCGCGGCCGGCCACGGGGCCGACTGGTCATCCGTAGGCCTCCGCCGGGAGCCGAGGGCCACCAGGTCCGAGGGCGGCGCCGAGCAGGACGGGATCGGTCAGGCACCCGGAGCCGTCCGGGTGTTCTATCCACACGCGGCCGCGCACCGGGTACAGCACGGGTGGGCAGCGGAGCAGCCAGCCCCGGGGGCGGACGGTGATCGTGCAGACGTCGTCGAGGTCGTTGCCGAGGGTGGGAGGCAGCAGCCACCAGGAGATGCCCTGGCTGACGTCGGCGAGGACCGGGCCTCGTAGGGCGGGTGGGATGCGCTTGACCGCGTCCATGGTGTGGGCGAGCGTCGCTTCGGCCACCATCCAGTGACCGCCGACGGGGAAGGCTCCCAGCTCGTCCGCGTCCCACAGGGTCCGGACTTCGGCGGGGGTGTCGGCGCAGGACAGGAGCCAGTCCTGTCCTGCCTGCCGTACGTACGGGGCAGGGTGTAAGACCATGACCAGCACGTTACGAAGCCGGATTGTGGCGGCGCCGACCGGTTGCGCCGGATTGCGAGCAGCGCCCCTACAGTTGCGGCCGATTGCTCATGCGAGATCGAGCGAGGACCGGGCACGACCGATCAGACGGCGGGCCGGGGGGCCGTACTCGGCAGACTCAGCGAGCCAGTCCCATGCCCGTTCGTACAGGGCGACGTCGTCCGCGCCGGTGAGCCACAGTTCCTCGCTGATCGTCTCGACGATGACCAACCGCGTGTCGTAGATCCAGAAGGCGTGCGGGGCGGTACGCCGCAGCTGTGTCCCGAACGGCAGGATGCCAAGCTCTACCGACCGCAGGCCGATCAGGTTGTACAGCCGGTCCAACTGCTCGGCCATCACGTCAGCAGGGCACGCCCGGTGGTACAGCGCGGCCTCGCACACGAGGAATCGGAAGGTCTTGCCCGGCTCGTACAGCGCCTCTTGCCTGCGTGTACGCGCCTCGACCGCGGCCTCGGTCGTCGAAGGGATCCCGCGGAACTCCGCGTTGGCGTTGAAGATCACCCACGCGTACTCGGGCGTCTGGAACAGGCCGGGCACACGCGAGACCTCAAGGCCCCGGATCGTCTCGGTGGCTGCGGTCTCCTGGATCGCCACCTCTTGCCGACCCCGGTGCCCGCCGGCGAGCGCCGGCGCCATGACCGGTGCTTCATCTCCAGCCCTGCCTGCAGCCCCTGGAGTTCGGCCTCAGCGTCCGACCGCCCGATGCCCTGCGCCCACGCCGTGATGTCCGCAGGTGTCGGTGTCTGCTTGCCGTTCTGCAACCGGGAGACCTTCGAGGGCTGCCACCCGAGACGGGCGGCGAGGTCTTTCCCCTCGACGCCGGCCTCGGTGCGCAGCTGCCGCAGCCGCACACCGAGGGCTTCTCTCGACGACTGGAAGTCTGTGGTCACCGGGTTCCTCCGAGGATGCCTCGGCCTTCAGGCCGGGGAGGAATCGGACTCCTGCGGAGCAGGGCAGGAAACGGGATTTCGCCCCCAGGG
>NZ_JBSFYW010000144.1:0-3178 GCF_053599975.1 Streptomyces sp. NPDC005141 | reverse complement strand
ATGATCGAGATCCGCAAACAGAACAAGGCCTTCGGACTCGGCTCCTACACCGAACTCCCCTCCTCCAACCCCGCCGTCCTCGCCTTCCTGCGGGAAGCGCCCTCGACCGGGGGAGAAGGGGACGACGACCTCGTCCTGTGTGTGCACAACTTCTCCCGGTTCGCGCAGCCCACCGAGCTCGACCTGCGCGAGTTCAACGGCAGACACCCGGTCGAGCTGATCGGCGGCGTGCGATTCCCGGCCATCGGCGAACTGCCGTACTTGCTGACCCTCGCCGGTCACGGCTTCTACTGGTTCCGGCTCCGCAAGGACGCCGTCTAGAACCCTGGCGGCGGGGCGGTTTCTCCCGCCCCGCCCTGGGCACGCATCACTAACACCCCGACTCGCCCGGTATCCGGGACCCCGGGTCACTGGGGAAAGGACGCGACGCCATGTCGGAAGCCGTTACCCACTCTGCCACGGCCCCGGTCGCACGCCCCGAGTTGCTCGCGTCACTCGATCCACTGCTGCGGGAATGGCTGCCCCGGCAGCGCTGGTTCGCGGGCAAAGGGCGTCCGGTGACCGGATTCTCACTGGTGGCCGCGGTGGAACTGCTGCCACCCACAGCCCAGTTGGGCCTGATCCATCTGCTCGTACGCGCCCATCAGCCGCGCACGCCGGCGCAGGGCGCCACCTCCCATCCCGGCGACTGCTACCAACTGCTGATCGGCGTGCGCGAGGCGCTGCCGCCACGGCTCGCGCCCGCGCTGATCGGGCATCCGGAGGAGGGGCCGCTGGCCGGCCGGACGGTTTACGAGGCGCTGTACGACCCGCGCCCCGCCGGTGTCCTCCTGGAAGCCCTGCGCAGCGGGGCCCGCATCGGTGACCTGCGCTTCGAGCACGACCGGCGCCAGCGGATACGGAAGGACCTGGTACCGCGCCTGGTGACGGCGGAGCAGTCCAACTCGTCGATCGTCTATGGAGATACGTTCATCCTGAAGGTGCTGCGCCGGATCGTCCCCGGGGTCAACCCCGATCTGGAGCTTCCGCTGACGCTGGCCCGGGAGGGCTGCGCGCGGGTCCCGGCCCCGGCGGCCTGGATGCTCGCGGACCTCGACGCGGAGACCTACGTACTCGGCGTGCTCCAGCCGTTCGTGCAGGGCGCGGCCGACGGCTGGGAACTGGCGCTGCGAGAGCTGGCCAAGGGCGAGGACTTCGCCGCCGAGGCCCGGTCGCTGGGCCGGGCCACCGCCGAGGTGCACACGGCGCTCGCCCGGTCGCTGCCCACGGTCACGCTGGGCCACACGCAGATGCGGCCTCTCGTCGACGGCATGGCCGAGCGGCTGGACGCCGCCGCGCAGGCGGTGCCCGCGTTACGGCCCCACGCC
Source organism: Streptomyces sp. NPDC005141 (assembly GCF_053599975.1). Lineage (NCBI taxonomy): Bacteria > Bacillati > Actinomycetota > Actinomycetes > Kitasatosporales > Streptomycetaceae > Streptomyces > Streptomyces sp. NPDC005141. The sequence continues at coordinate 1,811 of NZ_JBSFYW010000144.1, read as the reverse complement.
CGCGGACTGCGCACCGCGTTCGAGGCGCTGGCCGATCTGGCCGCCGAGGGCCACACCTGGACGGCTCAGCGCATCCACGGCGATCTGCATCTCGGCCAGTGCCTGCGCTCCCCCGACGGGGAATGGTCGCTCATCGACTTCGAGGGCGAGCCGTCGAAACCGCTCGCCGAGCGCCGTATGCCGCAGCCCCCGGCGCGCGACATCGCGGGCATGCTCCGCTCCTTCGACTACGCGGCCCACTCCGTCCCCGGGGCTCTCGGCTCCACGCGGGCAGGGGGGACCCCCCTCCCGCTGGTGCCCGGCTGGGCCGACGCGTGCCGGGCCGCCTACTGCACCGGATACGCCGAGGTCAGCGGCCTCGACCCGCGCACGGACCCGGTCCTGCTGCGCGCCTTCGAGACGGACAAGGCGGTGTACGAGGTCGTGTACGAGGCCCGGCACCGCCCTGACTGGCTGCCGGTTCCCCTGGCGGCGGTACGGCGGCTGGCCGCGTCGCTCTGACCCCTTTGCCGTTCACCAGCTCACCCTCCCGAGGAGGCCCTGCCCGTGACGCCCCGCCCCCCGTCCGACGACAGTCCGAAGAAGCACGGCGCGAAGAATCCGGCGGTCGAGAGTGCCGCCGAGGCGAAACCGGCCGGCAGGAAGGCCACTTCCGGCAAGAAGGCCGGGGCGAAGAAGAGCCCGAAGACCGGCGCGAAGGCCAGGGTGAAGATACCGGAACCCGCGCTCGACGAGAGCGGTCCCGCGGCGCCCGGAAGCGGGCCCGTCTTCACCGAGGGCGGCGCGGTCGCCGGTAGTGGATCCTCCGCCTCCGGGAGCGGGCCCGTCTTCGCCGGTGTCGGCCCCGCGGACCGTCAGCGACTGCTCGACGGTACGCACCACGAACCGCACGGAGTGCTGGGCGCCCATCAGGTGCCCGACGGTGTCGCCTTCCGGGCCTTCCGCCCGTACGCGCTCGGAGTCACCGTCGTCACGGACGACCTGCGCGCCGAACTGCGCGACGACGGGGACGGATTCTTCTCCGGGCTGCTGCCGCTGCGCGCGGTCCCGGAGTCGTACCGGCTGCTCGTGGCGTACGAGGGGACGGTGCTGGAGACCGAGGACGCCTACCGATTCCTGCCGACGCTCGGTGACTTGGACCTGCATCTGCTCGGCGAGGGCCGGCACGAGGAGCTGTGGCGGGCACTCGGCGCCGAACCGATGGAACAGCAGGGCGTCGCCGGCACGCGCTTCACCGTGTGGGCCCCGAACGCGCTGGGTGTCCGGCTGGCCGGCACCTTCAACTTCTGGGACGGCACGGGATATCCGATGCGGTCGCTCGGCTCCTCCGGAGTGTGGGAGCTGTTCGTGCCGGCGATAGGCGAGGGCGAGCTGTACAAGTTCGACATCACGCGCCCCGACGGTTCCCGCACGCAGCGCGCGGACCCGATGGCCCGCCGCACCGAGGCCCCGCCCAACACGTCCTCGATCGTCCACGCGTCCCACCATGTGTGGCAGGACGCGGACTGGATGGCGAAGAGGGCAGCCCGGCCCGCCCACGAGGCGCCGTTCTCGGTGTACGAGGTGCATCTGCCGTCCTGGCGACCTGGCCTGACCTACCGTCAGCTCGCCGATCAGCTCCCCGCCTATGTCGCCGACCTCGGCTTCACCCACGTCGAACTCATGCCCGTCGCCGAACACCCCTTCGGCGGCTCCTGGGGCTACCAGGTCACCGGTTTCTACGCCCCGACCGCGCGCCTGGGCACCCCCGACGACTTCAAGTACCTCGTCGACGCCCTCCACCGGGCCGGCATCGGCGTCCTCATGGACTG
>NZ_JBSFYW010000143.1:0-3227 GCF_053599975.1 Streptomyces sp. NPDC005141 | reverse complement strand
GTATCCGCCTGACCGAGCCCACCTCGACATCCGGTCCGCAAGCGGCCCGGATGCTGCCGCCTGCCCTCCCGAACCTCGATTTTCCGATCAGCTTCCTGGACGCCAGGGGCCGCGTCTGCTCGGCTCCGCCTGGGGCGATGGCTGATGGGATGGAAGCACTCCACGCACGCCCCTACGGACCTGCACTCGCGAACGGAGCCCCCTCCATCCCGGAGTCTGAGCGCCCCCGCCGGAGGCATGTTCTGAGGTGCTAATTCAGTCGCCGCATCTCCACCGAGCCCGCCCTTTGCTGCCTGTGGTGTCCGGCAGGCCTCAGCCGTGGCGCACCTGCCTTTTGATCCCAAAGCGTCTTGTCGCGTCCGTGCGGATCATGCGTCCCGACCATGCGGCGGTGCCCGCCCTGGGCGGGGCCTGGCGTGTGGGAGGCATGGAATCAGGCTTGGTCCGGTGCATCGGCCCTTGTCGTGCCGGACGTGAAACGGTGATGCCCCCCAGGGCGATGGTGGGTGGCGCGGGGCCGGGGCCGGGGCGGCGCGGGCCGAAAGCCTGAGCGCAGCCCCGAGTCCCGAGCCGCGCGCCGGCCCGCGGCGCGGGCCTGAGGGGTGCGATCTCCGTAGCGTCGGGCGGAAGCCGCTGGGCCAGCGCGACCGGATGCCGAAGGCAAGAGCCCCTCGTGCTGTCCGCGAAGCCGTGGCCTCATGCCGGGGGCTGAGCTGTTGCCGCTGAGGTTGGCGGAGTATGAGGGAGCTGCAGGACCGAAGGGGGTGCGGTGGTGTTCTGTTATCTCAAGTGCGCCACGGCTGAGGCCTGCCGGATGCTGCGGGCTGCGGCCGGGCAGGGGCTCACCTCCTCGCCCGAAGGGTGGGGCTTGAACCAGTAGAGAAAGTTTGAGTCACGTCGTCCTCGTGGGGGTCTGTCTTGTCTCGGTTGATGCTTGACGTTGTGGCTTCACCTGATGCTTGACACCGCTTGCCTCGGCTTCGCTGTGCGATCGTTTGTGAGAGGGCACACGAGGTCCAGAGCTGGCACTCCTGTACCTGGGGTCCGAGGATGCTCGCATGAAGGTGCCGATCGGCCGCCCGAGTTTGCGGCCCTACCTGCCTTACCAGCAGCGCACTGCAGCGCACCGTGAGGGGCTGAGCGCTCACTTCTTGGGCACCAGTTCAGTACTGCTGTCGGACGGGCAGACCTCGGTGCTCAGCGACGGGTTCGTCACCCGCCCGGGGATGATGCGCGTAGGCATGGGCAAGATCGCCCCGAACCGCGCGCTGGTCCGTGCCGCCATCGAGCGGCTGCGGGTGGACAACCTCGCCGCTGTGGTGTGCGCGCATTCCCACTACGACCACGCCCTCGACGCACCGGTCTGGGCCCTGGAGACCGGCGCCGACCTGGTCGGGTCGGAGTCCACCGCCAACATCGGGCGCGGCCTGGGGGTCCCCGAGTCGTCCTTGCGGGTGGTCGGCGATGGCGACACCGTGACCTACGGCAGCTTCACGCTGACCTTCCTGGACTCCGTGCACAGCCCGGGTGACCACTACCCCGGTACCGTTGACCAGCCCTTGGTCCCGCCGGCTCGCGCCGGTGCCTGGAAGACCGGCACCGCCTACTCCGTGCTCGTCACCCACCCCTACGGCCGCGTGCTGTTGCACGCCAGCGCCAACTACCGGCTCGGTGCGCTGCGCGGTCATCGCGCCGACGTCGTATACCTGGGCGTCGGCATGCTGGGCAAGCAGCCCGCCGAGTTCCTTCAGACCTACTGGGACGAGGTGGTGGCCGCGACCGGGGCCAGGCGGGTCATCCTGGTGCACTGGGACGACTTCTTCTTGGGCCTGGACCGGCCACTGCGCCCCATGCCCTACCTGCTCGACGACCTCGACACCACCATGAGCCGACTGCTGCCCCTGGCGCACCGTGACGGCGTCGACGTCGTCCTGCCCGTCTCCTGGCAGCCCAGTGCCCCCCTCACCGGTCTTGCGTGAACTCGGCTGCGCAAGCCCCTGGAATCGGCGTAGCACGTCGATTACCCAGCCAACGCTGCGAGACGAGCCACTGGGAACCGACAAGCATCACCTGACATACATCCGTCAAGGATCAACTGAACCTAGACACGTCCTCGTGGGGCCGGTGTGATCGTTGAGCTGGGTGCTCGCCAGGTGTTGATGTAGAACGCTGGGTATGGGGAGTGAGCGGCAGGAACGAATGCGGGCGCCGGGGGCACACCTTCGGGCTCTGCGCGTGGATGCCGGCCTGACGGGTGCCGTGTTGGCGCAGCGGGCGGGGGTGGGGCAGCCGACGGTTTCCAAGGTGGAGAACGGGCGGATGGGTCCCAGTCGTGACGTCCTCGACCGCCTGTCCGGAGCTCTCGGCCTGGACGCTTCTGCTGTCGCGGAGTTGCGGGTGACTCTCGCGGAAGTTGAGTCGGCCCCTTCCGGGGCCGCAGAGTACAGGCCCCGCGGATGATTCACACTCGATCACCAGCGCGCCAGTCGGGAGCCACAACTTTTCGCGGAAGGTCGCTTCGCGTGCGCGGACATAGCGCAGATCTGTCGGGAGTTTCCGCAGCCGCGTCCACGACCAGCGAGGCCTCCACCGGAACTCGCTTCCGGACCGTACCCGGCCAAGGCTGTATCGGCGTCCCTCATCGGGCAGGTTGGCCCCGACCTGGAAGAAGACTGCTTCCCCTGCTTCGGCCCGAGCAACTGTCCGCCGGGCTCGCCGTGTCACGAGTATCGTCCCGATCAGCGTGCCAACGAAGACCCAGAGCCCCGTAATCGTCCGTGAAGTAAAGCAGGCGGCCAACTGATCTCGATCACGGGAGCTCTGGGACCACTCTTAACCCGCTCCGGACCCCTTCTGGCTAGCCGCTGAAGCGGGAACCTTGTTGCAGGCTAGGTGCGGGCCATGGGTGGGCCACGGACACTGCGGGACTGACTCGATGAGACGTTTGAAGCAGGTCAGGCGGGTATCGAGCATCGACAGTGCAGTGGTCTTGAAGACCGTGGTCGTCGTCGCCACATCGAGATCCGGCCCTGCCCACCAGAGCGGTGACCGGCCTCATGGTCCGCACGGCGCGCTGGCTCACGTTGCACTGAGGCCCGTGCACGGCCGCTCGCGGTCGGCCAGGACGCAAGGCGTGGGGGGGGGGGGCGGCGGGGGGGGGCCCCCGCCCGGGGCCGCGGCACCGGGAAACCCGCCGGGGGCCCCCCCCCCCCCCCCCCCGCCCCCGC
>NZ_JBSFYW010000142.1:0-3248 GCF_053599975.1 Streptomyces sp. NPDC005141 | reverse complement strand
CTTTCCAGGTTCCCGCTTCCGCGTTTCCCTTTCCGGCGAGTCCGACTCTATCAGATCCTTTCGGGCCTGACCCCCAGTCAGCGGGGCTTGTCTTCGGGCCTTTTAGCGCTTTCGCGTTTCGCGGCCTTTCGACATTCACTACGTTAGCCGATTCCCTCAGCGACTCATAATCGAGTTCCGCGGGTTCGAATTCAGGCATGCGGACACGCCGAATAAACCCCCGCTGAGGGGAAGTCGTAGGTAGTGGGTTGGCCGCTCTCGGCTGCTGGCTGAACGCCGTAACCGGTTCAAGCGGCTCGGGCTACATTACGGATCCCCCAGAGGCGCGTCAAGTTGAGCGGCGGCGGGGCGCGTGGGCTCGATAGGGGCTCACGGTGAGGTCGTTGGCGACCCAGAAACGCCAGGGGTGGACGCCTCCGTCGCCGGACACTCCGGTGCGCGGGCCGTTGCGTACCTGGTCGGAGGGAACAGGGGTACCCCTCAGCAGGGTCAGGGGCGAGCCCTGGGGGCCGCAGGCGTCCACGCCGTCGAGTGACCGGTCCACCCCGAGCGCCGTCGCGAGGCGGGCCGGCCCTTTGGCCAGTTCCTTGTCGTTTCGGGCCGAGAGTCGACGTTTACGGGCGAGGTCCGCTCCCTCGGTGACCTCCCCCGCCCGGAGGAGGACCCCACTGGGCCTGCCCTCCGGACCGCACACCAGGTTCATGCAGTGCCACATGCCGTAGGTGAAGTAGACGTACACATGACCGGGCGGGCCGAACATCACGCCGTTGCGGGCCGTGCGGCCGCGGTAGGCGTGCGAGCCGGGATCATCGGGGCCGTCGTAGGCCTCGACCTCCGTGAGGCGCAGTTTGATCGGACCGTCCGGGGTGGCGCGTACGAGGACGCGTCCCAGGAGGTCGGGGGCGACGTCCAGCACGGGGCGGTCGAAGAAGTCCCGCGTCAGGGGCGTACGGTCAGGGGCCGCGATCATGGCGTATGAGCGTAGTCCAGCCGTCCTGCCGCTGCGGAGGAGTCCGGAGCGGTACGGAGCAGTCCGGACGGATGCTTGTCGGCGGGGTGGTCAGGCGTCCTCTCCCTTGTAAGGGTGAGGACGCGGAACCGGTCGGGGCCGGATCGCGTTTGTAGGGATCAAGAGATCCTGACAGACACAGGACGGAACAGGCGTTGCCTGGGGAGGAAGTGACGACATGGGGTTCAAGCGGCTGCTTGCGAGCATGGGGGCCGGTGGGGCTTCGGTCGAGACGGTGCTGACCGAGGTCAACACCGTTCCGGGCGGCGTCGTCCAGGGTGAGGTGCGGATCCAGGGCGGCTCGGTCAACCAGTCGATCGAGGGGCTGTCGGTCGGCCTGCAGGCCAAGGTCGAGGTCGAGGGCCACGACGACCAGGAGTACAAGCAGGACATCGAGTTCACGAAGCTGCGGCTCGGCGGGGCCTTCGAGCTGCAGGCCGGTGCCGTGCACTCGGTCCCGTTCGGGCTCGAGATTCCGTGGGAGACGCCGATCACCACGATCGACGGGCAGAGCCTGCGGGGCATGCACATCGGCGTGACCACCGAGCTGGAGATCGCGCGCGCGATCGACTCGGGTGACCTCGACCCGATCAATGTGCACCCGCTGCCGGCGCAGAAGGCGATTCTCGACGCCTTCATCCAGCTGGGCTTCCGCTTCAAGAACGCGGACATGGAGCGCGGCCAGATCCGGGGCACGCGTCAGCGGCTCCCGTTCTACCAGGAGATCGAGTTCTACCCGCCGTCGCAGTACCGCGGGCTGAACCAGGTGGAGCTGAGCTTCGTCGCGGACGACCGTGCGATGGACGTCATCCTGGAGATGGACAAGAAGCCGGGCCTCTTCAGTGAGGGCAGCGACTCGTTCCGTTCCTTCCAGGTGGGTCTGCACGACTTCCAGGGCACGGACTGGGCCGCGTACCTGAACCAGTGGCTGTCGGAGGTCGGCAGCAAGCGCAGCTGGTTCTAGGCTCGGACCAGAGATTCCGCCGTTCAGGAGGTACTGACGTGACCGAGCTCAAGAGGCCGCCGCTCCCGCACGACTTCCATCCGCCGGTGCCGGCGTTCACGGTCACCAGTGAGGATGTCGAGGCGGGCGCGGTACTGAAGGACGCTCAGGTCCACGCGGCCGGGAACACCTCCCCGCAGCTGAGCTGGGAGGGCTTCCCGCCGGAGACCAAGAGCTTCGCCGTGACGTGCTTCGATCCGGACGCTCCGACGGGGAGCGGATTCTGGCACTGGGTCGTGTTCGACATCCCGGCCTCGGTGACGGAGCTGCCGACGGGCGCGGGAAGCGGCAAGTTCGAGGGGCTGCCCGAGGGCGCCCTCCAGGCGCGCAACGACTACGGGTCCCGGGACTTCGGCGGCGCCGCGCCGCCGGCCGGGGATCCCGCGCACCGGTACGTTTTCACGGTGTACGCCGTGGATCAGGAGAAGCTCGGTCCCGACGCCGATGTGTCTCCCGCCGCGGTCGGCTTCAATCTGCGGTTCCACACGTTGGCGCGCGCCCAGCTGATCGGCGAGTACGCGGCTCCCGCGGAAGACTGACGTTCACAGAACGTTTGCCCGCCTCTGGTCTTGGAAGTGATCAGGGGCGGGCATTTTTATTGCGTTGTCCATCTCGGCGTGCCCGGCCAAAGTTGATCCCAGCCCGCCATTGGGTGGGCCGGTGCGCAGAGGAGGTGGGCTGGATGCGGGACACGCTGGTACTGAACGCGAGTTTTGAGCCGCTGTCGACAGTGACGTTGAACCGAGCCGTCGTTCTGGTGCTGACGGACAAGGCCGTCGTCGAGCAGGCCCACCCCGAACTGCGCATGCGCGGAGCCGCCCTGGACATACCCGTGCCCCGGGTGATCAGGCTCTGCCGCTATGTCCGGGTGCCGTTTCGAAGACAAGCGCCATGGTCGAGGCGGGGAGTGCTGGTACGTGACCGGCACAGGTGCGCCTACTGCGGGCGCCGGGCCACGACCGTGGACCACGTCGTCCCGCGTGCACAGGGCGGTCAGGACTCATGGCTGAACACGGTGGCCTCCTGCGCGGAGGACAATCACCGTAAGGCGGACCGTACTCCGGAGCAGGCTCAAATGCCCTTGCTGCGGCAGCCGTTCGAGCCGACGCCCGCGGACGCCATGCTGCTGGCCCTCGGCCAGGACGACTTCCACGCGCTGCCGGAGTGGCTGGCCCAGCCGGCCGCGTAGCCCGTACGACGATGGGGCCCACCTCCCGCGGGAGGTGGGCCCCATCG
>NZ_JBSFYW010000141.1:0-3299 GCF_053599975.1 Streptomyces sp. NPDC005141 | reverse complement strand
CGTGATGCTCGTCCGGGCTGGTCTCAACCCGGCTGGTGCTGATCTTGTAAGCCCCGCCACCTGCTAGGTGCCAGGCGAAGTGAGCCAGGAATCCCCCTCCTTCAGGACGGGGAGGAGTCAAGCAGGTTGTCCAATCGTTTGTGGATGACGTCGTGGTGGGTCAGGAAGCGCTCGGGTTCCAGCGGGCCGGTCTCGATGCCCTGGGCCCGCAGGCCGGCGGTGAAGTCCTCGCCGTTGGCGGCGTCCTGGATCGTGCGGTAGGCGCGCTCGCGCTCGCCTCCGGTCTCCAGCAGGTCGGCCAGGACGGCCGAGCTGTAGGCCAGTCCGCCGGTCGCGTCGATCGCGGTGCGCATCGTGCGGGGGAAGACCTGCAGTCCGCTTACGAGGTCGGTGGCCGCGCTGACCTGGTAGTGCGCGACGGTCAGCGCGTCCGGCAGCACGACCCGTTCGACGGAGGAGTGCGACAGGTCCCGCTCGTGCCACAGCGCCACGTTCTCCAGCATCGTCCCGGCGTATCCGCGCAGCAGCCTGGCCAGCCCCGTCAATCGCTCGCTCGTGGTCGGGTTGCGTTTGTGGGGCATGGCGCTGGAGCCCTGGTAGGCGGCGGTGCGGGGCTCTTCCACCTCGCGGACCTCGGTGCGCGACAGCAGCCGTACCTCGACGGCGATCTGCTCGACGCAGGCGCCGAGTGTCGCGATGGCCTGGACGAGCTGGGCGTGCCGGTCGCGGGCCACGACCTGGCTGGGCGCCTCTTCCACGCCCAGGCCCAGGGCCGCGCACACGTGCTCCTCGACGAAGGGGTCGATCAGGGCGTAGGTGCCGACGGAGCCGGAGATGGTTCCCACCGCGACCTGTTCGCGTGCGGCGGTCAGCCGGCGCACCGAGCGGTCGATGGCGAAGGCGAAGCCGGCGAGCTTGTGGCCGAAGGTGGTGGGTTCGGCGTGCATGCCGTGGGTGCGGCCGATGCACGCCGTGTCCCAGTGCTCGGTCGCCTTGTCCACCAGGGCTCCGCGCAGCCGGCCTGCGGCGCCGGTCAGGAGGTCGCAGGCCCGGGCGAGGGTGTGTCCCAGGGCGGTGTCCACGAGGTCGTAGCTGGTCATGCCCAGGTGCACCCAGCGCGCGGAGTCGTCGGGCATGTCCTCGCAGAAGGCGGCGAGGAAGGAGAGGATCTCGTGGTCGCGTTCGCGTTCGAGTTCCGCGACGCGTGCCGCCGCGGGCACCTTGGCCCGGCGGATGTCGGCGAGGGCGGCGTCGGGGACCCGGCCGAGCAGCGCCTGTGCCTCGGAGGCGAGCACCTCCACCCGGGCCCAGGTGGTGTAGCGGGCCTGGTCGGACCAGAGTTCGGCCATCTCCGGCAGGGCGTAGCGGGAAATCACGGCCGTGGTACCTCCTCGTCGGGAATTGGGGTCACCGGGCGCACGGGGTGTGCGGGCCCGGTGCGCCCGGTGTTCAGGCGGTCTTGCGGATGATCTCCACGGATCCGGAGTCCAGGAGGGTCCGGATCGCGTCCTCGCCGCCGGCGACGTCCAGGTCCATGTCGTGGAGGCGGTCGATGACGGACAGGATGACCTTTTCCGATTGCGTCTCCTTCGAGCCCTCCCAGACCAGCTCGGGGAAAACGGTCAGATAGACCTTGTCGTTTCCCTGGGTGAAGATGTTCACTTCCATGACGTCGCGGAGAGCCATTCGGGCGTTGTAGATCAGCGTATTCATGTGTGCCACCGACTTTCGGTATCCGTTTTTTCTGGGACTTCCTCGCCGCACGTTCCGACATCATGATGGTCAGACACCGGGGGTCGCGCAATGTTCGATGTTGCCACGGTGAGGCTGCGGAACGGGTTCGGCATATGTCTTGTTCAACTGCGCGAAATCCGCAATTGAACGGCCTTGCCATTTGAGGATGTTTGACAGAGAAAGGGCGCGTTGCGGACCATCGGTGATGTTCGTCAAATGCGTCAGGCCGCGTCTCACGAAAAGCATCCGGAGTGCCATGAAAATCCTGTTCATAACCACGGGCAGCCAGGCCACCTACTATGCCGCTGCCCCGCTGGCGACGGCCGCGCGGAACGCGGGCCATCAGGTCGTGCTGGCCGCCCACGAGCCGTGGGTGGAAACCGCGGAGGCCATCGGACTTCCCACCTTCTGCTTCACCGTCGATCCGATCCGGCACTTCATGCGGATCACCAACCCGGGCAAGGGCCTGCGGTTCCCCAGGGAACTGGGGGACCAGGAGATGTTCGGCCAGGGCCGCGGCTTCGCGCAGATGGGCCTGGCCGGGGTGAAGTCCCTGCTGGAGCTGGCCAAGGACTGGACCCCGGACGTGGTCGTCGGCAGCTCGCAGAGCTACGCGGCGATGCTGCTCGCCGCCCATCTCAAGGTCCCCTACGTGCGTCAGGTCGAGTACCTGGGCATCCCGCTCACCGGCATCGACCCCGGTGCCGAGGAGGAGCTGCGGCCCGAGCTGGAGCGGCTGGGCCTGGACGGGCTGCTCGAGCCCGACCTGCTCCTGGACTCGACCCCGCCGTCGCTGCGGCCGGCCCACGACCCCGCCGCGCAGTCGTTGCGCTGGATCCCGTCCAACCCGCAGCGCCGGCTCGAGCGCTGGATGTACACCCGTCCCGAGGGCCGCCGCCGGGTGCTGATCACCTCGGGGTTCCGCAGTCTCATGTTCCGCGAGCCGGGCTGGTCCATGCCGCTGCTGGTGAGTGAGCTGAACAAGCAGGGCGCGGAGGTGCTGATCGCCGCCTCCCCCGGTGCGGCCGAGCGGTTCGGCGAGCAGCTGGGCGACGCGCGGGTGGGCTGGATCCCGATCGATGTCGCCGCCGCCACCTGTGATCTGGCGGTCCATCACGGCGGCGCGACCACCGCCACGACGCTCATGGCCAACGGTGTGCCGCAGCTGATCATCCCGGAGAACCCGCCGGAGTTCCCGCCGAACTACCACCGCGAGGCCATCGCCAAGGCCATCAGCGGCTTCGGCGCCGGCAAGACGCTGTGGCCGCAGGCGCAGGAGCCCGACAAGGCGCCGGGCGAGGTGATCGCGGCGGCGTGCCGGGAACTGCTGGAGAACCCGAGTTACACCGAGCGGACGCAGTTCCTCGCCAAGGAGATCTCGACGCTTCCCACGCCCGCGGAGATCGTGCCGCGGCTGGAGGCGCTGGTGGCGCGGTAGTTCCTGCCGGCGGATGCGCATCGCACTGGGGCCCGGGAGAACGCCGGTGGACCAGCCGTGCGCCATGCTGGTGTAGGCGCCCTCGTACAAGGACCCGCCGGGACCGATGCCCTCCCAGTGCGTGATG
>NZ_JBSFYW010000140.1:0-3557 GCF_053599975.1 Streptomyces sp. NPDC005141 | reverse complement strand
CGCAACGCCGGATTCTCCTCCAGCGACCCCGGCCGCCTCTTCCTCCCCACGATCATGGACCCCGTCTACGGCTACCAGGTCACCAACGTCGAAGCGTCCATGTCCTCACCCTCGTCACTGCTGCACTGGACCCGCCGCATGATCGAGATCCGCAAACAGAACAAGGCCTTCGGACTCGGCTCCTACACCGAACTCCCCTCCTCCAACCCCGCCGTCCTCGCCTTCCTGCGGGAGTACCAGGACGACCTCGTTCTGTGCGTGCACAATTTCTCCCGGTTCGCGCAGCCCACCGAACTCGACCTGCGTGCCTACGACGGCAGACACCCGGTCGAGCTCATCGGCGGCGTGCGATTCCCGGCCATCGGCGAACTGCCGTATCTGCTGACCCTCGCCGGTCACGGCTTCTACTGGTTCCGGCTCCGCCCCGCGGTCGGGCCCGGCACGACGAGGCGACCGTGAACACGTGCCCCTCGACAGCCCGCCCGCCTCTGAAAGGACGTGTCGCCATGGCGAAGACCGCTCTGCACCGTCCGAGCGGCCTCAGTCCCGCTCCGCTGCTGACCTCGCTGGGCGAGCTGCTGCGCGACTGGCTGCCGCGGCAGCGCTGGTTCGCCGGCAAGGGCCGGCCCGTCACGGATCTGACGCTCGTCTCGTCGACCGAGCTGTACCCGGGGTGTCTGCATCTGCTGGTCCGCACCGAACACCTCGGCCCGCCGGCCCACGGCGGATCCGGCGCTCCCCCGCCCGAGGACTGCTACCAACTGCTCCTCGGTGTACGGGAAGTCCTGCCGCCGCGACTCGCGCACGCCTTCATCGGCCGGGCGAGCGCCGGCCCGCTGGCCGACCTGACCGTGTACGACGCCTTTCACGACCCGAAGGCGACGGGACTGCTCCTCGAGCGTCTGCGCCGTTCGGGCACGGCGGGACCCCTGCGTTTCGAGCGCGATCCACGGGTGAACGTGCCGGGCGGTCTGACGCCGCGCCTCCTCGACGCCGAGCAGTCCAACTCATCGCTGGTGTACGGCGACGCGTTCATACTGAAGGTCTTCCGGCGCGTGCAGCCCGGCATCAACCCCGACCTGGAAGTGCCGCGCGCGCTGGCCCGGCAGGGCTGCACCCGGGTCCCCGCGCCCGCCGCGTGGTTCCGGACCTCGGAGCCGCAGGAAGCGACACTCGGCGTCCTTCAGCCCTACCTCCGGGACGCGACCGACGGATGGACCCTGGCACTCGAATCCCTCGGTTCCGAGAAGGACTTCACCGGCGAGGCGTACGAACTGGGCCGTGCCACCGCCGAGGTGCATCTCGCCCTGGCCACCGCGTTCCCCGTGGACGCGCCGAGTCCGTACCGGAACAAGCGGCTCGCGGACGCGATGCACGAGCGTCTCGACGCCGCGGTCCGTTCCGTCCCCGAACTCCGCCCCTACGCGGCCGGGTTGCGGTCGGCCTTCGACGCGCTCGCCGCACTGGACGCGACGGTCCGCCCGGCCCAGCGCATCCACGGCGACCTCCACCTCGGCCAGGTCCTGCGGGCCGGGCAGCGGTGGTCGGTGATCGACTTCGAGGGCGAGCCGGTCCGCCCGATCAGCGAACGCCGGCGTGTCCAGTCCCCCGTACGCGATGTCGCGGGCATGCTGCGTTCCTTCGACTACGCGGCCCGCTCCCGTCAGCCCTGGCGTCCGGAGTGGGCGCAGCGCTGCCGCGAGGCCTTCTGCGCGGGCTACGCCGCCGCGGCAACGTGGGACCCGCGCGAGGAACCCGAACTGCTGCGCGCCTACGAGACGGACCGTGCCGTGTACGAAGTGCTCTACGAGGCACGGCACCGCCCCGACTGGCTGCCCGTGCCCATGGCGGCGGTCGGACGGCTCGCCGCCTGCCCCTGACCGCTCCCCATCACTCCCACCGACCACCCTCAACACCCCACTTCGAGAGGCCCGAGCCGTGACAGTCCGCTCCGCATCCAACCGCGTACGACGGGCCAAGCCCGCCGCCCCGTCGGCGCAGCACGCCGCGCTGGACCCCATGGATCGGGGGCGCCTGCTGGCGGGCGCCCATCACGATCCGCACGCGCTGCTGGGTGCGCATCCGGTTCCGGGCGGCGTCGTGTTCCGGGCGCTGCGACCGTACGCCCAGGGCGTGGCGGTGCTGGTGGACGGACAGCGCACGGCACTGGACGACCTGGGCGACGGACTCTTCGCGGCGGCCCTGCCTCTCGAGGCGATTCCCGCGTACACGCTGCTGGTCACCTACGACGGCACCGAGTTCGAGACGCAGGACCCGTACCGGTTCCTTCCCGCGCTCGGCGACATGGACCTGCACCTGATCGGCGAGGGCCGGCACGAGGAGCTGTGGCGGGCACTCGGAGCGGAGCCGATGACCCACGAGGGCGTCACCGGAACGCGGTTCACCGTGTGGGCCCCGAACGCCCAAGGGGTCCGTGTCTGCGGGGACTTCTGCCACTGGGACGGCGCGGGCGGATTTCCGATGCGCTCCCTCGGGTCGTCCGGCGTGTGGGAGGTGTTCCTGCCCGGCCTCGGCGAGGGAACGCTCTACAAGTACGACATCACCCGCCCCGACGGCTCCCGCACCCTGCGCTCCGACCCGATGGCCCGCCGCACCGAGGTGCCTCCGGCGACGGCTTCCATCGTGACGCGATCCTCGTACACGTGGAAGGACGGCGGGTGGATGAAGGAGCGGGCGAAGCGTCGTCCGCTGCACGAGACACCGTTCTCGGCCTATGAGGTGCATCTGCCGTCCTGGCGCCCCGGCCTGACCTACCGTCAGCTCGCCGATCAGCTCCCCGCCTACGTCGCCGACCTCGGCTTCACCCACGTCGAACTCATGCCCGTCGCCGAACACCCCTTCGGCGGCTCCTGGGGCTACCAGATCACCGGCTTCTACGCCCCGACCGCGCGCCTGGGCACCCCCGACGACTTCAAGTACCTCGTCGACGCCCTCCACCGGGCCGGCATCGGCGTCCTCATGGACTGGGTCCCCGCCCACTTCCCCCGCGACGACTGGGCCCTCGCCGAGTTCGACGGACGCCCGCTCTACGAACACTCCGACCCGCAGCGCGCCGACCACCCCGACTGGGGCACCCTCGAATTCGACTACGGACGGCGCGAGGTCCGCAACTTCCTCGTCGCCAACGCCACCTACTGGTGCGAGGAGTTCCACATCGACGGCCTGCGCGTCGACGCCGTCGCCTCCATGCTCTACCTCGACTACTCCCGCGAACCCGGCCAGTGGACCCCCAACGAACACGGCGGCCGCGACAATCCCGACGCCGTCGCGTTCCTGCAGGAGATGAACGCCACCGTCTACCGCCGCAACCCCGGCGTCGTCACCATCGCGGAAGAGTCGACGGCCTGGGACGGGGTCACGCGCCCGACATCCGACGGAGGGCTCGGCTTCGGGCTGAAGTGGAACATGGGCTGGATGCACGACTCACTCGAGTACGTGCAGCACGAGCCGGTCCACCGCAAGTACCACCACGACGAGATGACGTTCTCGATGGTGTACGCCTACAGCGAGAACTACGTCCTGCCGATCTCCCACGA
>NZ_JBSFYW010000139.1:0-3825 GCF_053599975.1 Streptomyces sp. NPDC005141 | reverse complement strand
GCCAGGCCCTACCGCTGGACCTACGACGGCACCCCGCTCAAAACTTCCTGATGCCCCAACGCCCCTCAACGAACTAACGCGGAGCAGCACTAGGCAGCGCATCGGGAGAGCGCACGCGATTTCCGGTCCCCGGTCCGCGGCGACGTACGAGAGCGGCGTCGATCTCCGGACGATCGGTGCCCGCGGTTCTCTCGGCCGGCAAGGGGCGGATCTGTGCTCGGCCCGGTCCGTGCTGCGGGCGGTCGTAGCCATCACGGTGCGCCGCGAGGCCACCCGTCCACGGCATTGGTCGGCGGGCGGCCGGGGAGGCAGGTCCCAAGACCTGCGGCACGATGGGGTCGTGACAGGTGAGTCGGACAGGATCGAACTGAGCGAACACGAACTTCGTGAGATCGCGGGATACGCCGCCGAGGGTGCGCGCAGGGCGCTGTCGATCTTCGAGCGGACTCTTCCCGCCGACACGCGCCCTCGCGACGCCATCGACGCGGCGTACGACTTCGCAGAGGGCGGCCGGCGCACGGGGGCTCTGCGGGAGAGCGCGTGGGCCGCGTACAAAGCGGCGCAGGAAGCCGCTTCACCGGCGGCGGCCGACGCGGCACGAGCGGCGAGCCACGCGGCCGCCGCCGCGTATCTCCATCCCAAGGCAAGCGCCCATCAGGTGAAACACATCCTCGGTGCGGCGGCGCATGCGGCACGAGCGGAAGAGCTGGCATCCGAAGGAGTCCCGAGTGTCGCCGGCGGGACCCTTGAATGGGCGCGCCATCACGCACCGCCGGGGGTCACCGCGGTACTCGGCCGGCTGCCCGCAGCCCCTCCCGGTGGCGGGCGGGTAGGAGAGTTCATCCGCGATCTCGACGTCGCACTCCGCGCCTGAGCGCGGTCGGGCAGTCGCCCCGGCGGAGTCTCCACCCACTGAAAGGGCGTGGCTGTGGGGCTGGGGCTGTCCTACGGTCCGCGATCCCGGCCGACCACGCCTGCGGTACGCCACGTCCAGAGGGCGACCACTCGCCGACCGGTGGGGTGCCACTCGATCGGGGTGCAACTCCCAGGTTGCACCCCGATCGGCGTTGTGCAACTCTGGAGTTGCATCTGATCGTGGCGATGAAGGAGTCCTCTCATGAGCGCTGACCGGATCGAACGCGAAACCTTGATCGAAGCGCCCCTGGAACGGGTCTGGTCGCTGGTGGCCCAGCCCGGCTTCTGGGTCGCCGACAAGGCGAGCCTGCCCGGCACCGTGGCGAAGGAGGGTGAGTCGATGGTGGCGAAGAACCCCGAGCACGGCGATTTCCCCGTACGCGTGGAGAAGGTTCAACCGCCGACGTACCTGGCCTACCGCTGGACCAGCGCGTTCCCCGGAGAGGAGCTGAGCGAGGAGAACAGCACCCTCGTGGAGTTCACGCTGACCCAGGAGGGCGACCGGACGCGGCTGCGGGTGGTGGAGAGCGGGTTCGCGGCACTGGCCGGGTCCGAGGAGCTGCGCAGCCAGAACCTGAAGGATCACAGCGCGGGCTGGCCCCTGGAGCTCGACGCGCTCAAGAAGCGCGCCGAACAGCCGTCGCCGTGAGGGAGGAACACGCTGGGGGCGCCGCCGAGGACGTCGACAGCGTCCTCGGTGCGCTGGCCGACCCGACGCGACGTCAGCTCCTCGATCTGCTGGCGGAACAGGGCACGGCCACCGCGACGACCCTCGCCGAACGACTCCCTGTCTCACGGCAGGCCGTGGTCAAGCACCTCGCCGTCCTCGACGCCGCAGGGCTGGTTTCCGGTGGTCGCGTCGGACGTGAAGTGCGGTACGCGCTGCGGCCCGCGGCCCTGGACGCGACCGCCCGGTGGATGGCCGCGCTCGCGGCCGACTGGGACCGGCGGCTCGCGAACATCAAGAGCGTCGCCGAGGCGGCGGAACGGGCGCCGCGCTCACATCGGCCCGACTGAGAGGAAGCACCCATGGACACGACAGGGCTTCGCGCCGCCTACGACGAGTTGCTCGAGGTCGCGGCCAGGCCCGCCCTCGGTGACGCCGACGACGGAGGATGGAACGCCGATCAGATACTGGCTCACCTCCTCAGCGTCGACGCCGCGATCGCCGCGGTCGCGCTCGGCGTCGTCTCGGGCTCGCGCCCGACCTTCGACAACCGCATCTCCCTCGACCCCTGGAATCTCGACCGGATCATCGCCGAGCACGCGGGCAGGGCGGACCTGACAGCCCATCTCCGGAGCCAGGTCACCGTCCTCTGCGACCTCGCCGACCGGCTCAGCGAGCAGGCCGCCGCGGTTCTGGTGCCCTCGCTCCTTCTGTCCGGCGACGCGCTCGTGCTGGACCAGCCGGTTCGGCTCGACGCCCTCATCGACGGCCTGGCCGAGGACCACGTGCCCAGGCACACCCGGCAGCTCCTGGACCTTCGCGTCACTGTCCCCGGGCGAGCCTGACGGCCCACTCGACACCCCAGGGCGTGCCCGAGCGTGGTCGCCGACCGTACGACCGCGAACGTGGGTGCACTTACGCGTTCCGATTGTCTGACAGGGATGTGCAAGTGAGGTGAAAACGGCACGGATTGTGTGATCTCGCCTTGGGGACCCATGCCCTTCCTGCCCCTGAGGCGTTGTCAGGTGGCCTGGGGGCGTGGCGTACCCGCTTCTGGGCGGTCGGGAGCGGAAGCGTGTTACTCACTTTCGGGTGACGGGCGCGCGAGGTGCGCCGATGCGCTGGATGCCCGTATATGGCCCAAATGCTGTAGGAGTACGGGAGTTGAGGATGACAGTCGCTCAGTCTTCGGCATTCGGTTGTTAAAGGCCGGATACAGACGTCTGTAACCGAAATGTTCTCAATCGGTAACAGCGGTCGAGTGTCGCTCGTATCGGGCCGGGACGAGGAGGAACTTATGAGTCCTCGGCCACCGGGCCGGGATTGGCACAAGGTCGCACCGTGCAGTTCCCTGAAAAGGGGCGCTGCTCAGGGTGTGCCTGCTCTCGAACCTGAGGAGCATTCATGTCCGTTTCCACGTCTGTCACGGCCCGTCGTCTGGCGGCCGCGGTCATCGCGGCCGGCACGCTGGTCGGCTCGGCCGCGGTGTCGGCCTCCGCCGCGGAGCCGCGCTACGAGCGCACGCACGTCGCCATCAGCGAGGTCCAGAGCGACGCGCCGGGCTTTGACGACCGCTCCAGGCGTTCCCTGAACGCGGAGTGGGTGGAAATCACCAACTCGAACCGCCGCTCGGTGAACCTGAACGGCTGGACGCTGTCGGACGAAGACGGCAACCGCTACACCTTCCACCACTACTACCTGGCCGGCCGTTCCACCGTCCGTGTCCACACCGGCTACGGCCGTGACACCAGCCGGGACGTCTACCAGGACCGCCGTGCCGAGGTCTGGGACAACCGTTCCGACACCGCCACGCTGAAGACCGAGCGCGGCCGCTTCGTCGACAGCGTCTCCTGGGGCCGGCACCACGACCGTGACCACGGCCGCGACGACCACCGGGGTCACGGCGACCACCGGGGTCACGGCGACCACCGGGGTCACGGTGACCACCGGGGTCACGGCGACCACGGTGACCACCGGGGTCACGGCGACCACGGTGACCACCGCGGGCATGGCGACCACCGCGGGCACGGTGACAACCGTGGAGACGGCGACAACCGCGGCCATGGCGACCACCGGGGTCACGGCGACAACCGCGGGCAGGGTGACAACCGCGGTCCGCGCCAGGGACAGGGCCAGGGACAGGGCCAGGTGTCCTTGATCAGCAGCCAGGCGGTCCTGCGCTTCGAAACGTTCCGGTAGAGCGCGCGAGCGCGGTGGAAGCGGCCCGAGCGAGGCCGTTCAGG
>NZ_JBSFYW010000138.1:0-1866 GCF_053599975.1 Streptomyces sp. NPDC005141 | reverse complement strand
GGGGGTGATGGGTGGTTGGTCGTTGTTTGAGAACTGCACAGTGGACGCGAGCATCTGTGGCCAAGTTTTTAAGGGCGCACGGTGGATGCCTTGGCACCAGGAACCGATGAAGGACGTGGGAGGCCACGATAGTCCCCGGGGAGCCGTCAACCAGGCTTTGATCCGGGGGTTTCCGAATGGGGAAACCCGGCAGTCGTCATGGGCTGTCACCCACTGCTGAACACATAGGCAGTGTGGAGGGAACGCGGGGAAGTGAAACATCTCAGTACCCGCAGGAAGAGAAAACAACCGTGATTCCGGGAGTAGTGGCGAGCGAAACCGGATGAGGCCAAACCTTGTATGTGTGAGACCCGGCAGGGGTTGCATGCAAGGGGTTGTGGGATCTCTCTTTCACAGTCTGCCGGCTGTGAGACGAGTCAGAAACCGTTGATGTAGGCGAAGGACATGCGAAAGGTCCGGCGTAGAGGGTAAGACCCCCGTAGTCGAAACATCAACGGCTCGTTTGAGAGACACCCAAGTAGCACGGGGCCCGAGAAATCCCGTGTGAATCTGGCGGGACCACCCGCTAAGCCTAAATATTCCCTGGTGACCGATAGCGGATAGTACCGTGAGGGAATGGTGAAAAGTACCGCGGGAGCGGAGTGAAATAGTACCTGAAACCGTGTGCCTACAAGCCGTGGGAGCGTCGCGCATTGAGTTTACTCAGTGCGTCGTGACTGCGTGCCTTTTGAAGAATGAGCCTGCGAGTTTGCGGTGCGTTGCGAGGTTAACCCGTGTGGGGAAGCCGTAGCGAAAGCGAGTCCGAATAGGGCGATTCAGTAGCGCGCTCAAGACCCGAAGCGGAGTGATCTAGCCATGGGCAGGTTGAAGCGGCTGTAAGAGGTCGTGGAGGACCGAACCCACCAGGGTTGAAAACCTGGGGGATGACCTGTGGTTAGGGGTGAAAGGCCAATCAAACTCCGTGATAGCTGGTTCTCCCCGAAATGCATTTAGGTGCAGCGTCGTGTGTTTCTTGCCGGAGGTAGAGCACTGGATAGGCGATGGGCCCTACCGGGTTACTGACCTTAGCCAAACTCCGAATGCCGGTAAGTGAGAGCGCGGCAGTGAGACTGTGGGGGATAAGCTCCATGGTCGAGAGGGAAACAGCCCAGAGCATCGACTAAGGCCCCTAAGCGTACGCTAAGTGGGAAAGGATGTGGAGTCGCACAGACAACCAGGAGGTTGGCTTAGAAGCAGCCACCCTTGAAAGAGTGCGTAATAGCTCACTGGTCTAGTGATTCCGCGCCGACAATGTAGCGGGGCTCAAGCGTACCGCCGAAGTCGTGTCATTGCAGCAATAGGGCCAACGCCCGCTGTGATGGGTAGGGGAGCGTCGTGTGCCGGGTGAAGCCGCGCCGGAAGGCAGTGGTGGACGGTTCACGAGTGAGAATGCAGGCATGAGTAGCGATACACACGTGAGAAACGTGTGCGCCGATTGACTAAGGGTTCCTGGGTCAAGCTGATCTGCCCAGGGTAAGTCGGGACCTAAGGCGAGGCCGACAGGCGTAGTCGATGGATAACCGGTTGATATTCCGGTACCCGCTGTGAAGCGTCAAACATTGAACCAGGCGATGCTAAGTCCGTGAAGCCGCCCCGGAGCCTTCGGGCAAAGGGGAGTGGTGGAGCCGACGGACCAGACCTGCAGTAGGTGAGTGATGGGGTGACGCAGGAAGGTAGTCCATCCCGGGCGGTGGTTGTCCCGGGGTAAGGGTGTAGGCCGTGTGATAGGCAAATCCGTCACACATCAAGGCTGAGACCTGATGCCGAGCCGATTGTGGTGAAGTGGATGATCCTATGCTGTCGAGAAAAGCCTCTAGCGAGTTTCAT
>NZ_JBSFYW010000137.1:0-4048 GCF_053599975.1 Streptomyces sp. NPDC005141 | reverse complement strand
GGTGAGACACGGCTCACCCGGGCAACGGCGCAGCTGGGGTGATTCGTCGAAGTACCCCTGGTATGCGGTGGTCCTCTCTAGCATGGGATGCCGGGTGGGAACCCGGGCGGGGGAGGGGCGTATGAGGACTGGGGGGAACCGCTGTCACAGGCCTGTCGTGTCTGTGGGGGAGGCGGGTGGGGGAGTCGCGGGTGGGGGCGCTGCTTCTGAACGCGCTGACAGTTCCGCCGCGTGCGTCGTCTGTGTCAGTTCGACCAGTTGCCGAGCGGTCAACTTCCCTGCGACGTGGCCGTGCTTGAGCAGCCAGCGCTGCTGGCGCTGTGCGGGTGCGAGCGCCCAGCGGGACACGGCTCCCACGATCTTCCCGCCGAGGCCTGCCACCAAGGTGACCAGGACGGCGAGTGCGAGCCCACGCTGGCCGTGCCAGACACTCAGAACCGCGAGGGGCGCTCCCGCGGAAACCGCCAGCGCACGGGAGAAGGCACTCATCGGGACCACCCACCGGCGACGACGGGACGACCGGGCGTGGAACGCCCTCCTGTACGGAACATGGGTGCCTCCTCGGGCTCGGGGCCGTACGGAGGGTCAGGCCGGGTCCGGCGGATTTTTCCCGCGTCCCGAGCAAGATTCTTCAACAGGCTTTCCCCGATTGCCGTTTCCGCAGCTCACGGAGGTGCGTGATGAATGAGCAGGCCGCTCGTCACGCACTGGCCGACGAGTCGGACGAGGAACTGCTGCGCCTTCTGGTGCGGTACCCGCATCCTGCCGCCCGGGCCGACGTCTATGCCGTGATCGCGGAGCGCCACCGTCCCGTCGTCCTGCGATTCGTCGCCGGCCGGGTGGAAGCCGACGACGCGCCGGACATCGTGCAGGACACGTTCGTCGATGCCTTCCGCTACTTCGACCGCTATACGTCGCTGGGACCGCCGTACCAACTCGAGGCCTGGCTGGTCGAGGTCGCCCGGCGCCGGGTGCTGAAGTACTGGTCGCGAGGCCGCAAGGAGCGCCCGGGCCTGGCCGACGGAGCGGTCGAAGAGCTGAAGGAACGCGAACGCGTCGTCGAGGCGGGCCACGATCTTGTCCGCCTCGAACGGGTCCATCGGCTCCTGGGAACGGTGTTCGAGAGTCTCGATGAGGACCAGCGGGACCTCTATCGGCTGCGGAACCTCGGAGGGCTGACGGGACGGGAGATCGCGGCCCGCAAGGGCGAGGACCCCAACGTCGTCAGCAAGGCGTGCACCAAGCTCGACAAGCTGGTGGCCAGGCGGTTCCACGTCCTGCTGCTGGTCCGGGACGGCGGGACCCGCTGTGCAGCGCTCGGTGAGCTGCTGGCGGACCACGAGCGGCAGAACGGCCCTGGCTACACCGCGGCCCTGGCCGAACGCGTGGTCGAGCACTACAGCACCTGCCGGACCTGCGGCAACTGTTCCGCGTGCCGCACCACTCAGCAACGGCTCATCTGGCAAGCCGCCCCGGTCGCCATTCCGGTCATCCTGGCCGCCGCCTTCCGCGAGCGCGTCGAGCTGGCCCTCCAAGAAGTCGCCAACTCCGCGGGCGTACCCAGCCATTCACCTCAACCGCCGGCCTCGCCACCCGGACCTCCGGACGGCCGGCCGCCGGGCAAGGGCAGGACGATCCGTCGGCGGGCCGTCCGGACCGGAGCGGCCGTGGCCGTGACGACCGTCCTTGCCCTGCTCGCACTCCGCGCTCTGAACGCGGGCGCGGCGCCGAATGGCGCTCCGGACCAGCGGGCCGCGGCGGCGTCCGCCCTTACCTCCGCGATGCTCAAGCAGAGGCTGGTCGCCTTCGACATCAACGCCAGGCCCCCGGGCGACCCGAACTTCTTCGTCGGGCAGGGCCGGCTCGACATGAGCCGAAAACCGGTCAGAGCCGCGACACATGTGCTGTACGACTACGGCGAAGGCCACAACTGGACTCCGCCGGACATCGTGCTGGTCGACGGAAGCGCGTACGTCACCCCGGACAACACACCGGCCGTCAAGGGCGCCGGAGCCTACGGGGCCACCAAAGTCGTGCCCGTCACCGACACGGTGACCGACCTCTCCGTCCGCAACGCCCTGGAAGCTCAGTGGCTCGCGCAACCCGCGGACCTCTCGGCGCTCATCGCGAAGGCCTCGGGGTTCACCGAGAAGAAGGAGAAGGGCAGTGGACCGACTCTCCGCGGCACAGCCGCCTTGAGCGACCTGGCCGCCGATCCGACGGTGGGAGCCTTCTACCGCCCCTACCTCAAGACCTCCCCGTCCGGAACGGCAACCTTCACCCTGACCACCAACTCCCGCCACCTGCCGACGTTGTTGACGCTGAACATCCCGGTCACCCGCACGGACGGCTACGAGGGTGAAAAGCCCGTCGACACCTTCAGCATCACCTACAAGAACTGGGCCGACGGCAAACCCATCACCGCAACGGACCCGGACAAGCCGACCCCACAGTGGGGCGACACGGCCTGAGCACGCGCTCGACGGTGACGCCGGGATCTGCAAGCCATTGGACGGCGCGGTGCAGTGCGTGGGTCGCGGTGATGGCGGTCTCGTCGTCGTGGATCTCGGTGTAATCAGTCCACCGGTCACGGTCGATGGGCGAGAGCCGGTTCAACCGTAGCGGTCCCGCGATGTGCGATGCGGTGCTTGGAGAGGAGGAACACGGGCTCCGAGTTCACGGCTGCGCTTGCTTCGGCAAGGTGAGGATTTCGGCTCCGTCGTCGGTGACGGCGATCGTGTGCTCGCTGTGTGCTGTCCGGCAGCCTGTCGCACTTCGGAGCGTCCACCCGTCGGCATCCGTGACGAGTTCGGCGGTGTCCGCCATGACCCACGGCTCCAGTGCCAGCAGCAGCCCAGGGCGCAGTTTGTATCCACGGCCAGGCCGTCCGGTGTTCGGAACGTGCGGGTCCTGGTGCATCGTTGATCCGATGCCATGACCTCCGAACTCGGTGTTGATCGGGTATCCCGCCTCGCTGAGGACCGTGCCGATGGCATGGGAGATGTCGCCGATGCGAGCCCCCGGCCCGGCAGCGGCGATCCCTGCGGCCAGCGCGCGTTCGGTCGCACTGATCATCGCGACGCTCTCCGGGTGCTTCGCGTCGCCGACGATGAAGCTGATGGCGGCGTCGGCGGCGACTCCGCCTTGGGAGACGGCGAGATCGAGTGTCAGCAGATCACCGTCGGCAAGCGTGTAGTCGTACGGCCGTCCGTGGAGCACGGCATCGTTGACGCCCGTGCAGATGTAGTGGGCGAAAGGGCCCCGTCCGAAGGAAGGCTCGTAGTCGACGTAGCAGGACTGCGCTCCAGCCTCGACGATCATGGCTTTGGCCCACCGGTCGATGTCCAGAAGGTTCGTGCCGATCGTGCTACGGCTCTTCAGCGTCTGCAGGATGTCGGCGACCAGGGCGCCCGTGTCCTTCGCTCGGGCCAGTCGGGTGGGGTTCAGGATCTCGATCATGCGGCGCCCTTCTCATGCAGCCAATAACTATACCGGCCAAACTATACCGGTACTAGAATCGGAACCATGGTCAGGTTGCCGCTCACTCCCGCAGAGGTCGAACGCGGACAGCGCCTCGGCGCCCTCTTGCGTCGGGCCAGGGGAGAGCGCTCGATGCTCGCTACCGCGCTCGACGCACGTGTCTCACCGGAGACCCTCCGGAAGATCGAGTCGGGCCGCGTGGCCACCCCTGCCTTCCCGACCATCGCGGCGATCGCCGATGTTCTCGGCCTCTCCCTCGACGCGGTGTGGGCCGAGATCAGCCAGCCCGAACGTGGCGTCAGACCGGCCAACGCCGGTCACAACGCACGTGAGCGGTTGATCTCGTAGGTCTCGATCCCGCAGCTGCGCCGGAGGCGTCGACAAGAGGGAAGGCACGGGTGGCTTCACCTGGGACTTCTCGGTCCGCGTAGTTCCCGGTGGCTAGAAACCGAGCCGCGGCGGCCTGCTGCGCCGCTACCGGGATTCATTCGCAGTGCCCCGGCGTTCACGCCGGGGGTGAAGCGAATCTGATGATGGCGACGCGGAGCGTCGCCGCATCTGGCCCGGC
>NZ_JBSFYW010000136.1:0-4483 GCF_053599975.1 Streptomyces sp. NPDC005141 | reverse complement strand
CAGCGCCTGGGCCGACACCGCTGGGTGGTCGAGCGCACCATGTCCTGGCTCGGCGGATGCCGTCGGCTCCACCGACGCTACGAACGCAAGCCCGAGCACTTCCTGGCCTTCACCGCCATTGCCACCAGCCTCATCAATCACCGCCGACTCGCCAAGTGAAACGACCTCTAAGGACCCGAAGCTCTTCAGCGCCGCGGGCCGGGAGGATTTCTGCATCTCGCCTCCGCCGCTTCGCGACGACGCTGCCCGCTTCCAGGCTGTACCGATCTGCGAGGTCGTGGCTGTTGAAGCGATGGACCGGCCGCCGGCCCTTCACCTCTGCCCAATGGGTGGGAGGACGGACCTCGAATACGGCTACGCGCTCCTCCTTGTCAAGCCGGCGTAGAGCCACCGGTCGGTTCCGAGATCGTCGAAGTAGTGTGGAACGCTTCCCTGCTATTCAGGGTGGCGAGCTTGTTGCTCTTGCCCTGATTGCAGGGTCCGCAGACTGGGCTGAAATGCAGAGGGGTCAGCGCCAGGAGGGGGAAGTCAGCCTTCGGCGCATACTGATCCACCTGGGATGCCTGCGGGAGACCACAGAGTGCACAGGCCCCGTGTGCTGCCCCTGCCTTGATTGCGTTGTATAGCTTGGGGCCTTCCGCTTCCTGCAGCGTCAACGCGTACGGTGACGGCTCAGTCGCGGCCCTCAGCGCGTTCGATGTCGCGTAGGGCATCCTCGATCTTCCGTGCGAGGCGAATGCGCCACCGGGAACGCTTCGGCATCCGGGAAACCAGCTGAAGGTTGTGCAGCGCCGCCTTCTCCATGCGCTGGTCGCCGAGTTCGGCGTAGATGGCCGCGGCACGCGTGAGGGCGTCCACCCCCTCCTGTCTGCGGTGCAGCATGCCCAGATTGAGGCCGAGGTTGTTCAGTGCCTGGCCTTCCCCATACCGTTCCCCGATGCTGTGAAAGATCGATACTGCCTGGGCGAACAACGGCTCGGCGGCCTGGTGTTCGCCCTGGTCATAGAGGTCGACGGCGAGGTTCACCAAGGCCGCGGCTTCGTTGGGCCTGTCGTTGGTTTCACGGAAGGCGTCCACGGCCTCGGTATGGGCTTCCATGGCCTCCTGGGCGCGCCCCAGTAGCCGGAGGGCGGTGCCACGGTTGCCTTGCGCCTCGGCGTGGCCCCGGCGGTCCGCCAGACCGCGGAAGATCTCGCAGGCGCGGCTGTGCGCCTCGACCGCTTCGTCGTACCGTTCCAGCTCCCGGAGTGCAGAACCGAGGTTGTTGCGTGCGCCGGCTTCGCCGTGCGGGTTGGCGAGGCTGCGGTAGATCTCCGCGGCGCGGCCGTGGAATTCGGCGGCTTCTTCGTGGCGCGATACCTCCTGCAGAGTGAGCCCCAGCCGGTCCAGCGTCCCGGCTTCGCTGAGGTCGCTGGACAGGGAACGGTAGAGGGCGACGGCCTGAGTGTGCGCGGCGATCGACTGGTCGAACATCCGCTGCTTTCGCAAGGTCATGCCGAGCCCGGTCAATGCCGTCGCCATCCCCAGGGGATCTCCCAGCTGGCGGAAGAGATCCAGGCACTCGGTGTGCGTCGCGGCTGCCTCGGTCAAGCGGCCGAGGCGACGCTGATTGCTGCCGAGATTGCTGAGCGCGGCTGCTTCGCCCGCACGGTTGCCCAGTTCGCGGAACGCTCGCACAGCACGGGTGTGAACATCCACAGCCTCGTCGTACTGCCGCAGTTCCTGCAGGGCGGCGCCGACATCGATCAGTGCTCCCGTTTCGGCTTCGCGGTCGCCGCACGCGCGGGCGGCTGCGACCGCGTACCGGGCGGTCTCGACGGCGTCGGGCAAGTAGCGCCGCCAGTGCAGGTAGTGCGCCAGGCTTCCGGCCAGGGTGGAGGTGGCCGCTGCGCGGCCCGTGCCCGAGGCGAGGGCGACCATCGCCAGGAGATTGAGCCGCTCGGCGTCGAGCCAGGACAACGCCTCGGTGTTGTCGGGAAAGAGCTCCGACACCGGCCTGTTGGGCAGCAACTGGATGTGGGAGGAGGCGGCGGCCGCGGTGGCCTGGTAGTAGTCGCAGAGGCGGTCGAGGCTTGTGCGGCTTGCCTCCTCGTCGTCCAGTTCCTGATGCAGCTGCCGGGCGTAGAGACGGACCAGGTCGTGCATCCGCCAGCGGCCCCACGTTGGCCCGGACTCGACCAGGTGCGCGTCGGTCAAGTGCCGCAGGATTCCCTCCGCCCGGTGTGGGTCGGTGCCGTACAGGTGGCCGGCTGCCTCAGTGGATAGGTCCGGGCCGGAAGGAAGGGGTAGCAGCCGGAAGAGTCGCGCCTGTTCGTCGTCGAGTAGCCGGTAGGACAGGTCGAAGGCGGCGCGCACCGCTCGGTCGGGACGGCGCAACGCGTCCAGGCGGTTGTGTTCGGCCCGCAGGGCATCGGCGATGGAGGACGCGGGCCGGAGCGGGGAAGCGGCAAGGAGGGCGGCGGCGATGCGCAGCGCCAGCGGCAGCCCCGCACACAGCCGCGCGATCTCGTCCGCCGCCGCGGTGTCGTCGGTGATCCGGGTGTCGTGCTTGCCGCGGGAGTGGCGCAGCGCTTGGTCGAGCACCCCGACCGAAGCAGCTTCGTCCAGGCTGCTGAGGTCGTGCAGTCGGACGTCGAGGCCGTCAAGGGTGTGGCGAGATGTCACGAAGGCCGCGGTCGCACCGTCGGTTGGCAGGAGCGGGCGCGCCTGGTCGGCCGTGGAGGCGTTGTCGACGACCACCAGGATCCGCCGGCCCTCCTGGGCGTAGCGGGCGAGCACGCTGCGGTAGAGCCTCTGCCGGTCCTCCAGGCAGGCGGGGACGTGCTCGCCGGGTATCGCGAGTGCGCGCAGCAGGCTCGCCAGAGCCGATACGGGGGACATACGCAGGTCGGGGGTGTACCCGAACAGGTCGATGAAGAGCACTCCGCCCGGGAACCAGCCCGGCCGTCGTCGTGCCTGCGAAGCGACCTGGAGGGCCAGTTCGGTCTTGCCGACGCCGGCCAGCCCCGCCAGGACGCTTACTGGGGCCTCCCGTTTCCGCTCCGGGTCGAGGTCCTCCAACAGCGCGTCGACCAGGTCGTCCCGGCCGGTGAACGCGACGGACGGTGACGGCAGACCGGACAGGGCCGGGGTGATTTCCGGTGGGAGCTGCACCGTGACGTCGTGTCCCTGGACGACGGCGTGGAAGAAGAGCCCCCCGGTGATGGTGTTTTCGACATGGATATCCGCTTCGCTCACGTCGCTTTTGTCCTCCATACCGGTTTAGATGCCTGAACGCTCCATCATGAGTGTTGCGGGATGTTCGGAGATAGCCTGGTAGCCCGAAACGTGTCTAGGAGCGTGGGACGTTGAGCGAAGGCCGACTCGGTGTGGTACTGATCCACGGAATCCTGTCCGATGCCAAGGTGTGGCACTCCCTGGAGAAGCTGATCGCGGAGGATGCGGAGCTTGGCTTCGTCAGCACGCTCCCCTTCGAGTACGCGACGGGAGCGAAGCGGTTCCATCCACTGCGGATCTTCCCGTCGATCGACACGGCCGCCGACAGCCTGAAGGAGTATCTGATCACGGAGGCCGGCGGCTTCGACCGGTTGATGCTGGTCACGCACAGCCAGGGCGGTCTGGTGGCCCAGCGTTACCTCGCCCGCATGGTGGCCGACGGATCCGGCCACGAACTCGCCCGGATCCGCCGCATGGTGCTGCTGGCCTGCCCCAACAACGGCTCCGAGCTACTGCTGTCCCTACGCCGGAACGTACTCGGCTCCCGCCATCCCCAGGAAAGGGACCTGAGGCCGCTCAACGACCAGGTGACGGGCACCCTGCGAACCGTCTTGCGTGACGTGGTGCACGCCACCGCCGTGAGCGAGCGCACCTGCCCCATCGACATCAAGGTCTACGCCGGCGAGAGCGACGGTGTGGTGCCCGCGGCCTCCGCGCAGTCCGTCTTCCCTGACAGCGCCGCGCTCCCCGGTGACCACTCCAGCATCCTGAAGGCGAAGACGGCTCGTCACCGCACCTTCACCACCCTGCGCCGCCTGATGCTCACCGCCCCCGGAGCCACTGCTCAAAGCGCTCCGGAAGGCGCTTCTGATGGCGCTCCCGAAGGTGCCGTCCCGCCGGCAGCCCAGCCGCCGGCTTCCCAGGGGACGGGCCCCGGAACCGTCAACAACACCGTCTCTGGCGGCACCTTCTACAGCCCCCTCATTCAGGCCGGCTCGGTACGTGCGTCCTTCCCGACCCCGGCTCCAGCCCCGGCTCCGGATGAGGACGAGCGTGGCTAGGGTTTGTCCGTCGTTAACGTCGCAGGCCAGTCGAGGTGCGGTCCGGGGCCCGTCGCTGGCCAGGTTCCCAGCGCGGAACAGAGCCCGTCCTGGAGTACCGGATCCTGCGATCTGAGGTTCCCCCGTTGCTCGGGAGTCGCCGATCAGCTGGTCAGAGCGGGTTGACGGGTGTTCAGGTTCGTTGGTTCGGCCGTCGCCTGGTCGGC
>NZ_JBSFYW010000135.1:0-5225 GCF_053599975.1 Streptomyces sp. NPDC005141 | reverse complement strand
CTGGCGGGGTGCGGGGCGCGGGGCGGCGCGTTTGTTTGGGTGGCCCTGTGGTGGCGGGCCGCCGTTTCCCCGCGGGGGCGGGGCCCCCACCCCCCCCCCCCCCCCTTCCGCACATCCGGTCTCGCTAGCCGAGTCCGCGGGAATCCTGCTTGAGCGCCGTGTCGACGGTCAGCGCCGTCGCGACGACGAGGCTCAGCAGCGGCTCGGGGAGCTGGAAGTGGATCTGCAGGACGTAGTTGTCCGCGGTCGTGAACATCGTCTTGGCGAGGCCTTCCCAGGTCTTCGTGATCCGGGCCACCTCGTTGTCCGTGTGGTCGACGATCGCGAAGTTCCAGGCACGCCAGTTCTCCGCCTTGATCGCACCGACCTTCTGGCCGTTGACGTTCATCGCGAAGTTGATCTTGCCGATCATGTTCTGCTGGACTATCTCGCCGACGGGCGAACCGTCCGGACGCGACACGATCACCCGCGACTTGAGGAACTTCGCGGGGCGCGTGAGCAGCAGCTGCGGCTGGCCGTGCGCGTCACGGATCTCCAGCTTGTGCGTCATGAACTGGTCGAGGCTTGAGACGAAGCGCAGGATCTTCTTGATCATGCCCTGGCCGACCTGGACGACCGAGCCGATCAGATTGCCCTGCTGGTCCATGACCTTGTACTCGTTGGTCAGCTCGATCAGCTTGGCCTTCTGGTTCACCACCAGGACCGGTTCGGTGAAGAGGCTGCCGCCGCCGACGCCGCTCGGGGCCACCCCGGCCTGCTGCTGCACCTGGCGCTGCACGCGCGGGTCCGCACCCGGTGCGGCCTGCTGGGGGAACGCCTGCTGCGGCGGCTGGCCCTGCTGCGGCACATGCTGTCCGGCCGGAGCCTGCTGGTCGGTCCACTGCGAACCGTCCCAGTAGCGCTGCGTCTGAGGCGCGTTGGGGTCCGGGTACCAACCTGCAGGAGTGTTCGAATGCGTGGTCACCGGGGCACCCTACCGTGACATGGCCGGAACTCAACCGTCAGCCGGGTATCCATCAGGCGGTGATGAGGGCCGGGTCGCTGACACCGGGTTGGCCATTATCGACATGTCCGGCGAATCGCCGCAGGAAGCCCGACTCCGCGTCCCAGCCGACGGTCAGGTCGTACCAGCGCTTGCTCGCCCGCAGGTCCACCGTGTGCTTCACGGTCGCGCCCGCCCGCACCCGGAAGACACGAGGCTTCCCGCCATAGCCGTCGGTGAGCTTGAGCGTCGCTGTGGCGGCGCCCATGTTGACGAGGGTGAGCTCCACGTCGCAGCCGACATGGCGGGCGGTGACCTCGGGCGCCGCTGTCCTGTTGGCCCCCTTGAAGGTACGCAGGAAGCCGTTCGGACCGTGCACCGTGAGGTCGTACGAGCCGGCCGAGTAGGCCGAGTTCCAGGTGTCCGAGACCGTCTTCCCCGCCTCGGTGGTGTACGTCCAGGGGCCGTCGGTGCGGTTGCCCGAGGTGACGAGGAACGCAGCGCCGGCCCTGGCGCCGGAGCCGAAGGTCAGCGTGAACTTGCCGGCCGCGATGTCCGCCGAACCGTCCACGAGGGGCGCGTACTTGAGGGGGCGGGCCGGGCGCGAACCGCGCTCCTGCCGGGGCAGGGCGGGGTTCGCCGGCGGGGTCGGCACATAGTCCGGGTGCCGATCGCCGTCCGGCGGCCGGTAGCCGTCGGTGTTCGGCAGCGCGACCGGCTTGGTGTCCTTGTGCGCGAAGTCGAAGGCGGCGGTGAGGTCGCCGGTGATGGCACGCCGCCACGGTGAGATGTTGGGCTCGCGCACCCCGAACCGGGCTTCCATGAACCGGATGATCGAGGTGTGGTCGAGCGTCTCGGAACAGACGTAACCGCCCTTGCTCCAGGGCGAGACGACGAGCATCGGCACCCGCTGGCCGAGTCCGTACGGCCCGGCGGCGCGGCTCGCGTCACCCTGGTACAGCTCCGGGCCGACGTCGACCGTGGACTTGCCCTGCGCGGCGGACTGCGGCGGGAACGGCGGCACCAGGTGGTCGAAGAAGCCGTCGTTCTCGTCGTACGTGATGAACAGCGCCGTCCTGCTCCACACCTCGGGGTCGGAGGTGAGCGCGTCCAGCACCTGGGAGATGTACCAGGCACCGTAGTTGGCGGGCCAGTTGGGGTGCTCGGTGAAGGCCTCGGGTGCGGCGATCCAGGAGATCTTCGGCAGCTTCCCGCCCTGCACGTCGGCCCGGAGCCGGTCGAAGAAGCCCTCGCCCTTGCGGGCGTCGGTGCCGGTGCGGGCCTTGTCGTAGAGCGGGTCGCCGGGCTTGGCGTTGCGGTACTGGTTGAAGTACAGCAGCGAGTTGTCGCCGTAGTTTCCGCGGTAGGCGTCCGGTATCCAGCCCCAGGAGCCGTTCGCGTCGAGCCCGTCGCCGATGTCCTGGTAGATCTTCCAGGAGATCCCGGCCGCCTCGAGCCGCTCGGGGTACGTCGTCCAGCCGTACCCGGCCTCGTCGTTGCCGAGGACCGGGCCGCCACCCTTGCCGTCGTTGCCCGTGTAACCCGTCCACATGTAGTAGCGGTTCGGGTCCGTGGAACCGATGAACGAGCAGTGGTACGCGTCGCAGATGGTGAACGAGTCGGCCAGCCCGTAGTGGAACGGGATGTCCTCACGCGTCAGATAGGCCATCGTCGTCGCCGACTTGGCGGGCACCCACTTGTCGTACTTGCCCTTGTTGAACGCGGCGTGCCCGTCGCTCCAGCCGTGCGGGAGGTCCTGGATGAACGCGAGACCGAGGTCGTCCGCCTCCGGGTGGAAGGGAAGGACGTCCTTGGTGCCGTCCGACTGGTACCAGACCGACTTGGTGCCCGTGGTGGTCGCCGGACGCGGGTCGCCGAAGCCGCGGACACCCCTCAGCGAACCGAAGTAGTGGTCGAACGAACGGTTCTCCTGCATCAGGACGACGATGTGCTCGACGTCCTCGATCGTGCCCGAACGGTGGTGCGCGGGCAGGGCCGCCGCACGCTGGATGCTGCTGGACAACGCGGTGAACGCCGTGGTGCCACCGGCGAGTTGGAGGAATCGGCGCCGATTCACTTGGGGCATGGGTGGGTGACCTCTTGTCCTGACGGGCCCATTCGGCCGGATGCTGATGGAACGTGCGCGAATGGAGTGTTCCAAGAGCACCAAACGTCAGGGAAGGGCCCCGTGGCGCTGGCGTGAAACTCGGCGGTACGCGAGACGAACGATTTCGGACGAGGCGTCAGGGCTCTATGAAGCCGTCCCGCTCCTCCGGTTCGACTCCAGGCGTGATGTCGACAGTGTCATGCGGAGCCTCCTCCTTGTGTGGTGCACGATCCGTCACCCCGGATCGCGGTGGTCACCGTGCTTCGCGCTGCCTGCCCAAGGACCGCGCGGGGCACGGATGTACTCGCCCGGCATCATGTCCGGGCGTCGCCCGGGTACGAGGAACGGACGGCTGCCGGCCGTCCGCCGGACCGGGTCGAGGACCATGCTGCTGTACGGGCGTCCCAGACCCTGACGGCTTGTCGTTGCTCGACACAGATGGCTGCAGGGAGCGGACTCTTCGTCTGTGACCCGGCGCATCCCTGGAGGGAACTGGGCGGGTCCGGTGCGCTGTCGCACGGGCTGTCGGACCGGCCGCTGCTCCGTCTCCGCCGAACGTACGCCCCAGCCGACGGCGCGCCAGGGGGCCGGGATCCCCGGCGTCACCGCGTCCGCTGCCGGATGGTCCACCGAACCGAGGCATCATGCCGCTCCCGCAGCTCACCGTCCACCGTCATGACCGAGGTGAGCGGGTGCTGATCACCCTGGCCGGTGAGATCGACCTCGAATCGGCCCCGCTGGTACGTACGGCGCTGGCGCGATGTCTGAGCGACGGCATCCGCACCATCGACATCGACCTCACACCAGTCACCTTCTGCGACTGCACCGGCCTCAACGTCTTCCTCCACGCCGCGCAGCCGACCACCGAGGCCGGCGGGACCCTGCGACTGCACCACCCGCCGGCGACACTGGGCCTGATCCTCGACCTCACCCGCTCCGGGTTCCTGCTCCTCGACGATCCACTCGAGCATCTGTCACCTCCGCTCGGGGATGTCCCGGCCCCGACCGCCCAGACCCCACGGCTCCGGGCTGTTCCGGGAGCCGCCCAGCCCACCAGCCTCTCCCGGACCATGTGTGGCCGGGCCCGTCCGCCGCGTCCTGCGCTTCGGCATCCCCCGAATGCAGTCACGCGGCTGCCAGGACGATGGCCGTGTAGTGCGCGGTGAAGGCGGTGATGGTCAGGGCGTGGAAGACCTCGTGGAAGCCGAACCAGGCCGGTGAAGGATCGGGACGCTTGAGGGCGTAGACGACCGCGCCCGCGCTGTAGAGCAGCCCGCCGGCCACGATCAGGGCGAGTACGGCCGCTCCGCCGGTGTGCAGGAAGTCGGGCAGGTAGCACACCGGTGCCCATCCCAGGGCCAGGTAGCACGGGGTGTACAGCCAGCGCGGAGCTGCGACCCACAGGACCCGGAACGCGATGCCGGTCAGTGCGCCTGTCCACACGATCCACAGCAGCAGGGACCGCTGGTCCGACGGGAGGAGGAGCACTGCCAGGGGGGTGCAGGTGCCGGCAATGATCAGGAAGATGTTCGCGTGGTCCAGCCGCCGCAGGACCGCCTCCCCGCGCGGACCCCACGTTCCCCTGTGGTAGACCGCGCTGGTACCGAACAGCAGGCAGGCCGACACCGCGTACACCGAGCAGGCCGCCACTGCCGCAGCCGAACGCGAAACGGCGATCAGGACGACGCCGCCGACCAGCGAGAGCGGGAACACCCCGGCGTGCAGCCAGCCGCGCATCCTCGGCTTCACCGCAGCCGCCGCACGCTCCGCCCCGCCTTCCAGGCCGGCGTCCGCCGGCATGGCAGTCAGTCGGCCGGCTGCGCTTGCAGGCGCATGAACCGCCGGGGTGCGCAGGGCGTCGGGCGTGGAGCCGGGGCCGGGCTGGAAGTGTCGTCCGTGTGCCGGCGGCTCAGAATCTTCGGCGATCATGCACTCATATTCTTGAAATCGGCGGAAGAGTTCGGTCCGGTGCTTCGCCGCGGCCCGCGGTTCAGGTGGCGGTCGTGTGCCCGGATGCGGTGCGGCGGTGTTCGGCGTTGATGCGCTGGGCTTCTTCGAGCTGGTCTTCGAGGATGACGATGCGGCAGGCGGCCTCGATGGGGGTCCCGTGGTCGACGAGTTCGCGGGCGCGGGCGG
>NZ_JBSFYW010000134.1:0-5350 GCF_053599975.1 Streptomyces sp. NPDC005141 | reverse complement strand
TCAGCAAGAGTGACGTGGTGCCGGCGATCGAGATGGCCGTGTCCCGGTTCGCGGAGCTGAAGGCGCTGGAGGGGGAGATCGCGGCTCCGTTTTCCTTGGGCCCGCCGCCGACACTGCCGTCCGTTCGCACACCGTGCTGATCGAGAGCCAAGACAGCACATGCACGTTCAAGCTTTGCTGTGTCAAACCGGGCTGATTTCAACCCGGTTGGTGTTGATCGCGGAAGACCTGATGGGGTCGCTGACCCGCAGGCAGCGTGAGCCAGGAATCCCCCTGCTTTAGCTGGGGGAGGATCAAAAGGCCTGCGTGCCGTCCGGCTTTCCGGCGACCTCGTTCCAGTGCCACGCCGAGTCGAACGCGGTGACCTCGACGGGTGTGCCGGCCTCGGCCAGGCCGGCCGCCAGGGTCGTGGCCCCCGCGATGAACGCGGAGGTGCGGTGCGCCGCCAGCAGGTCCTGCTCGTCGAACGGCAGCCCCTCGCAGCGCAGCAGCCGCAGGTCCATGAACCCGTTGAACCTCTGCCCCAGCACCTTCACCGCCTGCGGACTGCGGACGGTGAAGCGCACTTTGGCCGCGACATGGCCGTTGTGGTGCTGATCCGAGTAGTACGCGATGTCCGGGATCGCCGGCGGCACGAAGTGGTCACGTGCCGCGATCTCGGGGACCTTGGGCAGGTTGCCGACCAGGAAGTGCCAGGAGTTGTACTGCATCCGCGAGGAGATGGCCCACGCCGTGTCGGCCAGCCGGCCCGCCGAACCGCCGAACAGCCGCACGGCGTCCGGCGAGGGCACCACACAGCAGAAGAAGTGCGGGATCTCCCAGCCGGCGATCTCGGGATACGCCCCCGCGCGCAGCGCCGCGATCAGCGCCGGCAGCGACCGCATCCCGCGGCTCATCGCGAAGTCGGCGTCGAAGACCACCGTCGCCGCGCACACCGTCTCGTACACCAGGGACTCCAGCCCCGTGCCGAACGCGCCGTGCGCGCCGGCCAGCCAGCCCGGCGAGGCCTCAAGACCCGCGGCCAGTTCGGCCAGGGTGTCACCGGTGACGGGCAGCCGCTCGCGCAGGCGCGCGCACAGCTCCGCCTCCAGCCGTTCGGCGTCGCTCTTGAGGGGACCGGCGACCCGCTCGATCTTGTGCATCAGCGGGCCGTAGATCTCGCGGTAGAGCTGCACGGACCCCATGAGGTCCCGGCGCCGCGCGGCCAGCGCCCCGGCGAGCTCACCCAGCGCGGCCACCGTGCGCGAGGCCGGTTCCGGCACCGGGTCCAGCGCGGGAGAGGCCGCGTTGTAGGCCGTGCGGGTGCGCTCCAGGAGCAGGGCGACGTGGTCCAGCGTGAGCTGGGTGCCGTTCGCCTCCTCGATGCGGGCGTACCCGGCCGAGCGCACCAGCAGCGTCAGGCAGACCACCAGCAGCACGTCGCTGTCCGACCACAGCTCCAGCGGCAGCCCGGCCAGACTGCTCAGCGCGCAGTCGGGGTGCCCCGGCGGCAGCGTCTTGCCCGTCAGGGTGTTGGGGCCGCGGAAGTTGGTGTACCGGCGCTTTCCGGCGTAGAGGATGAACGGCGCGGTCCGCAGCGCCGCCTCGACCAGGTCCTCCAGCAGGGCGGTGCGGCCCTCCGCGCCCGCCTGCGCCAGCCACCGGCGGCAGTCGGCCGCCGACTCCTGCCACCGGCCGGCGGCCCGGGCCAGTTCGGCCCGGTAGCCGGCGAGGTCCTGCTCGGACCACGGCACCCGCAGCACGCCGTCGACCAGGTCGGCCTGCGTGTTCAGCGGGCCCTGGGAGGGAACCCGGACGACGACCCGGCCGCTCGTGTCCAGCCCGATCTCGCCGAGAAAAGCGGTGCCGGCGTCGTCGCCGGCCCGGCCGGTGCCGCCGCCCTCGTCCCGCCAGGACCGGCCGGCCAGGATCTTCAGCGCGGTCTCGGCCTCGACGTCCAGCGCCCGCAGCTGGATGTCCGCCGGGACGTGCCCGGCGAGCGTCAGCAGTGTGTCCACGGCCGTGGCCAGGTCCGGCGCGGCACGCGCCTGCTCCCAGACCGCCCGGAGCAGGGCCGGGAACCCGGCGTCCCGCTCGGTCGGGCGGTCCGGCCCGCCGGTGGCACCGGCGGGCCGGCCGAGCCTGCTGGGCCTGCGGCTCTGCCGCGCCCTGGCCAGCGCCGCCCTGCGGGTGAGCGTGCCGTCCCCCTCGGCGGGCGCCGTCATGCCGGGCCCCTGGCCGTCAGGCCGACGTGGTCCCACATGCGGGCCTCGGTTGCGGTCCACTCCTCGTCCACATAGATGCAGTCGACGGGGCAGACCATCACGCACACCGGGCAGCCCGAGCACAGCTCGGGAACGATCACGACGTTGAGCCCGTCGTCGAAGATCGCCCCGAACTCCGGCGGGCAGCTGCGCAGGCACGTGTCACAGGTGATGCATTCCGACGTCTCGATACGGCGCGGCGGTTTCTTCCAGTTCTCGTCGCGGGACTGCCGCCCGATCCGCTCGGTGCGCTTGGAGGCGGCGGTGGAAGGAGTGTCTTTTAGCCTTGGCATGCTGTGCTCACCCTCACCAGTGATGGCCCGTCAGCGGGAGCGCTCGGATATCGCGTCCGAAATGCCGTTCCACAGAACCGTCCTGGCCGCGAGCGCGCGGTCGACGGTCTCCTGGCACTCGGCCCACTTGGCGGCGTCGTCGCCGCACAGGTCGGCGAGCATCTGCATCGCCATCGGCGTGTGCTCCTCGGCGTCCACCTGGATGTGCCGCCGCAGGTAGTCGACGAACGTGGACAGCGAACCGTGGCCGGCGTTGAGCGCGGCGACCTGGTCGAACATGTCGGGGATCAGGTCCTCGCGGCCGAACGCGAACGCCGCGGCCTGGCAGTGCACGGGGGAGTGCTCGATGAACTCCCAGGTCGTGCCCACGAATTCGGTAACCGACCGCGGCACGCCCGCCTCATCGAGCGCGGCCGGGACCGGACGCCCCTGGCGCAGCAGGGCGAGGAAGGTGTCGATGCGCGTGGTGTCCGCGCCCGACTGGCGCATGCCGTCGAGGTACAGCTCGAAGTGGCTGATGAAGCCCTCGCCGAGCTCGTCGCTCTCCTCGACCAGGACGATGTCGTTGATGAGCCGGCGGCTGCCGGTGGCGGCGGACGGCAGCCACGGCACCTCGACGCAGGTCAGCCGGCGCTGCAGGGACTTGAGCAGGGACATGAAGTCCCACACCGCGAACACGTGGTGCTCCATGAACGTGACGACCGCGTCCACGCTGTTCAGCTGGTGGTAGACCGGGTGGCCGAGAACCTTCTGGCGGGACGGCTCGACGGCCTCCTTGAGCGTCTCGACGGCCGGGTTGGTCCCATCCCATTCGTACCGTGACATGTGTCAACTCCCTTTTCTTGGGGTCTGGTTCGGAGAGGTCTGGTTCGGAAGCGGTGGTCTGGTTCGGTATGCGGTCCGGTTCGGTATGCGGTCCGGTTCAGTGCGGGACTGCCTTTAGAAGGCACCGAAGTACTCGCGGTGCTCCCACGCGGTGACACCGTCCGCGGTGCTCGTCTCGGGCCCGGCAGCGCACCAGGCCTCGAACCGGGTGGCCTCGCTCTCCTTGAGCTTCGCCAGGCAGGAGGCGAGCGGCGCACCGAGCAGCCGCTCGGCGCTCTCGCTCGCGCGGAAGGACTCCAGCGCCTCGCGCAGGGTCCGGGGCAGCGGGGCAGGGTCCGGGGCCCCGCGGCCGGCTTCGGGGCCGGCGAGCAGCCCTTCGAGGCCGGCGTGCAGCTGGGAGGCGATGGCCAGGTAGGGGTTGGCGCACGGCTCGCCGATGCGGTTCTCGACGTGGGTGGAACTGCCGCCGCTCAGGACCCGGATCAGGGCGCTGCGGTCCTCGAACCTCCAGTCGACGGCGGTCGGGGCGAGCGTGAACTCCGGGGCCAGGCGCCGGTAGCCGTTGACGGTCGGGACGGACAGCAGACTGAACTCCCGCGCACGCGCCAGCAGGCCCGCGATGTAGGCCCGGCCCTCGGCGGAGATCGCGTCCTGCAGGCCGTCGCCCTCGGCGAACAGGTTGAGGCCCGTCTTCGCGCTGGTGACGGACTGGTGCAGGTGCCAGCCGCTGGGGTCGAAGCTCGCCAGGCGCGGCAGGGTCATGAACGAGGCGTGGTAGCCGCGCCGCCTGCACTCCTGCTTGAGCTGGGTGCGGAACAACAGCATCGCGTCGGCGGCGTCCAGCGCCAGCATCGGATTGAACGTCGTCTCCAGCTGCCCGGGACCCGACTCGTGCTCGAACGAGCGCAGCGGCAGGCCCAGTTGCATGAGCATCGCGGCCAGCGGGTCGGCGACCTCGGCGACCGAGTCGTAGGCGCTGTCGAGATTGAACTGGTAGCCGGGGTTGACCGCCTCCACCTCGGGGGCCGGTCCCTGCAGGCCGAAACCGTTGCCCGCGTTGCCCACCGGGCCGCCGGTCAGGCGAGTGAGGTACCACTCGACCTCGAGACCGATGACCGGGGACAGCTCGTTGCGGGCGTACTCGGCGCAGACCCGGCGCAGCACGCCGCGGGCGGACAGCGGGTGCGGCGTGCCGTCGCGCAGGTACTCGTCGCCCAGCACCCAGGCGGTCCGCGGCCCGGCCTTGGGCAGCACCTGGAAGGTGCGCGGATCGGGCACCAGGACGAAGTCGCCCGCGCCGAGCAGTTCACCGACCCCCACCCCGGCGTCGGCGAGGAAGTCGACGGCCACCGCGTGGCCGGTGTCGAAGAGGAACGGCCCGGCGCTGAAGTCCATGCCGTTGCGCAGCACCGTACGGAACACGTCCGCGGGCACCGTCTTGGACCGGGCCAGTCCGTGCGGGTCGCAGAACACGACCCGCACGAGATCGACCTCCTCCAGCTGCAGTTGGACCTGCTCGGCCGCGGCGGCCTGCCGGTCGTCCCAGAGCCCGAACTCGGCGACGAACGAGGGACGGCCGACGCCGCTCTCGCCGCCGTGCAGGGACCACGACCTGGAAACCATGGTCATCGGGTTACCTCCCTGGATACCCCGGCCTTCAGGCCGGGGAGGAATCGGACTCCTGCGGAGCAGGGCAGAAGAGGACGGATCGCCGTCAGGGCCATGCGCTGTCCGCCGGCTACCGGTCGACACCCTTTGCTCACGCGGAAGTCGATAGGGTGTGGGGCGTGGAGCGGCAGGTCAAGCGGGCGTTCAGGTACCGTTTTTACCCCTCGGGTGAGCAGGCGGCTGAGTTGTCGCGTACGTTCGGCTGCGTCCGCTTCGTGTACAACAGGGCGCTTCAGGAGCGCACGCGGGCCTGGACCGGCGAGCAGCGCCGGATGTCCTATGGGCAGTCGTCCGCCGCACTGACCAAGTGGAAGAAGACCG
>NZ_JBSFYW010000133.1:0-6026 GCF_053599975.1 Streptomyces sp. NPDC005141 | reverse complement strand
CCGATCGGGAAGACGTACGAGAAGTTCCCGAACCCCTTCTGGATCGCCAGCTCACGGACCGCCGCGTACGAACCGGCGAAGCCGATCCCGGCGATGACGACCGCACCGGCGACGACCACGCCGATGAGAATCTTGTGCATCCGTGTCAGCTGTATGGGCGCGGCCACCTGCACTCCCCTCCGCTTGCGTGTTGTTGCGCGCAACAGAGTGGCACATGTGTGTGGCGTACGGATGCGCGGTATGGGACGAGCCCGGTCCCCGAGAGGACCGGGCCCCTGCAACTGTCCCGCCAAAACTACGAGTTGAGCCCCGAAACCGTCCGGGACCGGGTCAGTCCTTCTTCGCCGCGGACTTCGACGGTGAAGCGCTCTTGGAGGCGCTCTTGGACGGCGCCTTCGCAGCGGACGACGTCTTCGACGAAGAGGACGGCTCCGAGGAGGACGTGCTCGCCGCGCCGCCCTCCTTGTTCGCGGCGGTCACCGCGGCCACCGCCTCCTTCGCCGCCTTCTCGGCGGCCTTCAGCAGGTCGGCGGCGTTCGGGGTCTTCTCACCCGCGAGACCGGCGCCGTTGTAGTCGAGCGTGACGACCACGTTCTCGACGCGCGTCACGATCGTCTGCTGCTTGAAGGAGCCTTCCTTCTTCTTCAGGTCGTACCGCACGGCCGTCGCCTCGTCGCCCGTCCCGGCGACCGGCTCGGACTTGGCGCCCTTCGCGCCCTCCACCGACTGCGCGCCCGTGACCTGCTTCTCGAAGTACGCGTGCGCCTGCTCGTCGCCCGCGCCACGCGTGTCCGAATCGAAACGCAGCAGCGCCACGTTCAGCCAGCGGAACTGAGAGCCCTTCACGCCGTTGTTGTCGAGGCTGTTCCAGTTGCAGTTGCCGCGCTGCGACGCGTCGTCCGACTTGCCTTCCTTACCCGACTTGCTCCCCTTCGGGACCAGTTCGCCCAGTGTCTTCTTCGACAGCACCGAGCACGGCTCGGGAAGCTTCGCGTACGCGGCGGGCTGGACGACATCGGCCGAGGCACTCTCGGACACCTTCGCGTCCGGGGTCGCGCTCGCGCTCTTCTGCGCGTCGTCGCCGGAGTCGGAGTCCGAGGAACAGCCCGCGGCGACAAGCATCACCGGGACGGCGGCTGCGCTGACAAGGATGCGGGTGAGTCGTGGTGCTCGGCCTACTCGCTGTACTGGTCGGTGCATGGTTCCTTCACTCGTGGCGCTCGTGGTACGGCCGCACATGGAACGTGCGACCGGTCGGGTCCGAGGGGCCACGGTACGCGGTGGTGCGCCCGGGCGGTTCCCGTTCGGGGGGTTTGCGCCGGGGTGCCCGCAGGTGCCGCGAGGGCGCTAGCCGTTGAGCTTGTCGGCCAGCTCCTCGGCCAGTTTCCACGCCCTGTCCTGCATTTCTTCGCTGTCCGGGGTGTCCGTGGAAGCCGTCGGCTGCTCGGCGTATTCGATCGTCACGATCACGTTGGACGTGCGGAACACCACAGTCACCGTGCGCTGCTGAGCCGTCGACGAGCCGGTGCTCAGCTTGTCGTCGAGGAACGCCTGCTCGCCGAGACCGTCGAGGACGCGGGGCTGGAGAGCGGTGGGCGTTCCCGAGGGAGAGGCCGAGGCGGAAGGGGTGCCGGAGCCGTCGCTCTTGCCCTTGCCGTCGCCTTCGTCACCGCCGCCTCCGGCGCCGGTCGGGGTGCCGGTGCCGGTGCCGGTGCCGTCGCTCGGGCTCGGGCCGGCGTCGTCGCCCGAAGCGGAGGCCGACGCGGAGGGCTCGGGGAGGTCGGCCGCCGTCTCCTTGACGGTGTAGAGCTCCTCGGCCTTGTCGTCGTCGCTCACCGCGTTGTCGTACGAGACCACGCGCTCGAAGTCGACGAAGAGGTGATCGGTGGCGGACGTGGACTCCACCTTCCAGTTGCAGCCGTCCCGCCGGTCCGTGTTGTACGTGACCGTGGCCTCACCCTCGTACAGCTTCTCCTGCTGCTTCTCGTCGGTGCTCTGCTCGATGCCGGGCAGCAGTGCGTCGAGCGTGTCGTGATCGGCCGCGGCGCACGCCTGCGGGAGGGTGCGGTACTTGCCCGGCTGGGCCGCCTG
Source organism: Streptomyces sp. NPDC005141 (assembly GCF_053599975.1). Taxonomy (NCBI): domain Bacteria; kingdom Bacillati; phylum Actinomycetota; class Actinomycetes; order Kitasatosporales; family Streptomycetaceae; genus Streptomyces; species Streptomyces sp. NPDC005141. The sequence goes on along the minus strand of NZ_JBSFYW010000133.1, from coordinate 3,935 downwards.
AGCCGTCGTGCCGGCGTTGCCGCTCTTGGAGTCCGGAGGCGAACTCCCTTCGTCCGGACCGCCCGTGCAGCCTGCCAGCAATGCCGCGAGGAGCACGGCGGCGCCTGATACGTACGCCTTCCGCTGCACGGTCAGGCTCCTCTCGACGGTTCCCGACGGCGCTTCGGCCCGGGTGTCCTGTGGTTATTCGGTTGCCGCACGGGGGCGGCCCCTGGAGACAATGTGTATCGCACGCAGAGCCGTGGACGCCGGTCCGTTGTCCCATACGTCGACCTGGGCGCCGTTTTTGCGATTTAAGACTTCTGTTGTTTTTCTGGGGATTGAGGGCGATATGTCGTACGTAGAGGTGCCGGGCGCGAAGGTTCCCATCCGCATGTGGGCCGACCCCGCGTCGGTCGAGGATGTCGCACTTCGCCAGCTCCAGAACGTGGCGACCCTGCCCTGGATCAAGGGACTCGCCGTCATGCCGGACGTCCACTACGGCAAGGGCGCGACCGTCGGCTCGGTCATCGCGATGCGGGACGCGGTCTGCCCGGCGGCGGTGGGCGTCGACATCGGCTGCGGAATGTCCGCGGTCAAGACCTCGCTCACGGCCAACGATCTGCCGGGCGACCTCTCGCGACTCCGGTCGAAGATCGAGGAGGCGATTCCGGTGGGGCGGGGGATGCATGACTCCCCGGTCGCCCCGGACCGGTTCCACGGGCTGGCCACGGCCGGGTGGGACGACTTCTGGGGACGCTTCGACGGGGTTGCCGAAGCGGTCAAGTTCCGTCAGGAACGGGCTGTCAAGCAGATGGGAACGCTCGGCGGAGGAAACCATTTTGTAGAAATTTGCACGGATACGACCGGTTCCATCTGGCTGATGCTGCACTCCGGGTCGCGGAACATCGGCAAGGAACTGGCCGAGCACCACATCGGTGTCGCCCAGAAGCTCCCGCACAACCAGGACCTGGTCGACCGTGACCTCGCCGTCTTCGTCGCGGACACGCCCCAGATGGCGGCGTACCGCAACGACCTGTTCTGGGCCCAGGAGTACGCGAAGCACAACCGAACACTCATGATGGCGCTCCTGAAGGACGTGGTCCGCAAGGAGTTCAAGAAGGCGAAGCCGACCTTCGAGCCGGAGGTCAGCTGCCACCACAACTACGTGAACATCGAGCGCTACGACGGCATGGACCTGCTCGTCACCCGCAAGGGAGCCATCAGCGCGCGGGCCGGAGAGTTCGGCATCATTCCGGGCTCGATGGGGACGGGGTCGTACATCGTGAAGGGACTCGGCAACGAGAAGTCCTTCAACTCGGCTTCGCACGGGGCGGGTCGGCGGATGAGCCGGAACGCCGCGAAGCGCCGTTTCACGACGAAGGACCTGGAGGAGCAGACGCGGGGCGTGGAGTGCCGCAAGGATTCCGGCGTCGTGGACGAGATCCCGGGTGCGTACAAGCCGATCGAGCAGGTGATGGAGCAGCAGCGTGACCTCGTGGAGGTCGTGGCGAAGCTCAAGCAGTTCATCTGCGTGAAGGGCTGATGCGGCGAGGCCCCCGGCCCGGGGGTCTCGCCCGAGCGGTCAGCACCCTTGTGGGCCATGGGTGGGGCTGCTGGTGTGCGTTAAGCGGTTGGGCTGCCGAGTGTGGTCTTCCGGCGGTGAGTCACTTCGCGTGCAGGACCGCGTAGATCATGACGAAGGCCACGATGTGGATGCCGAAGAGGAAGTACGCGAGGTAGTACCAGACGTACCGTTCGCGCTTCTTCTCCAGGGCCAGGCGGGCCTTTTCCGCGTCGTCCGTGGTGGGCCGTTCCGGGGGTGACGCCGGATCGGACATCACAGCTCCCTGTGGACCTTCGTGTTCGACGCCTGCGCTCGGGGGCGGACGACGAGGAGGTCGATGTTCACGTGGCTCGGGCGGGTGACGGCCCACGTGATGGTCTCGGCGACGTCGTCGGCGGTGAGGGGCTGTGCGACGCCCGCGTAGACCTTGGCGGCCTTCTCGGTGTCGCCGCCGAAGCGGGTCAGGGCGAACTCGTCCGTCTTGACCATGCCGGGGGCGACCTCGATGACCCGGACGGGCGTGCCGACGATCTCCAGGCGCAGCGTCTCCGCGAGAACGTGCTCGGCGTGCTTGGCGGCCACGTAGCCACCGCCGCCCTCGTACGTGCCGTGGCCCGCCGTGGAGGAGAGGACGACGATCGTGCCGTCGCCGCTGGCCGTGAGCGCCGGGAGGAGGGCCTGGGTGATGTTCAGGGTGCCGATGACGTTCGTCTCGTACATCTGGCGCCACTGGGCCGGGTCGCCCGTCGCGATCGGGTCGGCGCCGAGTGCGCCGCCGGCGTTGTTGACCAGCACGCCGATCGACTTGAACGCCGTCGCGAACTCGTCGACCGCGGTGCGGTCCGTGACGTCCAGGGCGTACGCGGTGGCCTGGCCGCCCGCCGCGGTGATCTCCGCCGCCAGTGCCTCGATGCGGTCCTTGCGGCGGGCGGTGACGACGACGCGGTAGCCCTCGGCCGCCAGCTGTCGGGCCGTCGCGGCGCCGATTCCGCTGCTTGCACCGGTGATGACGGCGATACGGGACGCGGCGGCGGGGGTCATACGGCTGCTCCTTGGCGGTGGGCTGGGACTTCTCCGGCAAGGATAGGTGGGGGCTGGGACGGCTGGGCCGGGGGAGAGGTGCCGGTGGGCGGGGGCGAGATGTCGGGGCGGGGGATCGCCTGGTGGTGAGGCTGCCGGGCGGTGGTGGGGCTCCCTGGCCCTGGCGGTGGTGGGGCTTCCTGGCGGTGGCGGGTCAGTTTCCGCGGGGGGCGTACATGATCACGGCCGTTCCGGCCAGGCAGATCAGCGCGCCGGTGATGTCCCAGCGGTCGGGCCGGTAGCCGTCCGCGACCACGCCCCATGCGAGGGAGCCCGCCACGAAGACTCCGCCGTACGCGGCGAGGACGCGGCCGAACTCGGCGTCCGGCTGGAGGGTGGCCACGAAGCCGTACAGGCCGAGGGCCATCACTCCGGCACCGATCCAGAGCAGGCCGCGCTGTTCGCGCACGCCCTGCCAGACCAGCCAGGCGCCGCCGAGCTCGAGGAGTGCGGCGAGGACGAAGAGGGCGGCGGAGCGGGCGATCGGCATGCGGTCACTGTGACATGCGGTCACCGTGGCAGGCGGTCACAGTCGGAGGCGGGGGTGGGCTCGTGGCCCGTAGCGCGTCACCTGGACTCGTGCGCGTCACCTGTTGGAAGGCGCCTGGAGGGCTTCAGGGGTGGGATACATCCCCTGATGGCGGGTCGATGACCTGATGATCGTTTCGGGCGAGCGGAGATGGCCTCATGCGGATGGTGTGTGCGGTGGGTGTGCTGAGTCTGGGGGCTGTGCTGGTGGGTGGCGGTCCCGCGGTCGGGGCCGTCGCGGGGCCCGAGGCCGATCTCGCCTATCACGGGTATGTGGCCGTGCACGGCGGGCGGGTCGATGTCCGGCTGACGCCGCGGAACCACGGGCCGAACCCCGTCGCCGACGCGACGGTGCGGCTGCGGTGGTCGACACCGCTGCATGATCAGCAGCGGTTGCCGGCCCGGTGCGCGCGGGCGGGGCAGCGGACGGTGGTGTGCCGTACGGGGGCGTTGCCTGTGGATGGGCTGGGGGAGGAGATCCGGGTCAAGGTGCGGCTGCGGGGGGTGTCGGCGGAGGTGTCGATGACGGTGGACACCGTGTGGGGCGGGGGGTCGGTGGACCGGAATCACGCGAATGACCGGCAGCGGGTGCTCGCGCTGGACACCGGGGATTCGTACGCGTTCTGAGTCCTGGGGGCCGGGTGGCTTCGCGTGCGGGGGCCTCGGCGGTTCCCAGGTGTGGGTGCCGGGTTCGGTGGGTGGGTCGGGGCCGTGCCGGTACATCCCGGTCCGTCGCCGCTGGATCAGACGTGGGCTACCTGTGCGAACTGCTGCTCGATCC
>NZ_JBSFYW010000132.1:0-6161 GCF_053599975.1 Streptomyces sp. NPDC005141 | reverse complement strand
GGGAATCCCGGCCTGAAGGCCGGGATTCCCTGCGAAGAACAAAGGATGGACCTCCTGGCCACCGAGGTGGTGCGCTGACCGTCCGCAGCGCCAGGGGGAGAGCACCGCGATGCGGTTGCCGCGCCGGTGCATCTGATGACAGACATGTCTCCCTGGCGCCAGGCGTCCGCACTCATCCGGGTCACCGGGCGCGCGGACACCGCGACCGGGCGGCAGGGTAGTGGTGCCGATGCCGCAGAGGACCGGCCGGCATCGCCGTCCGGACCGCGGCACCGTCCGCGGTTCCCGTCCCGGACGAGGGGCCCCTCGAGCGCACCCATAGGAGGTTTCGTGCACGACAAGCCGCTTCTCAAGAGCGTCGGTGAACTGCTGCGCCGGCGGCACGGCTCCTCCCACCGCACCCGGCAGGCGGGGCCTGAGGGATTCGCGCTCGACAGCCTGAAGGTCGCCGGGTTCACCGCCGGCACGCTCAGTCCCGAGGACGAGGCGGCGCTGGCCGACGAAGTGGCCCAGCTCCTTCCCCACCACTGGGATCTGCCCACCAAATCGGTGGAGGCACTGACCCCGCTCGTCGACCACCTCGGCGGCCAGCAGGAGCTGATGGCCTGGCTGGACCACCACCCCGGGCGGCCACGGCTGACCGCGCGGATCTACGTCCTCCTGGGCCATCTCGACCAGTACAGCGACAACCCCGCGGTACTTGCCGCCGTGCGGCACGCCAGAGCCCAGGACCCCTACCCCGCCGGCCTGCGCGGCTACCTGACGCCGGAGACCAACGACGAGACCCTGGGCGGTCTCGCCTTCCGGATCGAGGAACTCCTCGGCGACAACCGCGAACAAGACGCCACCGCACTCGCCCTGACGACCGCCGACTGGCTGCGCGGCGCGGCACGGAACGCCGAGAGCCCGAACTCCGATGTCCGCGAGATGGGCGAACTCATGGACCACATGCACCACGACATCAGCGAGGCCGCCCCGCAATCCTGACCGGCAGACGCGGCAGGAGGCGAGCGAGCCCTCGCAGCCCAGCGCCCTGCCCGTGGCTGATGGCCGGACGAGGACGCCCCACGCTGGTCCGCAGCCACGCTACGGCAGATGCCGAATCGCCCTGACGGCGACTCGGCTCATCCTGTCCTGCTCTGCAGAAGTCCAATTCGTCCAGTTGGGCCCCGCGCAGGCCGGGTTTCCGCGGACGGGGCGGACAGCGGGGGAGGGGCAGGGTGGCCGGCACGGCTCGCCGAGGCGCGCAGGAACGGGGTTCGTTCCGGACCTCGAGCCCGAACCGGCATGCAGCATCATGTGGGACATGATCACCATTCATCTCAAGTACGAGATCGACGCCGACAAGCTCGAGGACTTCGAAGAGTACGGCCGCCGCTGGGTCGGGCTCGTCAACCGTCTCGGCGGGACGCACCACGGCTACTTCCTGCCGAGTGAGGGCGACAGCGACATCGCCTACGCGCTCTTCTCCTTTCCCAGCCTCGCCGCGTACGAGCGGTACCGTGCGGACAGCATGACCGACCCGGAGTGCCAGGACGCCGTCGAGCTGGCCCGCAGCACCCGCTGCATCAAGCGCTATGAGCGGCGCTTCCTGCGGCCGCTCGACGTCACCTCCTAGGCAGCCGTCCGGCCTGAACGACCGTCCCGCAGGCGGGCGTTGGGCCATGCGCAGGCGAGGCCAAGGGCGGCGGCACCCTCGACTCCAGAGAGCAGTCCGATCACCTCAGCCTCACGCGCCGTTGTGAACCGTTCCGGCACCCTCGCACCCTTCGGGACAAGTCTCCCTGAGGTGCCGCCGCTACCGGAGGGGCGACCCGGGAGCCACGGCCTTCCGCGGGCCGGAGCTCCCGCCCGCGCCTAGGGTGCCGTGCTCCCCGCCGACGCCGCATCGATGACGCCGTCGAGCAGGGCGCGGGAACGCCGCAGGTCCTCGATCATCCGGTCGATCCGGGCCCTCTCCACCGTCAGCTCGCGGACCAGGTCCGCATCCGCCGTCACGGCGGGCCCGCCGTCGCTGTCACGCATGCACGGCAGCAGCGTCACGATCTTCGAACTGCACAGCCCCGCCGCGTACAGCTCCTGAACCCGCCGCACCCGGTCCACCGCCGTGTCCGCGTACTCCCGGTGCCCGCCCGGCGTCCGCTCCGCCGACAGCAGACCCTCCTTCTCGTAGTAGCGCAACGAGCGCTCACTCACGCCCGTACGACGGGCCAGCTCACCGATCCGCATGACGCAGTTCACACCTCCACGACTTGAACCTGACATTGGTGTCAACTTCTACGGTAAGCGCATGACCCACGACACGACCACCTCCCCGCTCCTCGCCCCCGCCCGCCTCGGCCGGCACGAACTGGCCAACCACCTGGTCATGGCCCCCATGACCCGCAACCGCGCCGAGAGCGACGGCACCGCCACCGCGCTGATGGCCCACTACTACGCGCAGCGCGCCTCCGCCGGCCTGATCATCGCCGAAGCCTCCACCCCCAACCCGGTCGGCCAGACCTATCCGAACACCACGGCCCTGCACACCGACGCCCACACCGCCGGATGGCGCCGGGTCACCACCGCCGTCGCGGCCGCGGGCGGCGGCCCGATGTTCCTTCAGATCCAGCACGGCGGACGCGTCGGCCACCCCGACACCAGCGGCCTCACCCCCATCGCCCCGTCCCCGGTCCCGCTGCCCGAGCCGATCCACACCCCGGCCGGACGCCGGCCCGCCGTCACACCGCGCGAGATGACCCTCCAGGACATCCGCACCACCATCGACGACTTCGCCGCCACCGCCCGCCGCGCCCTCGACGCAGGCTTCGCCGGGGTCGAGGTCCACAGCGCCAACGGGTACCTGCTGCACCAGTTCCTGGCCCCCAACACCAACCGGCGCACCGACGCCTACGGCGGCGGCATCGAAGGCCGCATCCGCTTCACCACCGAAGTCGTCGACGCCGTCGCCGGTGCGATCGGCGCCGACCGCACCGGCCTGCGCATCTCGCCCGGCAACACCGTCAACGGCATCACCGACAGCGACGCCGACGACCTCTACCCCGCCCTGCTGGAAGCCACTGCCGGCAAGAACCTCGCCTACCTCCACATCGCCTACGCCGACCCCGCCCGGCCGCTCTTCACCCGCCTGCGCGAGATCTGGCCCGGCACCCTGATCGCCAACCCTGTCCTGCCCGCCGACCAGATCCCCGCCGACGGCGGCAAGGAAGCCGCCGAACATCTCCTGGCCGCCGGCGCCGACCTCATCGCGCTGGGCCGCCCCTTCCTCGCCAACCCCGACCTCACCGCACGGATGCACACCGGCGCACCCGTCAACGCCGTCCGCGCCAAGTACGCGATGTACACCGGCGGTTCCACCGGCTACACCGACTACCCCGTCCTCGGCGCTCTCGTCTGACGTGCGTGCGGAGCGAGTTCGCCGCATCCGCCGCCCCGGCCTTCAGGCTCCCGGCAGGGTCCCGGCCGGTGGGGCCGCGGTCGGTTCGCCTGGAGGGGTCCATCGGCCGCTGGTCGGCGAGCGTAGGCCGACAGCAGCCTGTGTTCCTGACGAGGCCGTCTGGGTTGTTCGCGGCGTACTGCCGTACGTTCGGCCCATGACGCACGCAAGGGAACCTCGCCCGGAGGCCCGATGAGCGGCTGGTGGGCCTATCTGGAGGAACAGACCCGCCGGGAGACCGACGCGAACGTGCTCCGTGATCGCCGGATGGCGGCAGTCAAGGCCGTGTGGGAGGCTCTGCGCCCACTGGGATTGGGCCTGCGCGAGGCGGAACAGGTGGTCCACGCGCGCTACGAAGCCCTCAGCGACCGCATACGGCACAGGCCGCCCGATCCGCTCGACATCCCCTCACTCGCATCCCGCGCCGCGGCACTCCCGGGCCAGGTGGCAGCGATCGAGGCACTGTGGGACGGCGACACCGTCCATGACTGGTTCGTGGTGCTGGTCGCCGTCCTGGACGACCCGGCCGGGGAAGGCCACCTGGCGACCGTCTACCACCGCCCCGGCGGGCCCCCGCCGGGCACTGCCGCCGCAGAGGCGGGCCGGGCTCTGGCCGAATCGCTCCGGGTGCCGTTCCACTTCGCCTCCCCGGACGTCCCCGACGACGAAGCCCCGCGCCGGCGAACAGCCAGGCGTCCGCCCGACGGTTCGTGATGCGGAACCGTAGGCGGACCGTGGCGGTGCCCGGGAGCACGGCGGGCAGCCCGAGAGCACGGATGCCTCCCGTTCCCATGGACATCGCCCCCGGCCCGATTCAGCTGCCTTCTGAGACGGCGGGCAAATGGCCGGGCGCACTGCTGGCCCGGCCGGCGATGACACGGAAAGCCGGAGGCTTGCGGAGGCCGCCGGTGACACGGCGGATCCTCGGCGTCGGCCCGTCGGCGATCCGCAGTCGTCACCCGCCGCGGCATCCGGTCAGGAAGTCTCCCGTGGACACCGGTCATGCCTGTGGCCGTCGGCCCCGGTCCTCGAACTCCCGCCGGACACCGGCCCCGTCGTCCTCGATCAATCCCGCCCCGTCCGGCAGTTCAAGCAGGTCGGCGCAGTGCTCGCACAGTCCCGTCCCGTCCTCGGACGGGACCGCCGGCCTGCTCCCGCACGCCTTGCACACGCCCACACCCCGCTCACTGCCGCGCGGTTGTCGTCCGCCCATCACCAACTCCTTCCGGTGGACGATGCGAAGGCCCCGATCATCCGCGGGACGAGTTCCCCTGATGCCGCCCTGGATGCATCTCAACCGCACTAACCGTCAAGGACTTGGCCCCCTGTCCGGCGAAGCGGATCGGTCGGACCTCGGCCAGACGTAGGGCAGGTCGTCAGGAACGTCCGGGAAGAACGGGCCGTAGAACTCCGGTGCCTTGCGCCTCAGTGCCGACTGGTGACTGCGGTGGAAGGCGGGTTCTCCCAGCCAGGGCGGCAGCTCGCCCTCGTCGGCGAGCTGCTCCTGGACACGTACATCGGCGCCGAGGCCGTACCTGCCGAAGTCGGTGACGAGCGTCGTGGCGCATGTGTCGGCGTGCCCCTGTGCCACCCACGTGGCGCACACGTCCAGGCCGTAGCGGACCAGGGCCTCCTCGTAGCCGGTCCATATGCGTACCGCGGGATGGTGCCGCCATCCGTAGCCGGGCACGGTCAGGCCGCGCAGCACCTGGAGGGCCTCGACGCGCTGTTTGCCCAGACGCGCGCGGTCCAGGACCGCGGCGGACTGTGTGAAGTCGGGATACGGGAGAAAGGTCTGCACGCAGGACACCTACCGCGGCCGGCCCGTTCCCATACGGGCGATTCGGGTGCAGCCGCCTGCGGTGTCAGCGCACGGGTGCGGACCAGCTCGCTGACCTCACCGCGCGGCGGAGCCGTGCCGGGGCGACCGGCCTGCGGCTCGACATCCCGGCGGCGACGGTCTCGCTCGTTCTGCCGTCGCTGTTCGAGGTTGATTACCTCTCTGTCGAACGCGCGGAAATCTATGTTGGCCAGAGTAGACATTGGCTGATCGCCTGGGTATGGTTTCTCTCGTAGTCAGAGAGACCGCAGGGCCGGGCAGACACGAACTGCCAGGCAGCAGTACACGTAAGTGCAGTGCGTAGGACGGTGCGGTGGTGGAGTTTCGAAGCCAGGGTGGTTGTAGGACGGCGACGGGACTGGCGACCGGACCGGGTGGCCCGCAGTGATCAGGGGCCGCCGGGAGCAGGACCGCAGTTGATGCGGTGGCAGTACCGGTAAATGCAGTTCGCGGTACCTCAGCAGTGAAGTTGGTGAGCGGTACCTCGGTGAAGGCGTCGGCTGCGGGCGCGCGTGCCGGGAGGTTCGGCAGTGGGGTTCCAAGCCAGAGCAGACGCAGGACGGGCGACGGGGCTGGCTGCCGGAGAGTGGCGCTGTCGCAGGCCGCTGAGCAGTACGCAGGAGAGCAGTATCAGCAGTACGCAGTTCCCTGTTTGGTAAGTGATGGATCAGAGGGAAAGAACGGAGGGATCGAGCGCCATCAGGATCGCCCGGGCGGAATGCTGAGCCCGGGTACCGCAGGACATCGATAGTGAGGTGGTCTCCGGTCAAGCAACCGCGATCCCCGCGCTCCCGACAGCATCTCGGTCGGGTCCGCGGAAACAGAAGGCCGGCGAAGCAGTAGGGCCGGCAGATGGTGTTGCAGTTCCTTCGGGGCCCTGGTGCC
>NZ_JBSFYW010000131.1:0-6352 GCF_053599975.1 Streptomyces sp. NPDC005141 | reverse complement strand
CTACCTCGCGGTCCTCGATCTCGCAGATCTTGCGGTTCCGTACCCGGCCCATGTCCTCCAGGTGGACCTGGTGGAAGTGGATGGAGTGGTCCTCCTTGGCGTTGACCACGTGGATCGGGACCGTGACCAGGCCGAAGGAGATGGCGCCGGCCCAGACGGTTCGGGGCATGGGAGACCTCCGCGACAAGCCCCGAGGCCTTCTTGTGGGATCTCAGGGATCACTTCACATTGTCGGCGGCGACGGCATAGCTGCACCACTTGGGCAGTGATGCTGAGACGTGCTGCTCAGCGCGTCTCACTCGTCAGGTGTACCCAGCCGTCAAGGGGCGTGTGTCGTCATCCGGCCGCAGCTTCCGAGGTGGGCGCCCCGTCAGGCGCGCGGGGCCCCGGCGATCCCCGGCTCCGCCGCGGCGGAGCCGGGCCGGAAGACCCCGGCTGCCCGCCTGCCTGTCCGGACGGTGCGTCAGGCCATGGCGAGCCGGTCCACCAGCAGTTCCACCCTCCGCTCGGCGTCCCCCGGCGGCAGCCGTCCCGCCCGGGTCAGGGTCGCCAGCCCGTGCAGGGCCGCCCAGGACACCTCGGTGAACAGCGCCGGGTGGACGCCATCGCCAGCGACCTCGCCGAGGCTCTCGAGCAGGGCGGCGAAGGCGTCCTTCAAGGGCTCCGGGGTGTCCTCCTTCGCGAACGCCAGGCCGCCGTCGAGCTGGAACATGGCCTCGTAGACTGCCGGGTTGCGTTCGGCGAAGTCGAGGTAGGCGCGGGCGAGGGCGGTGACCCGGGCGCGTGGGCCGTCCGCGGCGGAGGCCGCGGCCCGCAGCGCCGCGGCCATCTCGGTGGCGCCCTCGAGGGCGACGGCGCCGATGATCTCGCGCTTGCCGCGAAAGTGGCTGTAGAGGACGGGTTGGCTGTACTCGATGCGCTCGGCGAGCCGGCGGGTGGTGACCGCGTCCCAGCCCTGTTGCTCGGCGAGTTCGCGGGCCGTCGCCAAGATGAGGCGTTCGCGGCCTGCCCGTTCTCGCTCCTTGCGTTCCTGTACCGACATGAATTGATCCTAGCATCGCTAGACAATCGAGCGGCAGTAGTACTAGCGTTGCCTTGTCATCTAGCGACGCTAGGTCCCAGGAGAGGTCATCATGCTCCATGCACTTGAGGTCTTCACCACCGTGGTCGTCGGCGTGATGGTGGGGGTGGAGTTCTCCGTCGCCTTCTTCGTCAACCCGATCCTCGACGGCCTTCCCGGGGACAACGGCCTGCGCGGCCGCACCCACGGGGCCCGGCTGCTCGGCGCCGTGATGCCGTTCTGGTACATCGGCTCGCTCGTCCTCGCCGCAGTCTGGGCCGTCACCGGATGGCGCCACCACGGCGCCGGCCTCGTCGCCACCGCTGCCGCGCTCCTGATCCTCAGTGTGGTCATGTCGATCCTGCTGCTCGTCCCGATCAACAACCGGGTCAAGACGTGGACCGCCGACGGCCTCCCCGCCGACTGGAAGAAGCAGATGAACCGCTGGGACCGCTTCCACTACGTCCGCGTCGCCGTCATCATCGCCGCCTTCACCCTGCTGGTCGCCGCCCTCGCCTGAGCCCGCGGGCCCAGACCGCGCAGATGGCGCGCACTGCCTACTCCGCGGACGGGAGCGGCCACCCAAATCCCGCTTCCTCCGTGGGACGCGCCAGCTGGTCTTCGACCTGATCAGCACCCCGACGCGGTGACTCACGTGTACCGAAAGACGTTGGGATTGTTCAATCACTACAACCTCGGCAGCGAGCAGCCGCTCGTCGGCCGCACCGCCCCCCGACTTCCGCCCCGAGGACGGCACCCGCCCGGGCAACCAGCCGGAGCAGGGGCCGACCAGGCTGGCGGAGCAGGTGAAGGTGGAGGGGTCCGGTTCGCTGATCGGCGGTGGGGGAGCACTGGTCATCGGAGCATCCTGGTCGTAGTGATTTGCGAATGAATCACCGCGGACGCAGAAGGTGGAGGCTGGCGGTCAGTGCATCGCGGCGGAAAGGGCCCCCTGGCGGATAAGTCGAGGACCTCCAGCGCGGTGTCCGGCTGGCAGTGACCGCAGGCACGTACACCCGCAGTGAGTAGCCGACGTGCTTCCTCGCGCGGGACGGGACGCCGCCGTTTGCCCGGCGTAGCAGCCGCCCGCATGCACCTCGATGGGCGGACGGCCGTTGCCGATGCCGAGCTCGACGACCCAGTCCGCCCCGTCGGCCGGTTTTTGTGGTCCTGAGCCTGTTCGGCCTCCCGCTCCTAAAGAGCGGCAATCTTGACGTCGATGCGCTGCAGCCACATGGCGTGCCACACCCTCAGGGTGAGCAGTCGCGCCAGGTCAGACGGCAGGTCATCGAACATGCTTCCGAGTTGTGACTTAGCGCCGTGGTTGGCCTGTCTGGCCAACCACGGCGCTCATCCATGGATCAGTGGAACCAGACGACGAGGCGTACGTTCTCGGCTCCGTGGACTTCGCTGAGGATGCGCATGACGCTCCAGACCCGGCCCCAGTCGGTATCGATCCCTGCGGCTGAGGCACGGGTTCGTGTGCCTGAGGCGTCGGTCTCCTGCCAGTCCGTGGTGTCCAGCTCGGCCCAGGTCAGCCAGGTGGTCCCGTGCACATCGTGGGCGCCGCCGTAGCCGGCGAACTCACCTCGCAGCCCATCCGAGGCGTCGTCCGGGAAGTCACGGTCTTCCGCCAGGGGACGGAAGCCGAAGGAGTTTCGGATTCCGAAGAGGCAGGCCATGCCGTCGTAGGCGTTGCCCCTGTTGAGGAGGAAGAGATCGATGCCGACCTCCCATACGGAGTCCTCGCCGTCGGGTCCCCATAGGCGGGCCCCCGGCCGGCATTCGATCATTCCGTTGACGTCGGTCGACATGGAGAGATCCTGCCTGCGCAGGCCAGGAGCCAGCATCTCCTTTTTCCGCGCGTGCGTACGCGGCCCGGTCGAGACTCTGGCTCAGCCGGATCCGTAGACGTCATAGGGACGCCTCCTGCGCGGGTCCGGCCAGCTACAACGCTCAGCGGCAACCACATGCTCAGCCTCAGACGGCTCGGCTGGCGCACGTCGACCAGTACTACCTTCGGGCCGACACGATCGCCGCCGCGAACGCCGCGCTGATCAACGCCCAGGCCCGGGTGCAGATCGTCGCACACTGGGGCGAGGGCTTGGTGGCCTGGTGGACGGGCTGCAGTTCGTGGTGCCCAAGCGCACGATCAGCTCCGAGTGGGCCCTCGCGTCACCTTCGCCAGAACAGGTGGTGCGTCACACCACTCGGGCTGGGCACGACCTCCATATGGAACCGGTCGAGCAGTTCATCGGGGGACTCCCAGAGTCGCAGTCCGGACCCGAGCTCTACCGGCGCGACCGCCACATGCATGGTGTCGACGAGGTCGGCGTCGAGGAACTGCCGGATGGTGGTGGCCCCGCCGCCGAGTCGGACGTCCTTGCCCTGCGCTGCGTCCCGTGCTTGTTCGAGGACCGTGGCCGGGTCTGCGTCGACGAAGTGGAACGTGGTGTCGGAGAGCGTGAACGAAGGACGCTCGTGGTGGGTCATGACGAACACCGGCGTGCGGAACGGGGGCTCGTCACCCCACCAGCCGCGCCACTCATGGTCGTGCCAGGGCCCTCGTTGGGGCCCGAACTTGTTGCGGCCCATGATCTCGGCACCGATGTTGCGTGCGAAGTCCCGCGTGAAGTAGTCGTCGAGGCCCCGGCCTCCCCCGGGATCCGTGCGCATGGGCCAGCTCGCCGTGGCTCCTGCCCAGGCGAACAGCCTCTCGGGATGGTCGTGGCCGAACGGCCGATCGAGACTCTGGTGCTCACCGGCACCGATTCCGTCACTCGAGACGTTGAAGTTCATGACTCTCAGCAGTTGATCCACGTGTTTCCTCGTCAGGTCCTGTCGCGTCATCGTGTGGCGAGGCGCCGCACATCATGACGTCGAACGGGACGTGGCCGGATCGACAGCGGCCCGCAACTCTTTTCCAAGGCGTGTCCAGACCCACCTACGCGAGATCGCCGTCCCTCCGCAGCGCGGCAGGACTTCCGCGATCCGCCAGTTCGTCCTCCAGGCCCCAGCCGCCGTCATCGCGAAGGCCCTCAGCTACCACGACAAGACCGCCGCCCGCCTGGTCACCGAGGCTGGCGGAACTTGGAGCCGATACGCCCCCGGCGACCACATACGGTGAAGCGAGATACTCACGCTGGGTCCGCTGAGCCTCGCTTGTCCTCAACGTGGACGACGAGAAGTTCGGTGCCGTCCCGATGGCGCTTGGAACGTCCGAACAGCCCGACGGCAATCTCCGACCGATCGTGAGGCTCATCAGGGCCGACATAGGTAAGGACGTCGTTGTGGTGCCCGGTGACGACCCATCCCTCGGCATCCTTGAGATCGATCACCCCAAAGTCCCCTGCCGAAGATCCGGCATGCGCCGGGCCGAACTCCTTCAGGATCTCGGTGGCCTGTTCAGCCAGCTCTCCATCCGGAGCGGTCAACACGACACAAGTGCCATGCTCAAACAGCACCCACGACTTGTGCGGGTCGGCGAGAAGCCGCTGCCAGACCTCTATCAGTATCTCGGTGTTCACGGCGGCCATCATGCCGCAGAGCACTGACACAGGGTGACGATCGACCGACGCCTATGGTGAATACGCGACTCCTGAACATCCGGGCCTACCGATCTCACCGCACCGGGCCACGCGACTGGTCGCTTCCTCACCATCCCGGCTCGCTTCATGGCGCGCCGCACCGACGGATCGGGGCCCCAGTTCGACGCCGCACTCGAGCAGGGCCCCACACAGGTTCTTCACATGTGATCAAATCTGAGTGTTCCAGCAGTTCAGACCCCTGGACAGCCATCCCGACAAGCACTGGAGCTGGGGCAGATTGGGTCGATCAGCAGTGGCCATGCCGGTGTCTTCTACTACAAGTAGGCGCGGCTGGCTGATCGTTGGAACCACGTTCCTGATCGTGGCGGCGGCCCTTGCGGCCTGGCTGGTCCCGCAGAGACCAGATGGCACGGGTGCATGGGAGGGCCACGCGCTCGATGAAGGCATGCTCAAGCAGGCCGACCTTGAGTACGACCAGCTGCGGATCGGCAAGGAGTACTGGCTCAACCTGCCCCAAGCGACCAACATCAGCGGTGAGCCCGTGACGGTCCTCAAGGCCCAGTTCGTGAGTCTGCCAAAAGGCTTGAAGTTGATCGGCTACAAAGTGGTGAGCGTCTACGACACCGGCGGATACGGGATCGGCGTGCGCCTGGTGAAGTCGCCGAGCGATGGCATCACCGGCCTGCCGGAGCGGTCGAGCACTTTCACCGTGAAAGACAACAAACCGGCCGAAAAATATCACATGGCCCGGTTCAGAGTGACCGGTCCGGTGTCGGGTGACACGTCGCAATGCCGGTTCTGGTACCAGCAGGGTTCGGTGAAGTACCGGCAGGATCTGCGGTGCGTCAACCAGCTCCGCCTCGCCAGGAGATAGAACAACCAAGGCGTCCCCAGCGCACGTGCTCTGGGAGCGCCTTTCCGTGGTAGGCCGAAGCAAATGGACTCCAGGCAACCGCGGCGGGGTGGCAGTAGCAACTCGACCGGCGCCCGGTCGACCGGCCTCGTACTCCAGCAGTAGCCGGCGCCCTGCGGACCGGCCACACGCTCAGCGCCGCGTGCCTCGATCAAGAGGGATACGACATCCCCTGGTGATCTCTTGCGGCTTCTCCTGAGACATCTCTTGCGGCATCTCTTGCGCGAGAACGGAAGCCGACCCTGGCATCCCCTCTGGAGCCGCTTTTCCCAGGCCGGTTGAAGGGGGACGGTAGGGAGGCGGGGCGGGCGCAGTCGAGCGGCGGCCGGGATGGCGACGTCGTACGGGCCACATCGGGGGCAGGTTCGCGGCTGCGCCGATTGGTCCGACCCTCCCGCCTGGCAGCAGGAGACAGACGCCGACATCTTCGAGGCCATCGAGAAGGACGCGAGCTGAGCGTGCAGGCCCTGCCGCGATGACGGGCTTGGTGCATGCCGAGCCACGAGGCGCACAGCCAGGAGAGGCGGCAGTGATCTCGGAGCAGTCCTGGGCGGATGCCCAAATTCTATGGGGCTTGACCAGCTGGATGCCACGTGGAGGTCCGCCCATCGGGTGATTCTGTGGAGGTGATGGGATACGCCGTGCCGCATGGAGAGGGCGGCGATGATGCCGGTCCCGCGACCGTGTTCCTCGTATCCCGCAGGGTGTGGGCTGTCGGGTGATGGGTGCGGCCGGGCTAGTGCTGGATTCCTCTTTGGATGTACACATATCGGCGTCGTAGTTGGCGGGTGGGCGGGGCGGGTCGGCCCCAGATCCAGGGTCGGGCGCGGG
>NZ_JBSFYW010000130.1:0-6394 GCF_053599975.1 Streptomyces sp. NPDC005141 | reverse complement strand
GCCCCCGCCCGGTCCGGGGGGGGCGCGGGGGGGGCCTCACCCCCGTCGCCGGCCCGGATCCATGATCTGGATCCGGGCCTTCGACTTCAGTAGCGGGGACAGGATTTGAACCTGCGACCTCTGGGTTATGAGCCCAGCGAGCTACCGAGCTGCTCCACCCCGCGCCGTTGTGTTGCAACCGTACCACGGCGCGGGGTGGCTCCTGATCAGTCGCTTCCTGGGCTCTTTTCGCTGCTCGGGCTGCTGCTCGGACCACCGCTCTTGTCGGCGTTCTTGTCCGCCGTCTTGTCGGTCGTCTTGTCGGCGCCCGCGCTGCCGCCGGCCTTCGCCTGTGCGTCCTCGGCCCGGTTCAGCGCGTCCTCGAGATCCTTCTGCGCCTCGCCGTACGCCTTCCAGTCGCCCTTCTTGAGGGCTTCCTGCCCTTGGTCGAAGGCCTTCTGGGCGTCGTCGAGCGCGTCCTGGACCGTCGGGTTGCTGGACGTGGGCGGATTCTTGGTGCCCTCGTCGGGCGGTGGCGTGGTCGAACTCTCCGCCCCGAAGACCTTGTTGAGCGCCTGGTCCAGCGTGTCCTCGAACGCGGTGCTGCCGCCGTACGTCACCAACACCTTGCGCAGCAGCGGATATTTGAGGTCGCCACCGCGGACGTAGACCGGTTCCACGTAGAGCAGTCCGCCGTCGAGCGGCACGGTCAGCAGGTTGCCGTACTCGACCTCCGAGTCGCCGCCTCTGAGGAGCCTGATGGACTCGGCGATGGACGGCTCGGAGTTGAACTGGCTCTGCACCCGTTTCGGTCCGTCGACCGTTCTGCCCGTTGGCAGCTTCAGAATGTTGATCTTGCCGTAACCGGGCGTCCCCGCCTCGGCGTTGACCGACACGAAGGCGCTCAGGTTGTCACGGCCGTTCGGTGTCATCGTCGTCGTCAGCGAGAAGACCTGCGACGGCTTCTCCGGCAGCTTCATGCTCAGGTAGTACGGCGGCACCGCGCTGCCCGACTTGTTGGTCGGGTCGTCCGGGACCTGCCACACCTCGCTGCCGCTCAGGAACGTCTGGGCGTCCTTCACGTGGTACCGGGTGAGCAGCTCCCGCTGGACCTTGAACAGGTCCTGCGGATACCGCAGATGAGCCATCAGCGCCGGCGAGATCGAGTCCTTCGACTTCACCGTGTTCGGGAACGCCTTCATCCAGGTCTTCAGGACCGGGTCCTCGGTGTCCCACTGGTAGAGCTTGACGTCGCCGGTGTACGCGTCGACGGTCGCCTTCACCGAGTTGCGGATGTAGTTGACCTGGTTCTGCTGGGCCACCACCGCGCGCTGGTCGTTGGCCGCCGTCAGCGAGTCCGCCGTGGTGTCGCCGAGCGTGGTGCGCGAGGCGTACGGATAGCCGTTGGTGGTGGTGTACGCGTCGACGATCCACTGGATCTTCCCGTCGACGACCGCCGGGTAGGCGTCGCCGTCGATGGTCAGCCAGGGGGCCACCGCCTCGACCCGCTCCTTGGGCGTGCGGTTGTAGAGAATCCGCGAACCCTCGCCGATCGCGCCCGAGTACAGGATCTGCGGCTCGCCGAACGCCACCGCGTACGCGGCGCGGTTGACCGGGTTGGAGAGGCTGATGCCGCTCTTGCCCTTGTAGCTGGTGGTCTTCTCACCGCTGTCGTCGGAGTAGTCGATCTCCTTCTGGGGACCGCCGACGATCGAGTACTGGGTGGTCTTCTCGCCGTAGTAGATCTGCTGCTCGTACGAGCCCAGGTCGCCCTTGGACGGCAGGTCGTACTCGGTGAAGACCGGCCGGCCCTCGCTGTCGGCCGTGGTGCCCTTGGCCGCGACGACGCCGTATCCGTGCGTGTACCGGAAGTGGTCGTTGATCCAGTTGTTCTTCGGGATGCCCGCGAGGTTCAGCTCGCGCAGACCGATGACCGTGTCCTGGTCCTTGCCGTCCTTGGTGTACCGGTCGACGTCCAGGTTCGACGGGAAGCCGTAGTAGTTCCGCACCTGCTGGAGCTGCTGGAACGTCGGCGACACGATGTTCGGGTCCATCAGCCGGATGCTGGCGGCGGTGTCGGCGTCGTCGCGGAGCTTGGCCTTGTCCTTGGTGTCGCTCGACCCCCGGTAGTCCTGCACCTCGGTGCCGTCGATCCCGTACGCCTCGCGGGTCGCCTTGAGGTTCTTCTCGACGTACGGCGATTCCTTGGCCTGCTCGTTCGGCTGGACCTGGAACTTCTGGACGATCGCCGGGTACAGGCCGCCGATGAGGATCGCCGAGAGCACCATCAGGCCGAAGCCGATGACGGGCAGCTGCCAGGTGCGCCGCCACAGGGTGGCGAAGAAGAGCAGGGCGCAGATGACGGCGATGCAGAACAGGATCGTCTTGGCGGGCAGATAGGCGTTCGCGTCGACGTACCTCAGGCCCGTCCAGTTGCCGGTCGCCTTGAAGTCACTGGACTTCACCGCGAGCCCGTACCGGTCGAGCCAGTAGGCGACCGCCTT
Source organism: Streptomyces sp. NPDC005141 (assembly GCF_053599975.1). NCBI lineage: Bacteria > Bacillati > Actinomycetota > Actinomycetes > Kitasatosporales > Streptomycetaceae > Streptomyces > Streptomyces sp. NPDC005141. Next base: position 3,911 of record NZ_JBSFYW010000130.1, on the reverse strand, counting down.
CAGGGCGACGAAGATGCCGAGGAGCACCGAGAGGTGCCCGGTGGCCGCGGCCGTGGCACGCGCTCCCGGGCTGGTGATCCGCAGACCGCCGTACAGGTAGTGCGTGAGCGCGGCGGCGACCAGCGAGAGCACGGCGGCGGCGAAGCCGAAGCCGAGCAGGAAGCGGTACCAGGGCAGGTCGAAGGCGTAGAACGAGACGTCGAGGTGGAACTGGGGGTCCTTCTGGTGGAAGGGCACCCCGTTCACCCACATCAGCCACGTGCGCCACTGGCCCGAGGCGGACGCGCCGGCGATCAGCCCCACCAGGGACGTGATCGCGAGCAGCAGCCACCTCTTGTAGGGCGCGATGCCCATGCGGTACCGGTCGAGGCTCTGCTGCTCCATCGACATGGCGCTCAGCGGCGGGCGCAGCCGGTGTGCCAGCCAGATGTTGAAGCCCACCGCGGCCGCCATCAGCAGACCGAAGACGAAGAAGAGCCCTATCTTGGTCCACAGGGTGGTGGTGAAGACCGACGAGTAGTGAACCGATCGGTACCAGAGCCAGTCCGTCCAGAACCCCGCGAACATGACGAACGCCATGGCCAGCACGGCCAGCACGCCCAGTGTCATGAGCAGGGTCCGGACACGCCGGGAGGGTCGGCCCACTCTGATCCGTGGCCCCGTCGGGCCTCCGCCGCGGTCCGGCATCTGGAAAGCCAAGGTGCGCACCTCGAAGTCGCTGTTGATCCGTCAGGCCCCCGTGTCGGTGGACCGTCCGCAAGGCTCCGTGATCGAGGAGCCTCATCTATGCAACTTACTCACGCTTTACTCGGTTCCCGTTTCCGGGTACGAACGAGGCAGGATTGTGACCATGTCCAACACTCCCATGGCAGCGAACCCGCTAACCCGGGCCGTACTCGAGATCGACGAGTACACCTCCGGCCTCGGCTGGGACCAGCCCGCTCGCCTCTTCGCCCTCGTAGACACCGCACAGCTGCGGGTCCAGGAACCCGGCCTCGCCGCCCAGCTCGGCCTGGAGGACGAGCAGGCGACCGTCGGTCTCACCCCCATCGAGCAGGACGAGATCCCTGCCGGAAAGCCGCTGGACGAGTTCCTCGGCACCATCGCCTGGCCCGACGCCGTGGTCGGCTGCGCGCTCACGGTGGAGCGGCTGATGCTGCCGCCGTCCGCGGAGGCCTCGGTCCCGGAGGGTCTCAGCGGCAAGAAGCTCACGCAGTGGGTCGCCACGCACCCGGACCGTCAAGAAGTACGGATGACGGTCGGGGTCCTGCGCGACGGCACCCGCGACTCGGCGCTGCGGCTGCGCGAGAAGGACGCGCCGACGGAGGTGCTGACGGGGGCCGGCCTGGTGCCGGGCCTCGCGGAGGCGCTGTCGGCGACGTTCGCGGACTGACTGCCGGACGGACGTGGCTGGGGTCGCCTCTCGGCACGAGAGGCGACCCCAGCCACGGACGACCGGTGTCCGTCAGCCCTTGGTGGTGCACTTCGGCAGGTCGGAGGTCCGGCCCGCGCTGATGTCCTTGAGAGCACCCATCGCGTCGTCGATGGTGTCGACCTTGACGAGCGTGAGCCCGCTGGGGGTGTCCTTGGCCGCCGCGGCGCAGTTGTCCTTGGGCGTCAGGAAGTACTGGGCGCCCTTGTCGCGCGCGCCGACGGTCTTCATCTCGATGCCGCCGATCGGGCCGACCTTGCCGTCGTCCTCGATGGTGCCGGTGCCCGCCACGAACTTGCCTCCGGTGAGGTTCCCCGGAGTGAGCTTGTCCACGATGCCGAGCGCGAACATCAGGCCCGCGCTCGGGCCGCCGACGTCGGCGAGCTTGATGTCGATGGCGAACGGGAACGTGTGGTCGGTCCCGGCAGAGATCCCGACGATGGCACGGTCGCTGCCGCTGTCCTCGGACTTGGCCGTGGTGATCGTCACGTCCTTGGTCCCGGTCGCCGTCGTGTTCTCCTTCTCGGCGGCGGCCTGCTCCTTGGCGGGCACGATCGTGAACACGACCTTCTCGCCGGGCTTGTGCTTGGTGACCAGCTTCGCGACGTCGTCGGGCGCCTTCACCGCCGTACCGTCGACGGCCTTGATGACGTCACCGGCGTGCAGTCGTCCTTCGGCCGGGGAGCCCTTGAGGACGGTGGAGACGATCACCCAGGCCTTCACCGGGATGTCCAGTTCCTTCAGAGCGGCCACCTTCGCGCTCTCCTGGGACTGGCTGAACTCCTCGGCGTTCTCCTGCGTCGACTGCTCCTCGGTCTTGCCGTCCGGGTAGAGGGTGTCGTGCGGCACGATCTTGTTGTCGTGCGACAGCCATCCGTACACGGCCTCGACGAGGTTCATGTTGTAGTCGGCGCTGGTGACCCGGACCGTGGTCATGTTCAGGTTCCCGGTCGTCGGATACGTCTTGCGTCCGGAGATCTGCAGCACCGGCTCGCCGTCGTGGTCACCCAGCGTGTTCACCGTGGGACCCGGTGACATCTCCGAGTACGGCACTTTGATGAACACTCCCGCGCACAGGAGCGCGATCAGGATCAGAGTGGAGGCGAGCATCGTCGCGGTGCGGCGTGGCATGGAACGACAGTACGGGACGGTGCTGTAAGCGCACCGTCGGGGCCGTCCGTACGTGGTGGGGCCCGAGCCCGCCCATGAGGCCCGATCGCCCGCCTTCCGGCAGTGGCCCGAAGCGTTCCGCGCGATGCCCGAGCAGGCCGGGATCCTCGGACCGCATCGGCCGCGCACCCGCGCGCATCGCCGGCCCGCGGAGGCGGACCGGGGGTCTCACACCGCGTCGGAGTGGGACTTCTCCCGGACCTCCGACCGCTCCATGGCCTCACGGAAGCGCGTGTATCCGGCGAGCTCGACACCGTCTCCCGCGGCCTTGCGATTCCGGCCGGCCCAACTGCCCCACAGTCCGGCACCGATCGCGGCCATAAACGGAATCAGCAACCAGGCAAGCGCCGCCATGTCGACCTCCCAACCCCATGAGCGACCGCAACTGACTGATCAGCAGATTAACCATCCGCACTGTTAACGCTCACGGCAGGGCCCCGGTTACGCAACCGGAAGAGGGGTGCGAAATCGGTCGGCCCCCGGCGGCGGAGACTCCCGCCGGTCTCAGCAGGCGCCGACCCACTCCTGCGACCCGTCGGAGAACTTCTGGTGCTTCCAGATCGGCACTTCGTGCTTGAGATCGTCGATGAGCTTGCGGCAGGCCTCGAAGGCCTCGCCCCGGTGCGCGCACGACACGGCGACGACGACGGCCAGGTCCCCGACGACCAGGTCACCCACCCGGTGAACGGCGGCCAGCGCCCGCACCGGATAGGCGGCGACCACCTTCTCGGCGACCCGCCGCATCTCCGCCTCGGCACTGGGGTGGCACGAGTACCCCAGCTCGTCGACGTCGGCGCCTCCGTCGTGATTGCGCACGGTCCCCACGAACAACGCGGTCCCCCCGGCGGCGTCGTCCCCCACGGCCTTGAAGACCTCGTCCAGGGAGAGCGGTTCGTCGCGGATCGCGAGCAGCCGAATCGGATCCTGCGCGGCCTGCTCACCGGGATGGTCATAGGTAGGTGCCATGGCTCCATCGTGCCGCACCCCGCCGACACCGTGGAATACGGCTTTCACCCGGCACGCACGCGTGCGGGTTTGGAGCCTCCTACAGAGCCGGCCCCGACTCCACGGGCCCGTCCGTGACGCGCACCACGCTCACCTTCCCGCCCCGCCCGGCACCGGCCGACGACCCCCGGCCCCCCGATCCGGCCCCTGCCCGGCCCTCAGGACGGGCCGGCTTCCGCAGCGTGGGGGGGGGGGGGGGCGCGGGGGGGGGGGGGGCCCCCCGGCCCCCCCCCCCCCCCCCCCCCCCCCCACACCCCCCCCCCCGCCCCCCCCCCCCCCCCCCCCCCCCACCACCCACCCCCCC
>NZ_JBSFYW010000129.1:0-6619 GCF_053599975.1 Streptomyces sp. NPDC005141 | reverse complement strand
CCGCCCGCGCCCGCGAACTCGTCGACCACGGGACCCCCATCGAGGCCGCCTGCCGCATCGTCATCCTCGAAGACCAGCTCGAAGAAGCCCAGCGCCTCAACGCCGAATACCGCCGAACCGCCGAATCGGCCAACCCGACAGCCGCCGCCTGAGACGGCCAGGACCTGCAACTCCAACCATGGTCGCCGCCGGAGCAGATCACCCGGTTGCCTCACCGGTTCAGCGCCGTCAAAAATCGCGGGGCTCTCAGCTCTCCGGGACGACGCCCCGGAGAGCCCCTCCAGGACGCCCTCGCCGTTGTGCCACCTGCTCCTTGCGCACCTGGCGGATGAGGCCCACGCCGGACATCCCTTGCGCCTTCTGCCGCGCTGCGCCGCCGCGCCCTGCATCGAAGAGACCCGGCCGGGAGAGGGGGGAGGGGGCTGGGCCGGCCGCCGCGCTGTGCTCTTCGGCCCGTGTCCTTCCTCGGACTCGTGGCCGGCCGAAGTCCGGCCGCCACGCCGGGTCCTGCCCTGGCCGCCGGTGCCCGAGGGGGCCGGCGGCCGGGATCAGGCGAGCAGCAGTCGGCACCAGCTGTCGGCGAGCCACCGCTCGAACTGCTCGGGCGGCCAGCCGCGGTCCTCGACCAGCAGGCAGTAGAACTCGGGCGAGTTGGTGGCCCAGATGATGTCCGCCACCTCCTCCAGGTCCAGCCCGTGGCGCAGCTGACCCGTCGCGGCCAGGTCCCGGGCGAGCAGCCGCATGTTGTCCGCACGGCGCCGGGCGATGCCCTGCCAGACCTCCGCGACCTCCGGCGGCCCCGCTCGGGCGACGCGCAGCAGCGGGGCCAGCCGGGCGTGCATCTCCCGGACGGCTCGCGCGTAGCGGCGCAGCTTGCGGGCCGCGTCCGGCTCGGCGCGCATCTCGCGTACGTAGCCGCGCTCGGCCGCCGGAACGGCGTCCCCGGTGCCGGAGATGGCGGACTCCACCAGTTGCAGGAACAGCGCCGGTTTGCGGCCCGCCACCGTGTAGACGGTGTCGACCGCGACGCCCGCGCACTTGGCGAGCTGCGCCATTGTGGTCGCCGTGTAGCCGCGTTCGACGAACAGCCGCGTCGCCGCGTCCAGGATCGCCTGCCGGGTCGCCTGCGCCGCCGCCCGGCGGCGGCTCGTGTCGTACTGCCTCTTGACCTGTCTCTCCACACGATCGATGCTAGCCATATTCATCCGAAACAGCTTCGGTTGAATATGAGGGGTGTGGTCCCGTGACGTACGCGTTCACCTTCGAGGTGCCGATCGACCCGGCCACCTACGCACGCATCAGGGAAGGACTGGGACCGGACAAGCCCCCGGGGCTGGTGGCCCATCTCGTCCACCGCACACCCGGCGGGCTGCGGTACACCGATGTCTGGGAGTCGGAGGCGGACTGGAAGAGGTTCGTCGAGGAGCGTCTGCACCCGGTCGTGGACCGGGTGGTCACCGCGGCGCTGGGCTTCCGCCCGCCCGAGCCCGAAGTTGAGCACCTGGAGATGGTCGACGCCTGGATCGGCGGCTGACGGACGGAGGCGGCCAAGGCCCCGCCTTGGGCCAGGTGCAAAGTGCGCGGCTGGATGGCTTTCTGGCGTGTGGTTGAGCCGCTCCGGATCTGACGGGGCATCTCCAGTGAACGGGCAGGGTTCAGCTGCGGGGGCCGGTCAGCGGATGACGCGGATCATCACGATGAGGCCGGGGCGAGGCCGGGCCGGTGAGGGTCGGCTCCTCCGGCATCGTCATACCCCCACGACGTGTAGAGCGCTCGGGCCGTTCGTCTTTGGCGGCCGGGTTGACCAGGAACGGGACGAACGGCTCGTCGCGGGTGTGGCGAGGCGGGCGCTGGATACAGGACTTCGCCGTTCGGCTGTTCGGCGCGGGCGCGCAACGGCTGGTGGGCCTGGCCGTGCGCAACCCGCAACCCGCAACCCGCAACCCGCTGCCCGTGGCAACTGCCGCAGCCGGGTTGCTGCTTGGGGATATCGCCGCGGCTGCCTGTCTGTGCTGCCGTACGTTCGGCCCATGACGCACGCCATGGAACGTCGCCCGGGGCCCCGATGAGTGGCTGGTGGGCGTACCTGGAGGATCAGACCCGCCGGGAGGCCGACGCGAACGTGCTGCGCGATCGCCGGCTGATGGCAGTCAAGGCGGTGTGGGAGGCCCTGCGCCCACTGGGGCTGGGCTTGCGCGAGGCGGAGCAGGTGGTCCACGCGCGCTACGAGGCCCTCGGTGATCGGGTGCGGTACAGGCCGCCCGATCCGCTGGACGTCCCCTCGCTCGCAACCCGCGCCGCGGCACTCCCGGGCCAGGTGGCCGCAGTTGAGGCTCTGTGGGACGGCGACACGGTCCACGACTGGTTCGTGGTGCTGGTCGCCGTCCTGGACGACCCGGTCGGGGAGGGCCACTTGGCGACCGTCTACCACCGCCCTGGCGGGCCTCCGCCGGGCACCGCTGCCGCAGGGGCGGGCCGGGCGCTGGCCGGCTTCCTCGGGGTGCCGTTCCACTTCCCCTCCCCGGACGTCCCCGATGACGAGGCTCCGCGCTGGCGGACAGTGCGGCCTTTGCCCGAAGGCCGGTGATCGCAACAGTGGTGGATTGCCGCGGCGTCCAGGAGCAAGGGCGGGCGCCGGGCGCGTCCCGTTGCTCGGGCCGAGTTCCAGTCGGCCGCCTCCGCCCGGTACGGCGGTCAGGGGGCCATGAACTCGCGCGCGAAATGTCAGGGCCTCGGCCCGCGGAGGCCGTGCGGGTCTGGGCCTCCTGCGCGAACGCCAGGGCACCACCGTCCCTGCCAGTCAGGTTCCCCAGCGCGGCCTTCACCTTCACGCGACCCGAACATCGCCGCAGCGCCCTGGCCGAATTGGAACGCGATCGCGTCGGAGCTGGCCGAACTTGCTGGCCCAGGGGCGGCCCAGGTCAGGCGGTGCGGGGATTTCATCGCGCGGAACCCAGCCTTCTTCGCCCGCACGGAGCGACGCGTGGTGAGCTACTGGTCGGAGTGCTACCGCTGGAAGTACCCGGTGTCCGGGACGTATCCGGGGTGCACACCGCTCGAGGCGTGGGTCGCCTGCCGACCGTTTGCGGGTGCCTCACTGTTCATTGCGGCGGTGTCGTCGGTCCCGCTGTGGCTGTTGAAGAACGCAGGGTCCAGTACGAGGAAGGACTGACTCGCGCTGTAGCGGTGTTCGACGATGTCCGGGACGAGCCTGGTCTCGGCGGTTTCGATCAGGCCGCGCGTGTGGAGCTGCTTGATGTGCCGGTAGAGCGTGGTCTGTTGCTCGGCGCGAGGCCGGCCCGTCACCTCAGCGACCGTTCGTGGCACCAGCTCACTCGGCGCCCACGCGAACACCACCATGAGCACCGAGGCGGGTGTCTGCGTCAGCCGAGCAGGTCGACGGCGATGGCAGCCGCGGCGCCGGCCAGCACCCAGCCGAGCAGCAGGGTCGTGAGGACTCCTACAGTTCGATCCTCGTTGGGCTGGCCTGGCCGGGTCGGGTCGTACCGAACGCGGACGTACCGCCCACGCCAGCGCTCCATCACTTGCCCCACGCTCCCGCAAGGAAGCCCAGGGCGAGCCCTGCCAACACGGCGGGAAGAACCACCCGAAGACATGTTCCCAACGCATGCCCGCAGGCTACGGCCTCGCTTCGGGGAGGGGCGAAGGTGCGCATGTAGGCGAGCGGTGCCTCCGCTCATAGCGTTCATCTTCAATGCATTGCAACGATCGAGATATGGTCTGTTGCATTAGCTCAAAACTATTGCAACGATTATCCGTCGTCTACCTGCATCGATGAATCGAGAGTGCAATAAATCAGTTGTCAGATCAGTGAAGGCAACGTAGCGTTTCTGTCATCAGAAACAACGGACTGAGGCCTTCGCGGGCCGAGGGGTACGGGGTTTCGCAAGTGGGCGGCCAAGGGGGTTGGATCATGGATGCAGTAAAGAGCCGGCAGCGGACGGCGCCCGGCACCCTCACCGCCTTCGCCCGCTTCGTCCTCTGCGGCGGCGCAGTGGGACTCGCCTCCAGCCTCGCCGTGGCGGCCCTCGCCACACGGATTCCCTGGGGCCTTGCCAACGCTCTGATCACCACGGTCTCCACGCTCCTGGCCACCGAGCTGCACGCCCGCTTCTCCTTCGGCGCAGGCGCACACGCAACCTGGCGTCAGCACGCACAGTCGGCCGGCTCCGCGGTCGCCGCGTTCGCGCTGACGTGCACGGCGATGCTTGCCCTGCAGCAACTGGTGGCGGCACCCGGGGCCATGCTCGAGCAGATCGTCTATCTGTCCGCCTCCGCACTCGCCGGTCTCGCACGGTTCGCAGTCCTGCGCCTCGTCGTCTTCGCACGCAACCGCTCGCAGACCACAGCCACCGACCACACCACCCGCCCCGTACATGCGACCGTGACCCGGGCCGCGGCACCGTCCGGCCCGGCGATCCTCTGCCGCGCCGCCTGACCGCATCCGGACGCCGCGCCGCCCGGCCCGTCCGGCGGAGCCCGCCGGGCGGCTCACAGGCAGAGCCGGTGACAGGGTGTCAAGCCGCTGCAGCGCCGGCCGTCCCACGCCGGGCATCGATCTGCGCATCACCCCAACGCGCCTCTGGAGCCGGGGGATTCACCCCTGTCCGCTCCGAAGTCATGACCGGCCTCGCCGTGACCGCCCTCGTGGCCCGCCACCTCCCCGGCGAGAACGCCATCTTCTGGCGTGACCCGACACCGCCGAACCAAGGCCGCATTCCGGGATGCGGCAACGGGAGTAAGAGACCTCCGAGGGCGAGCGCGCCCCGGCCTCCGGAACGCGATCTGGCCGCAGCCGTTCTGGTGGGGCAGGACCTCGTCGAGGATCACGGTCTCGAGGTTTGCCCCATGGTCGATTCCGGGGCTTCCGGCGTGGAGAGCAAGCGCACGACGGGCAGGCGCCCGTGTTGTCGCGTAGGCGGCAGTGGGCGCCGCCGCTTTGGGCGGGAGTCAGGCGCAGGTGAGCCGGCGTCAGTCCGGTACCGCGGCCCTGGAGTCTGACTGACTGCGAGGCGGTCGCCCGGCATCGATGTTCTCGACCTCCTGGCGGGACCCACCCGGGCCACGGAGGCGCTGCCCGCCGGCCGCCGCCATGTTCCCGGATGCCATGTCAGCGCCTTTCGCCCGGTGGCCGTGTGAGAAGGAGTCTGCAGTCGCCGAGGACAATTCCGCAGCGCGCCCCTTGCTCGAACTGTCATGAACCCGCCATGCTTGCCCCGGTCTACTCGCATAGATTCACGGCTCCATCGCTCACCTGACAGTGCGTCCGTCCGCACCCGCTCCCGGGAGGAACGCCCAGTGAGACCTCGTCAACCGCGCCGTCGTGGCGCCGTCGCCGTCGTGGTGGCTTTACTCGCCCTGTCCGCCGGTCAGACCGTCAGCGCCCTGCCCGCAGCCGCAGCCGCTCCGGCAGCCGCGTCCACGGTCGCCGCGGCGCAGGATCGCGTGCCATAGCCCGCTCCCTCTCCGACCCCGCTTGGCGTGCCCGCCTCCAGCATGCCGCCCTGACCACCGACGAGGTGTCTGTCACCGCCCTGGCCGGCCGTGCCGACAACGGCCTGAAGTCCACGCTGGCCACGGCGGATCACCGGATCGCCGCCGCCAAGGGCCTCGACACCGGCATCGGTTCGCTGCTCCGGCTGCGACTCGGGGACCACGCGATGCGCAGCGCACTGACCGCCGGAAAGGCGCCCTGGGTGGCCCCCGCCACCACCGATGATCACGCCGGCACGATCGTCGCCTACGACAGCCGGGGCCGAGCCCACACGCTCGACGCCCGCCACGCACCCGCCCGTCCCGTGTACGTCGTGGACATCGACGGCTCCAAGGCGCTGGCCGCCGGCCTGGAGTTCCTGAACAGGCAACTGCGCCACTACGGCCTGGCCTCCGCCGCACCGGCACCAGCACCGAAGGCGGGCGCCACCAAGAGGCCGCAGGCCCAGGCAGCAGCCGGGGGCTTCTGGACCACCCGCATCAGCGCGGTGGAGCTCTCGGACGACGAGGAGCCCTGGGTCAAGGGCGACGCCGAGATCTACACGCTGGTCACCGGCTTCGGGCAGGACGGCAGCGTACGTGTCGACCCCGTCGACATGCCCTACCTCGACAATGACGGCACGGTCTACCGGCCCGGCCAGATCCTGGTCAACTGGTCGAACTACAAGTACAACCTGGCCGATGCCGTGATGATGGAGGAGGACGGCAGCACCAACTACCGCGACCTCGCCAAGGCCATTGCCGCTGCCCTGCTCACCATCACCGATCAGGGAACCTATATCCCCCTGGTGAACGCGATCATGGATGCCATCCCGAACGACTGGTGGACGGACGATCCCGACTACGTCGACTCCTGGTACACCCTGGCCAGCAGCGACAACGGCACCCGCTACGGCGCTCGCGGCAACGGCTGGATGACCGTCGAGCCGTACTTCGTCCAGCAGTTGTCAACTTGACCCGGCCCTGAAGGACTGGGCTTGGAGGTAGTGTCCAGCTGGCTGCTGGGTTGTCTCCTCCGTCCGGACACCCCTATGGGGTGGCAGGGACGCGTGACTCACGCCCCGCGTTCCACACGCTCTCGCCGCGTCGGGCGATGTTGTGGGAA
>NZ_JBSFYW010000128.1:0-7029 GCF_053599975.1 Streptomyces sp. NPDC005141 | reverse complement strand
CCGGCTGGTGTTGATCGCGGAAGACCTGTTGGGTCGCTGACCCGCAGGCAGTGTGAGCCAGGAATCCCCCTGCTTCAGCTGGGGGAGGATTCAACGTGCCCCTCGGCACCCCGGAGATCAACCCGCCTGCACCAATCGCAACGCCATGCTCATCCGGAACGGCGCACTCCCGCCCTCGCCATCACCATCCGGAGGGGCAATCACCACCTCTGCACCGGCCGCCGCCCCGGCCTCACCCTGACGCCAAGGATCAAGACAGCGAGTTGATTCTCTGCAAGCCCTAATTCTCGCTCCAGGCAATTGGTTTGATGCGGCGGTGTGCCGTGCCGGGCCCTCTTCTGCGGTGCGCCCATACCGTATGCCGAACGGCAAAGCGTCCTTTTGCGGCGCCAGTTGGTGTCCACGCCGGGTCCGGCTCCTGCGTTGGACACGTATGACCTCCGTGCGCCGACCACCAGATGCTACTGCTAGTGTTCATTCAGTCACGCTAGGCAACTAGCCGTCATGTGCAGGCAATGGAGAACCGAGGGTTCCATGCGTAAGTTTCAGCAGATCGTGATCGCAGCAGCAGTGGCGGCCGGTGGCCTGTCCGCCGTCGGCGCCGGAACGGCTGTCGCCGACACCCATGACAAGGGACCGAAGGTGTTGGACCTTTACCGTCCGTACCAGGAGTGCAGCCCGCAGACGGTGTTGGAGAACGACATCCCGATCGGAGTGCTCGGTTTCGGTCAGACCAAGGACACCACCTGCGGCCAGCACAACCGCGCCTTCACTGGCTGAGGTCAGCGACGTCATCATCGCGACGGCCGGTACGGGATCCCTTCGGGTTAACCCGAAGGGATCGAATGCCGGCAGCCGGCTGCCTTGATCTCAGTGCGAGTTGGCCGGATGGAGGGCGAGGACCGCTTGGACGAGGCCGGTGACCCCGGTCGTCGAGCGGCGGGGCTTGCGGAGAGGTAAGCCGGGACTCGAGGGTGGCGATGGCTTGTTCGGCCAGTGCCCGGACCTCGCGCGGGACCGGTTGACGGCCTGCCGGCAGGCCGGGAGGGCGTCCCATCGGCCACGGTAAGGGGAGATGGGCTGAGTCGCCTGCACCGTGGTCGCCCCTGTCCGGCCGGCAGGTGATGCCGGTCTCGGTGAGGGCGTCGATGATGCCGTGCGCGCGTGCTGCCCCGGCGTCATGGACGGCGCCGGGCAGGGCCGGTGAAGCCCAGAGGAGACGGCCTTTCGGGCCGGCCATGCCCTGCGCGTTCACCACTGCCGGCAGCTTCATCCGCCTGTCGGGCCAACTCTCCGGCCGACGCGGAAAGTTGGAAAAGGCTCGGTGCCGCAGGCCACGCCTGCGGCGCGGCCGATCGTGAGGGAGCGGCGCCCGGGCGCCCGTACTAAGGACACGCATCACATGTTCAGCAGGAAAAAGATCGCGGCCCTTTCGGGGCTCATCGGCGGGCTCGTCGTGACGTCCACGGGCATCACGTATGCGTACGCCGCGGGAGACCCGGCATCTTGCACTCGGAGCCCCCAGGGGGACGTCGTCTGTGTGCAGCACATCGAAGGGAGCACCGGGCGCGGCGCCATTCCTCATCAGGAGTCCTGCATGCCGGTGCAGTCCGTAACGCTGCCCGCCGCCATGGGCAATGGCACGACGCGACTCGGCCCTCAGGTGACCTGTTCGCCTGTCACGTCTGGAGCTCCTTAAAACCGATCGATAGGAAGCGGAAACTGCCCGGCCTCCTTCCTGAGGAGCGCGACGGCTGAATCCCGCTCTACGGCCTCATTGGCGCATTACCGCATATGGGGCTCAGGCGCGACATGGGGGTGTAAATCCCCGATTGATTACACCTGGCGTGCCTACGATTACGGTGAGTCGTCATTCCGGGCGGTATGCCTGGGTCAGGAAAGGGTCATTTATGCGTAAGTTTCAGCGCGCCGTGGTCGTAGCGGCGTCCGTTGCGGGGCTGTCCGCCTTCGGGGTCGGCATCAGCTTCGCCGACGGTAACGACGGCGCGCCTGTACCGGTCACCGCCGTCGCCACTTCGTCTGCCAACGCCGTGGCCGTCGGGGGTGGCTACTACTTCCAGCCGCAGGAGGAGCAGGCCCAGAAGCAGGCCCAGGAGCAGGTCCAGGAGCAGGTCCAGGAGCAGGCCGAGAAGCAGGCGCAGGAGCAGGTCCAGGCCCAGGAGCCGGTCCAGGTCCAGGCGCCGGTCCAGGCTCAGGAGCCGGTCCAGGCGCAGGCGCCGGAGCAGGTCCAGGAGCCGGTCCAGGCCCAGAAGCAGGCTCAGGAGCCGGTCCAGGCGCCGGAGCAGGCTCAGGAGCCGGTCCAGGCTCAGGAGCCGGTCCAGGCTCAGGAGCCGGTCCAGGCTCAGGAGCCGGTCCAGGCTCAGGAGCCGGTCCAGGCGCCGGAGCAGGCTCAGGAGCCGGTCCAGGCCCAGGAGCAGGGTCAGGCTCAGGAGCAGGGTCAGGCTCAGGAGCCGGTCCAGGCTCAGGAGCAGGGTCAGGCTCAGGAGCCGGTCCAGGCTCAGGAGCCGGTCCAGTCGCCGGTCCAGGCTCAGGAGCCGGTCCAGGCCCAGGAGCAGGGTCAGGCTCAGGAGCCGGTCCAGGCCCAGGGTGGTAACGGCTAAGGGCGGAGCTACGAGTCAAGGCCCACCGCGGCCTCACTCGGCGTCGGGGATACGGACCGAGCGGTGCGCTGAGTGATACCCGTGGTGCAGGTAGCCCGGACGCTGAGTTCGCGTCCGGGCTACAACCATCCTGCCGGCGGGCAAAGATTTGATTGCTTGACTTTCTCGGCACGGGCAACGCCGGTCAATAAAAGACTGTCCGATTCTTCACTACAAAGGAATGCAACCCATGCTCTTTTCGCAGAAGACCGCGACCGCCGCAGCATTCGTCGGAAGCCTCGCCGCCATCTGCCTCGGCGCTACACATGCACATGCTGAGGGAAATCCAGGTGCCTGCCCCACCGTCGTGCAGGAGGACGTTGTGTGCGTTCAGAAAAATGATACGTACATCGACAAGGACGGCACGCACGTCATCAAGCAGGACCAGCAGTGCACGTCAACAGACCAGCCGCACGTGGTCACGCAGCAGGACCAAATCCTGGGAAGCGAAACCGTCAAAGCGGGGCCGGTTGTGGACTGCTCCAACACGGCCAAGCTGCCTGAGGGGTTCAAGAAGCCGCACATCAACAGCTGAGCGCTCACGGAAAATGCTGGTCCGGGGAAGAGGTCCCGGACCAGCATTTCGTTTTTATAGAGGCAGGGCTCCTACCCGAAGCAGACCAGAGTTCCCCGTCACCGCCGGCCAGGCCCCGGAGACGCTCCAGCGGCTGCATGGGCAGGCCGGTGGCAAATCGGCGGTCCGCCCGTCCTGGCCGTCCTTGATGCCGGCTACGACGTGACCCGCCTGGTGTTCCCACTCGCGGACCTGCCCGTGGAGTTGCTGGGCCGGACGCGTTCGGATCGAATCCTGCACTTTCGCCTCCGCCCCAACCGGCGGGCAGGCGCGGGCGCTCAGGCTCCAACGACGGCTCGGCCAATGACCGCACCGGGCTGTACATGGCAGGGCATCACTCAGCTCGAACAGGGCATTGCGCCGCCCGTCAGACCGGCACGGAGTCCCGTCGAAAAGCGTGCCGGGTTCGGCAATCGCATCCCTCGGGACGCCGTGGTGCGACAGCCTCACAGCTACGGCCTTCGCGTTGATCCCCTGCTTCCGTGAAGGAGCACAGGATCAGGCGAAGGCCGTAGCTGCGTTCGGAACTCAGGCAAACCCAACAGCACGTTCGGGGCCGTTTCGACGACAGGACCGAAACGCCAGGCTTAGGGCCTGCAGAGAGCTCTTAGCCGCCAAACTTGTTGTCGCAGCCCGCGGTTGAGCCCAGCGACGTCTTCTGGGCCCCCGGGCTGCCCTCGCCGCCCAGCAGGTTGCCGCCCAGCCCGTTGCCGATGCCGACCTGACCGAGGACATCGAGGTTCAGGTCGTGCGACTGGCAGGTGGTGCTCTGCGAGACGCTGATGCTGTCGCCGTTGCCCCCGTCCCAGCCCTGATCTGCGTGGGCGACGCTGACGCCCAGAAGTCCGACGTTTCCGAGAACGGCCATCAGGACGGCGGCCGTGCGGAGCTTGCGCATGTCATCTCCAGAAGACGTGAGGTAAATGCGATCTGCGAGGGATCGCCTCTAGGTGACGTGGAGGGTTCAACGGCGCCAGAGCGGAGTGCCCGGAAGCATCCAGCGCTGCGCCGCCTAGGAAGTGTTTGGCGCACGTGAAGGTCCCGGCACTTTGCCTGAGGCCCAGTGCCGGGACCGTTCATGGTTCGGCGTCTTTACGCCTGAGGGGACTTCAGAAGGCGCTGCTGTTACAGCCCATGGTGGAGCCGATGTCCGTGGACTGGGCGCCCGGGTTGCCTTCGCCGTTGAGGGCGTTGCCCAGCAGGCCGTTCAGCACGCCGACCTGGCCGAGGACGTCGAGGTTCAGGTCGTGCGACTTGCAGTTGGTGGTCTGCGTGATGCTGAACTGGTCCCCACCCTCGCCGTGACCGCCGGCGTAGGCCGTACCGCCCACGAGTCCGATGCTGCCGATGGCAGCGACCAGGACGGCAACGTTGCGAAGCTTGCGCATTTCATCTCCGATGGAAGTGAGTTTTTGCGATCCGTGAGTGGATCGCGGTTACATTGCGGAAGAATAGCGGACAAATGCCGTGAATTGGACAACGACACGCTGGCATGTCGCCAAGGAAGCACCGAAAGGCGTATCGCAGGGCGAGAGCCCGGTCCGTCCGCTGCCCGTGCCCGGCATCGACGTGGTCGTCCGTCAGTGCTGCTGCACGTTGGCGAACGAGTTCGTCTGGCTGTTGGCCTGGGTGCACTCAACGCCCCGGGTCTGGGCTGCGGCGAGCAGGGCGACCGGGACGTTCGCATCGAGCAGGGTCTGCGGGCTGCACTCCTGGTACGGACGGAACAGGTTGGCCTGCCCCGCCGAAGCGCCCTGTTGCTTCTGCGGCGCTTCAGGAGAGATCTGCGGGCTGAACTGCGGATTCAGCTGCGGGTTGACCTGCGGGGAAACCTGAGTGCCACGCGACGGTGCCAGCTGTTGTGGAGCCGGCGAGCCGTAGGTCTGCGTGGTCGCCTGAGCGGAGGACGCCGAGGCTGCCTGGGTGTCGGGCTGCGAAACCGGTTGCGGTGCAACGCCGTTGAGGGTGGACGGGGTGACGGCGGAGCTTGGGCCGGCGCCGACGCCGGCCAGGCCGCCGGCTGTTGCTGCGACGAGCGCGACCTTGTGAAGCAAACGCATGAGTTCCTCGGCTCTTCAATTGACCTGTGCACGGAAGCAGATGTGCCGGTGGGGCAGCGCAGTCTTCGCTGTCCTCGCTGCCCGAGTTCGGCTGCGATGGGCCATCCCTGTCGCCCCGTGGGGAACGAAGAGATCACGGACTCGAAACGGGTGCGGGGGTGTGGTCACCCATTTGATGCGGCGTGCGAGCCGTGACGTCCGGGCCGGCAGACGGCAAATGGGTGACGACTCGGCGCGTGCCGTGACCACGGCGCCGAAACCTCGTTCCCCGGAGGAGAGGGCGGCGACCGTAAACCATTGAGAGGTAGAGGATCCGCTGCCAGCTCCGATACGAAGCGCGTGCTCCTCGAGATAACCGTAGCCTCCGGCGCGATGCGAGTGACGCACCAACTGCACGCGTGACCGCATTGAATGCAATGGACTCACATTTCAGGTAACGAAGGGCCGAGGGTTTTCATGCGGAAGCTTCACAAGGCCGCGCTCGTCGTCGCGGCGGCCAGCGGTTTGGCCGGCATCGGCGCCGGCGGCAGCTATGCCAACTCACCGGAGGGGCACCTCGGTGCCACCCCGGCATCGGTTCCGGATCAGCCGCCCGCTCCGGCCGCCGCTCCCCAACCAGCCCCACAGGCCGCCCAGTCAGGACCACAGCAGACCGGATACGCCTCGGCCTCGACCTCATCACAGGGAACAGCCCAAGCCTCCAGCTCACCGAACCTGCAACAGGCCGCGCCCGCGCAGCCGGTGCAGGCCGCACCCGCCCAGTTCGCGCAGCCGGCACCCGCGCAGGCCGCGCCCGCCCAGTTCGCGCAGCCGGCACCCGCGCAGGCCGCGCCCGCCCAGTTCGCGCAGCCGGCACCCGCGCAGGCCGCGCCCGCGCAGCCGGTGCAGGCCGCGCCCGCACAGTTCGCGCAGGCCGCGCCCGCGCAGCCGGCGCAGGCCGCCCCGCCACAGGTCGTGCCGCAGGTCATGCCGCAGGTCATGCCGCAAGTGGCCCCGCAGGTAGCAGTACCCCAGACATTCGGCTCAGAGGCCCCGATGTCTATCGCCCCCCAGGTGAACCCGCAGCTCAACCCTCAGGTAAACCCGCTCGTCAACCCGACGGTCACGCCCACGAGCGCACCGGAGCTGGCTCCGGTCGCCCTCGGGCAGGTCGCGGCCCCTCCCGTCGGACAGCTGGGCCTTCCCCGACTCGGCTGACGGCCCGCCCCCTGCACATCCGCAGTCCTGACTCAACAGGTCAGATCCCCGCACTCCTCCAAGGAGCTTCAAATGCGCAAGTTGCACAAGGTAGTTCTTCTGAGCGCCCTCCTCGGCAGTGTCGGCTCCTTGGGTGCCGGCACCGCTTCCGCATACGGCGATCAGGGCCACGACACCGACAGCATCGACATCACGCAGGGCGTCGAGTGCCGCTCGCACGACATGAACATCGAGGTGCTCGGCAGCGTCGGCGCCCTCACCGGCCTGGCCGGCAACTTGCTGAACGGAGAAGGGGCCGCGGGCGCGCAGAAGAGCCATCTCGGTTCCGAAATGGGTTGCAACAGCCGGGCGCTCTGACCGACCTCCCACTCGCGCCCTCCATCCCTTCGGCGCGGTGCCACTGCTTTTACGCGTGGCGCAAGGTCTTTTACCTGCATACCTTTTCGATTTAGTCGGCACCATCTCTGCATCGGGTTGCACGGAGGCGGGGGGGGGGGGGGGGGGTGGCGAGCCTCGGCCGGGGGGGGGGTTGGTGGTA
>NZ_JBSFYW010000127.1:0-7116 GCF_053599975.1 Streptomyces sp. NPDC005141 | reverse complement strand
AAGACCCGATAAGTCCGACGCGCTCGCAGCCACCCCAACCACCCCCGGAACCCACTGCCAACCAGCCTACGCCCACGACAAAAGCAACGGCATTGGCCCTAGCGGCGCGACGAAGCCCCCGGCTCCCTCCCGGAACACGGGGGCTTCGTCGAGTCTGAGGCCCGGTTCTGCGTTTTCGCAGGTCAGGCCGCTACCTCCATTAGGAAAAATATTCCACCTGCTCTTGACGCACTGAACACGTCGTCGCTCCGGCCGACATAGGTGATGTAGCCGTCGGAGTCGAGCGCGCCGATGTCGCCGGTGCGGTAGTAGCCGCCCGCCATCGCCTCCGCCGTACGGTCGGGGTCGCCGTGGTAGCCGGTCATCAGACCCACGGGGTGCTCGGACAGATCCAGGGCGATCTCACCCTCCGCCGCGCCGGGCACGCCCGACACCGGGTCGAGCAGTTCGACGCGGAAGCCGGGGCTGGGCCGGCCCATGGAGCCGGTCTTGAGCCGCTGGCCGGGGCTGTTGGACACCTGGACGGCGGTCTCCGTCTGCCCGAAGCCGTCCCGGATGGTGACGCCCCAGGAGCGCCGGACCTGCTCGATGACCTCGGGGTTCAGCGGCTCGCCCGCGGCGACGACCTCGCGCGGCGGGGTGCCCAGCCGGCTCAGATCGGCCTGGATGAGCATGCGCCACACGGTGGGCGGGGCGCAGAAGGTGGTGACGCCGGCCCGGTCCATCTCCTCCATCAGGCGGCTCGCGTCGAAGCGCGTGTAGTTGTACAGGAAGACGGTCGCCTCCGCGTTCCACGGCGCGAAGAGATTCGACCAGGCGTGCTTGGCCCAGCCGGGCGAGGAGATGTTCAGATGGACGTCTCCGGGCTCGAGGCCGATCCAGTACATGGTGGCCAGGTGGCCGATCGGGTACGAGACGTGGGTGTGTTCCACCAGTTTGGGCCGGGCGGTGGTGCCCGAGGTGAAGTAGAGCATCAGCGGATCGTCGGCGTGGGTGGGGCCGTCCGGCTCGAAGGCCGCATCGGCGGCGGCCGTCTCCTCGTACGCCTGCCAGCCGGGCCGGGTGCCGCCGACCGCGATACGGGTGTAGCGGCCGGGCACCTCGTCGAACTTCGCGGTGTCCTCGGCCCGGACGACGACGTGCCGCACCTGGCCGCGCTCGACCCGGTCGACCAGGTCGGCGGCGCCGAGCAGCGGGGTGGCCGGGATGACGACGGCGCGCAGTTTCATCGCGGCGAGGGCCGTCTCCCACAACTCGACCTGGTTGCCGAGCATGACGAGGATGCGGTCCTCGGCGCGTACGCCCTGGGCGCGCAGCCAGTTGGCCACCCGGTCGGAGCGCTCGGACATCGCGGCGAACGAGACCTCGACGCGATCGCCGTGCTCCTCGACGATGTGCAGGGCGGTGCGGTCGTTGTCCCGCGCGATGACGTCGAACCAGTCGAGCGCCCAGTTGAAGTGTTCCGGGCGGGGCCAGCTGAAGCCCTCATAGGCCTTGGTGTAGTCCGCGCGGTGCTCCAGCAGGAAGTCCCGCGCGGCGCGGAACTCGTCCGTCGCACCCGTCGTCGCCGTCATGTGTCCTCCTCGTTGCCGGACCGCCGCCTACCATCGTGTATTCCGTGATGCAGGTCTCACCACCCCCGAACGGGGGGTGCGCCGCGATGAAGGGGCGAGCAGGTGGCAGCAGACACAGCCGAGGCAGTGGAGATGCGGGGCGCGCTGGTGCGGCTGCGACGCGCGACGGGGCTGCCGGTCGCGTTCGGCGGCCTGGTCGACTCCGGCGGCCGGCTGGTGCGCATCAGCGAACTGAGCGGTACGGCGACGCCCGCGCTGAGCTCGCTGGCCGTCTCCTCCGGGAACGGCCTGGGCGGCAAGGCGGTGGCCCTCGCCCGGCCGTGCACGGTGAGCGACTACTCGGCCTCGCGGCAGATCAGCCACGAGTACGACGTGGCGGTGGCGACGGAGGGGCTCCGTTCCGTCCTCGCGGTTCCGGTCGTCGTACGACGCCGGGTGCGCGGTGTGCTGTACGGCGCCCTGCGGACGGCCCAGCCCCTGGGCGACCGCACGCTGGGTGCGGCCGTCGCGGCGGCCCGGGACGTGGAGCAGGCGCTCGTCGTACGGGACGAGGTGCGCGTGCTCCTCGCCCTCGCCCATGAGCCCGGCCCGGAGGCGGGAGGCGCGGCGTGGGAGGGGGTGCGCGAGGCGCACGGGGCGCTGCGGGCGCTGGCCCCACGGATCGCCGACCCCGCGCTGCGGGCCGAACTCCTCTCCGTGTGCGGCTGGTTGGCCGACGCGGCGGCACCGTCCGCGGGGACCGCGCACGAGGTCGGACTCGCTCCCCGCGAGGTGGACGTCCTCGCCTGTGTCGCGGCGGGCGCGACCAACGCGGACGCCGCCGAGCGGCTCGGGCTCCGTCCGGAGACCGTGAAGGGGTATCTGCGCTCGGCGATGCGCAGGCTCGGCGCGCACACCCGTCTGGAGGCGGTCGTCGCCGCGCGCCGGGCCGGTCTGCTGCCGTAACGGAGCACCCCTCCTGGCGCTCCCCATTCAATCCGCCGGGCCTTGAAATGAGTTATGCGCAGCCGCTGTTATTTCCCTCACCACCCCGACTGTCCGAAATTCAAAGAGACATTGCCTAACATTGGCCCGGACACGACACACGAGGGGAGCGGTGACCGTGCGAGGGGACTTCAAGGAACCTGCGAGATCCCGCCCCGACCTGGTCATCGGCCGGGAGGAACTCTTCGCGGGGGCACGCGAGCAGCTCTCCGACGGTGGCAGTGTGCTCGTGCACGGTCCGGCGGGAATTGGAAAGTCGACCGTCCTGCGGGCGTTGGCCGCGGAATGCGCCCAATCGGCACGGACCGTCTTGCGCTGCTCGGCCACCGAGTCCGAATCCCATCTCCCCTTCCTCGCGCTGGCCGACCTCCTCGGTCTGGTCGTCGACGAGATCGCCGACCGGCTGCCCGCCCCGCAGCGCACCGCCCTGGAGTCGGCGCTCACCGGCCGCGGCGAATCCACCCTCCAGCGCGACGGGCTGGCGCTGCGGCTGGCGGTGCTGTCCGCGTTCCGTGCCCTGGCCGCCCAGGGGCCGGTGCTGATCGTCGCCGACGACCTGCAGTGGCTCGACCCGGCCAGCGCCGAACTGCTCGGCTTCGCCGCCCGCAGGCTCGGTGGCACCCCGGTCCGCATGCTGTGCGCCGTCCGCACGGACACCGAGCCGGGGACACAGGACCACGATCGCTATCTACGCGCGTCCCCGCCGGAGACCCTGGCCCTGCGGGTCGCCCCGCTGGCCCGCGCCCAGGTGGCCGAACTCCTGGGCCAGCGCGGCTACACCGGCCTGCCCCGCTCCACCGTGCGCGACATCCACCGCACCAGCGGCGGCAACCCGCTCTTCGCCCTGGAGCTGGGCCGCGCCCTCGCCGAGTCCCCGACCCCGCCGAGCCCGGGCGAGCCGCTGCCCGTGCCGACGTCGCTGCGCGCGCTCGTCCTCAGCCGCCTGGACATGCTGTCCGCCGAGGCCCGCCGCACCCTGCTGGTGGTGAGCGCGGGAGCCCGACCGACCCTGGCCCTGCTGCACGCCGCGGGGCGGGAGAACGCCGAGGCGGACACGGCCTCGGCCGCCGCCCTCGGCCTTCTCGCCACCGAGCGTGAGACGCCCGGCATCCGGTTCGCGCACCCCCTCGTCTCGGCCGCCCTGTACGCGGAGGCCGACGCCCAGGAGCGGCGCGCCGCACACGCCGCCCTGTCCCTTGCGGCCTCCGACCCCATCGAGAGGGCCCGGCACCTCGCCCTCGCCACCACCGGAACGGACCCCGCGGTCGCCGCCCGGCTCGGCGAGGCCGCGGCCGCCGCCCGCGACCGCGGGGCGCCCTCCGTCGCCGTCGGGCTCGGGCTGCTCGCCGCCCGGCACACACCGGCCGACACCCGGCCGGGCGCGGACGAACGGCGCCTGCAGGCGGCCGAGGACGCGCTGACGGCCGGGGAGACGGATCTCGCGCGGGACATCGCGCGGCAGGTGCTGTCCCGGGCCACCGCACCCGCCGACCGGGTCCGGGCCTGGATGGTCGTCGTCGACGCCGCCGGACAGGCCATGGCCGAGATCGACGCCGTCTTCCCGCAGGCGCTCGCGGACGCGGGCGACGACCCCGGGCTGCTCGCCCTCGTCCGCTACCAACTCGCCTGGCGGGCCCTGCTCATGGACGGCGAGATGGCCAAGGCCCGTGAGGAGGCCGCCCGGGCCGCGCGGCTCGCGGCCCGCGCCGGGGACCGGCGCACCGAACTTCTCGCGCTGGGCTTCCAGGCGCAGATGGAGACCCTGATGGGGCATCCGGACGCGCCGTCGACCATCCAGCGGGCGATGCGCGAGCCGCAGGATCCCCGGGTCGCCTGCGATCACAACGGCGCAGGTGCCGCCCGCTTCCGCTGGCTGATCATGGGCGACCGGCTGGCCGAGGCCCGTACGGCCATCACCGCGCTGCTGCGCGAGGTGCAGCGGCGCGGCATGGTCGAGAGCGAACTGCACTTCCTGCGCGGCCTCGCCGAGACCGAACTGCGCTCCGGTCACTGCGGCCGCGCCCTCGACCTGGCCCGGGAGAGCCTGCGGCTGGCCCGCGACACCGGCATCGGCGAGGCGGCCACCGCCATGTTCACCTCGCTCGCCGAGGCGGCGGGCGGCGACGTGGACCGGGCGCTCGCCCTCGCCCACGAGGCCGTGGACCGCGCCGAGGAGGACGGAGACCTGGTCTATCTCTCGCGCGCCCTGGGCGCCCTCGGACACGCCCAGCTGGTCGCCGGGGACGCGCCGGCCGCGGTCCACTCCCTGCGCCGGGTCAGGGAGTTGGAGGAGGGACTCGGTGTGGTCGACCCCGCCCGCGGCCGCTGGCACGGGGACCTCGCCGAGGCACTGGTCAGGATCGGCGAGATCGTGGAGGCGCAGGACGTCATCGACGTGACCCGCCGACGCGCCCTGCGGCTGGAACGCGAGAGCGTCCTCGCGGTGCTCGACCGCGCCGAAGCCCTGGTCCGCGCCGCGTGCGGCGAACAGGGCTCCGCAGAACGTCAGTTGGCGTCCGCGCAGGACCGTCTCGCCAAGCTGGGCTACGGCCTGGAAGAGGCTCGCGCCGCCTACGCCCTCGCCGGTCTGCGCACCCTCCCCCAAGCTCTCGGCTTCGCTCGGGCAGGGGGGACCCCCGTGCCGGGACCCACCTCCTACGACGAGGCGGCCCGGCTCTTCCGGCGCTGCCGTGCGCTGCCCTGGCTCCGTCAGGTCGAGACGGCGTCCACAGCCCCTCCGGCCGCGCCGCCCCTCGCCTCCGCCGCCCTCGACACCCTCGCCGCGACCGAGCGCCAGGTCGCCGCCCTGGTCATGGAGGGCGCCACCAACCGCGAGATCGCCGCGCGCCTGTTCATCAGCGTCAAGACCGTGGAGGCCACCCTCACCCGGGTGTACCGGAAGCTGGGGATACGGTCGCGGGTGGACATCGTGCGGCTGGCGGCGGAACGCAGGCCCGACTGAGCACCTTCCCGACCGACGACCGGGAACGGCGCGGCGCGTGAGGCTCCGGGGCGGGGCGGCTCGAGGCCGGTCAGGTTCCGGAGCGGGGCAGCCCTGAGCCAGTCAGGTTCCGGAGCGGGGCAGCCCTGAGCCAGTCAGGTTCCGGAGCGGGGCAGCGCTGAGCCGGTCGGGCTCCGCAGTGCGCCAGTCGGAGCCGGGGAGACTCGGCGGCGGGTCGTCGCGGAGCCGGAAGACCCCAGAGCGGGTCGGCGCGGAGCCCGAAGGCCCCAGAGCGGGTCGGCGCGGAGCGGGCCGGGCTCCCGGGCGGGTCGGCGCGGAGCCGGCTGGGCTCCGGGGCGGGTCGGCGCGGAGCCGGTCGGGCTCCCGGGAGATGCCTCGCGTAGTCGGTCGGGCTGCGGAGTAGGCCAGTCGGAGTCGGTGAGGGTTCGGCGCGGGGCGGCTCGCTTCGGCTGAATGGACGTCAGCGGGCGTGGCGCCCGGCCCGGGACCAACCGGGCGGCGCCCGTGTCAAACACGGCTCGCCCCGGGCAAGGGTTTTCCCTCCCCCACGCCCACTAGGGGGTTCCCTCATTGGTGAGAGCGGTCTCACGCCCTAGCGTGTGGTCGTGCCGCTCGCTCGGGCACACGGCGCCCCACCCATAGGCGTCGTGCCTCACCCCCCCACACCCGCGCGTCCCCCCACCGGCAACCTCCAAGGAGACCCATGCTCGGGCTCAACCGCGCCAAGAAGACCGCCGCCGTCTGCGCGGCGACCGCTGCCGCCGCCGCGACCGCACTGCTCGGCGCCCCCTCCGCCGCAGCCGCGCCCCAGCCGATCGTCGGCGGCACGACGACCACGACGACCGCGTACCCGTTCATGATGCAGATCACCGACGCCTCGCAGAACCAGTTCTGCGGAGGCACCCTGGTCGCCGCCAACAAGGTCGTGACCGCCGCCCACTGCATGGTCGGCGAGACCACCAGCAGCGTTCGCGTCGTGGGCGGAAGAACGTACCTCAACGGCACGAACGGCACTGTCAGCAAGGTCAGCAAGATCTGGATCAACCCCGGCTACACGGACGCCACCAACGGCGACGACGTGGCCGTGCTGACCCTGTCGACGTCGATGTCGTACACGACGGCGAAGTACGTCTCCTCCTCGGACACCGGTGTGTACGCGACAGGCGCCACAGCACGCATCATCGGCTGGGGCACCACTTCGGAGAACGGCAGCTCCTCCAACCAGCTGCGCACCGCGACCGTCCCGATCGTGTCCGACTCCAGCTGCGCGAGCTCGTACGGCTCCGACTTCGTGGCCACCGACATGGTCTGCGCCGGCTACACCTCCGGCGGCGTCGACACCTGCCAGGGCGACAGCGGCGGCCCGCTCCTCATCGGCGGGGTGCTGGCCGGCATCACGTCCTGGGGCGAGGGCTGCGCGGAGGCCGGCTACCCGGGTGTGTACACCCGCCTGACGACGTTCTCCAGCCTTGTGACCACGCAGGTCAACTCGTAGTCACCGAAGATCTCCTGAGTACCCCTCAGGTAAATACCGGGGGGCGTTGCGGGCCTCCACGCCGGAACGCAGCCACCCTCGGCTTCATCGGTGCCCACAGT
>NZ_JBSFYW010000126.1:0-7417 GCF_053599975.1 Streptomyces sp. NPDC005141 | reverse complement strand
TAAAGCCCCCACCGTCCTGCCGGGGCCCACGCCCCGCGGTCCGTCTCTTGTTCCCTCGGGACGGCCCGCTCGCAGGGTCATGCTGGAGGGTCAGGCGCGGTGGCTCTGGTAGTACTCGCCGACCTGCTCGTGGTAGCCGGCGTCGCCGATGTGCTTGTCCTTGTCGAACTCGGGGGAGTCCTTGATCTGGTCCTTGGTGAGGGCCACGTAGATCTTCTGCTCGGTCTGGTCGACCCGCTGCACGGTGCCGGCCGGCAGCAGGACATGCTTGCCGAAGATCCATACGCCGGTGTCGACGACGAGGTACGCGGAGCTGACGTCGTCCGAGTGCTTGTCGACCTTCCCGATGCTGCCGTCGGTCGCCTCGACCTTGTACCCGGTCAGATCGGTGCCCGCGATGTGGCCGGTGGTCGGCTGGTAGCCCCAGATGCTGTCACTCATAAAACGGCTCCCTCATCAGAATTGTTTACTGTCCGCCGCGAAAATGCGGAGTCAAAATGGACGCGCAATGTTCTGCGACGATTCCTCGTACCGCCGGGTGCCCTGCCTTCTGCACCTCACACGTTCCTGCCGGCAGGAAATGCGGGTGGCCGGAGGCGCCGTGCTGGAGGCCATGGTTCCCGGCGTCACGGACATCCTCCGGCCACCTCCTCCTCCTACCCCGCATCGACAGAATCACCACTTTCGTCCCACCAGCATCAGGGAGGCAGCGCAGTGGGCCCCGACGCCACGCGGCGTCGGGGCCCACTGTGTCCATACGTTGTCGCGGCCTGCCTACCAGCGGTACCAGCGGCCACGCTTGCCGCCACTGGCCGCAGGACGGATCACGAACCCGAGAACCCACACCACCAGCACGATGACGGCGATCCACCACAGGGCCTTGAGTGCGAAACCGGCACCGAAGAGGATCAGAGCGAGCAGGAGAACGAGAAGAATAGGAACCATAGTTATCAACCTCCGATCCCTCGTGTGCCCGGCACAACGATCTCCACTCCTACGGGTTTCACCCATTCCTGCCGCGCCCGGAGCGGTGAACATTCCTGGTTTAGGAACGGAGGCGGGGGTGACACAGGAAGGGAAATTCTCTCGAGCAGGACAGGGTGTGAGCAGTTGTGGCTGCGAACAAGAAGGCCCAGGCCAAGACCGAGCAGGCCAAGGGCAAGGCCAAGAAGGTCACCGGGGACGCGGTGGGCAACGAGTCCCTGAAGGCCAAGGGGCAGGCCCAGGAGTCCAAGGGCGACCTGCGCGCGGCCAAGGAGAAGGCCAAGGACGCCATCAAACCCAAGTAGACGCACCACGCCCGGTCCCGGCAGCCGCCGCCTCCCCGCCGGCTGCCGGGATCCGTGCTGTCCGGCGGCACCGGCAACGCCCCTCCACCCGCACCCGGCGTCGTGGAGGCGGGCCTGCCGGTGTCGTGATCATTCGTCGTCGGCGACGAACGGCGCGGACGTCCGAGGCCTGACCGACCGCCACAGGTGCAGGTCGACCGGCTTGCCGTCCAGGAGCAGGAACATCGCCGCACGCACACCCGGGTCACCGATCGCGGCTGCCGCGCGAGCGAATTCCCCGCGGTCCGCGCCGAGGCGGGCGATGCGCCGGAACTCGCGGTGCACAGCCGTCCTTGCCGCACCGGCCTCGCGCTCCAGCCGCGCCGCGACGCCGCGCACCCATGCGTCGAACTCGTCGGGCACCTGCTCCAGCAGGGCGTCCAGCGGGCCCTTCCCGTCGGCGCGGAGTCCGTTCACCCCGGCGACCGGGCAGCCGAGCGCCTTCGCCACGAGCTTCGGCGGCCGGCCGGCGAACTTCTGGATACCCAGGCAGCGCCAGATGTCCCGCTCGGTGACCCCGGTGACCAACCTGTGGAGACGGACGTACTCGGCGAGCTTCGCCTTCGCCCGCAGTCCGCCCGCGTAGCGGATGACATAGCCCTCGGCCTGCGTGCCGCTGGTTCGCCGGCCGTCGGGGCGGGTGCCGGCCTCGGTGAGCTTCAGCAGCTCGGCGAGCGGGAGGGCGGGCCAGGTCCGCACCACGGAGCCGACGCGGGCCCAGTCGCCGGCCGCGACGGCCAGCGGAGTCTCGGTGCCCTCCGGCCCGAACGCGGCCAGCAGCACGAGGTCTTGACGGTCCCCGTAGTCGACGACGATCCGGTTTCGCGGGTGGACGATCTCGGCGAGGTAGGTGGTCGCGCACTGAAGCAGGCCGGTGTCGTGGCCGTCCAGCCAGGCCTGCGCCCACTGCGCCTGCTCGCTCGTGAAGCTGCCCTTCGACGCGGCACGCCACCGGCCGTCGTAGTGGAAGGCGATACAGAGGGACCCGTCGATTTTGTCGTACACCTCGAACGGTTCGCCCTCGGGGAGCGGCGGCGCGTACGCGTGGCCGAGCTGGTGCTCCTGGACCCCGAAGAACTTCGGGAACGGCCACGCCACGATCTCACCGGTCCTGTCGTCGGCGATGAGGCCGCGGCAACGCAGGGTGGCCGGGGTCCAGGCGCGCTCGTACTGGCACGCCCTCGTGTACGTGAAGATGGAGACCGGCAGTGACGGATGGGCCTTGCGCATCACGTGGCCGGCCGCGATCGCGGCATCGAGGTCACGCGTGCTGAACAGGTCAGAGAGCTGCACGGCTGCCTCCGTCGATGCCGCATCGCTTTCGTACGGCGTTGGCCCACTGCCGCGTGTGCGTCTGCCGAGCCGGTCCTCGACGCGGGGGCCGACGGTGATCCTCCAGCCCGGGCCGGGATGGGGAAAGCGGATTTCGGCGAGCCGGCCGTTGATCACGACGGGGCCGGTCCCGGCGATGGACCGGGGGAAGGCGAGCACGCGGGCGGGGGAGGGGCGAGGGCCCGTCACCCGCCCTCCCGCAGCCGCTCACCCGCCGCCCCCACCAGCACACCGTCGCCACCACCGTGATCCGCCACACCCCTGCCCCCTCGTCCGGCCCGCAGTACCGAGCCCCTCACGCGCGCCGATCCCCCTGCCGAGGAACCGGGCCGGGACCGGGCCCACCCTTTCCCTTCCCGAACTGGCCCCCCACGTATGGGAGTTGTCCGGGAGCCGCAGTCGGGCGCGCGGCGCTGGACGGAACGGCGCCGCCCCTTCACAGTCCCCTTCTCGCTGCCCGATCCGGTGGTGCACACTGCTCCCTGACGCGCAGGCGAGGGCGGGGGGAGCCGGTTCGTGCGGCAGGATCTGACGGTCAATCTCGTGGCCTCGCTGCTGGCGTTCGCCGTGGGCTGGCTCGGCCGTGCTCTGGTGCACTACTACCGGACCAGGATGCCGGCGGCGCGTGTGTGGCGGCTGGACCGCGACCGGCGCGTGGTCATGGTCGTCGGTGAGTCGGGCGGAGCGTCGTCCGCGTATCCGAAGATCCATGAGGCCGATGCCCTGGCGGCCATGAACCTGCGGCAGTTCCTCTCCCAGGACCTGCGGTTGCACGAGGCGGCGACGGTCAGGGCCAGGGCCTTCGCCATGGCATCGGACGCCGAGGAGAACCTGGTCGTGATCGGCGGGCCGGCGCACAACAGCGTCTGGCAGTTGATGACCGACCGGCTCAACGCCCCTTATGCGTTCCGGCAGTTCTCCGACGACTACCGCATCGTCTGCCTGGAGAGCGGCGAGGAGTACGGCGAGTCGGACGTCGACGAGTCGACACTCGTGGATCACGCCATCGTCCTGCTGGCCCGCAATCCCTTCGCGGCCCGGAGCCGCCTCGTCATGATCGCGGGCTGCGCTCTGCTGGCGACCTCGGGCGCGACCCAGGTCTTCGCCCGCGGTGAGATCCGCGCACTGGCCAAGGCGTACGACACCAGGTCACCCCTGGCACTCGTCGTGCGCGTGGAGAGCGTCGGCGGCTACGTCCGCCCGCCCGAGGTGGTGGCCGCCGCCACCTTCCCCCAGACCCCCGCGGCCCGCACCACTCCCGCCCCGCGCCCCTAGTCACGCCCCGGGAAGGCCGTACTCGCGCGATCTGAAGCTTGGCCCGATGCGGTGACGGCCCCGATGACGGTGAGAGGCCCTGGTGGGGAGACGGCCATGGCGTGCGGGGGATGGTGGCGCCGTGGACGGCGAAGCTCCCGGGTGGACCGTGCAGCCGAGAGCGTGGGCGGCTGCTGGGCTTTTTTGGGCGGCGGCCTCCGGCGTGCGGGTCCGTGCGCAACCGTCCAGGCCTTCCCGCGCGGTGTGGACTGGCCGCCCGGTTGTGCGAGAAGTGCCGCTTCGGCAGGGCCTGATGACTGTTGTCTTATCGGTTGTGAGCGCTTGTGGCCTCTTCGTGCAATTGCACGATGGGTGACCTTCCAGGCGGCTACGGTCGGCGTTCAACTGATGCGACAACGGGTGAAGACTGGACGGGGCATGCTTCCGGAATCGTTAGTGGACCTTGCTGCTTCTGGGGCCGGTGCGCTGGTGCAGGCGGCCGGGTCGGATGCGTGGACGCGCATCAGCGGTCAAGTGGCCAGGTGGTTTGCGCGGGGCGAGGCGCGGACGGAGCAGGGCGAGCTGGAACGCCTGCGGCAGAGCGCGGCGGAGATCGCCGCGGCGTCTGGGGACGTGAGGGTGCTCAACCGCCAGGAGGAGGTGTGGCGGGAGCGGATGGTCAGCTTCCTGCGTGCCCTCGATGACGTTCAGCGAAGCCAGGCCGCCGCGGAGCTCAAGGTTCTGGTCGGTGCGTGGCAGGCCGGCGCACCGGCTGCCCCGACGACGACTGTGCAGGCCCACAACGGTGTCGCCTCCCTCGGCAATGGAGCGATCAACACACAGAATCACTTCGGGGACGTGCACATCGGCTTCCCTCCTCAGGCGGACCGTTCCCAGGGCTGAATGGGCAAGAACACGCCGTCCCCACTCCCGGGGTGGCCCACCCCCAGGCCGCAGCGGACGCCGCCGGCCCACCCGGATATCGCGCCCATCCGCACGACGAGTCGGCATGGCTGCCGCGGCAGCGGCGGGCCGGACCCGTACGGATCGGCACCATCCCCCCGGCGGCGCAATGGCTGCAACGCCGCTTGGTCGAACAGCAGATGCAGCCGCCGTCGCCGATCAGCGGTGCCAACGCCTACGTCCTGAAAGGAATGGGCGGGGTGGGCAAGACACAGCTGGCCGCCTGCTATGCCCGCGATGCGTGGACAGCCGGCCACGTCGACCTGCTGTTGTGGATCAACGCCGGCGATCCGGTCGGCATCGAGACCGCCTACACGCAGGCAGCCGTACGGCTGCTCGGCCCCGGCTCGGTCGGCAACCAGCCGGTGGACGCCCTCCTCACCTGGCTGGAGCCCACGACCCGGCCGCAGCCGTGGCGATGGCTGATCATCCTCGATGACGTGGTCCACCCCGACCACCTGCAAGGCCTGTGGCCGCCGTCCAGCCCGCACGGCTTGACCCTCATCACCACCCGCCGCCAGGACGCGGCCCTGGCCGGTGAGGGAAGGCAGCTCATCGATGTCGGCATGTTCGACGAGCGTGAGGCCCTTGCCTATCTCAACCAGGCATTGGCCGTGCACCGCCGCTCCGAGGCAGCCCACGAACTCACCGCACTCGCCGGCAGCCTGGGCCACCTGCCGCTCGCGCTGTCGCAGGCCGCCGCCTACCTGGTGGACTCGGGCTCCACCGTCGCCACCTACAGCCGCATGCTGCACGACGGCCCGCTGGACGACATCACCCCGGACGCCCTTCCCGACAGCCAGACAGACGCCGTCGCGGTCACCTGGGCTCTGTCCATCTCGAAGGCCAATGACCTACGCCCGCACCGGCTGGCCAGACCCATGCTGCAGCTCACCTCCGTGCTCGATCCCAACGGCATCCCCGCCGCCGTACTGACCAGCCCGCCCGCGCTCCGATACCTCGCCCAGCAGCGTCCCGACCGCAAGAGGCACCGCCGCACCCGGCATCTCGACATCTCCGAAGAAGAAGCAACCGGCGCCCTGCGGGCCCTGTACCGCCTCAGCCTCGTCAATCACCGTACGGACGACCCCCATCACAGCGTACGAGTCCACCAGCTCGTCCAACACGCCGTGCGCGATCGGCTCCAGCAGGCCCGCAAGGACCAGCTCATCCACACCACGGCGGACGCACTCCTGGCGGCCTGGCCCGACCCGGAGCGCGACACGGCCCTCGCCCAGGTCCTGCGTGCCAATGCCGCCGCACTCATCGACTACGCAGGCACCGCACTGTGCCGCCCGGAGGTCCACCCGCTGCTGTTCAGAATCGGCCGCAGCCTCGGCAAGACCGGGCAAGTATCCGCCGCCCGCGACTACTTCCAGTCCCTCACCGCACGACTGCTCGACCAGCACGGACCCGAGCACCCCGCCACCCTCGCCGCCCGCGCCGGCCACGCACGCTGGAGCGGCGAAGCCGGAGACGTCCGCGGTGCCGCCGCCCTGACCGCACACCTGGTGGCCGACCTGGGCCGCGTCCTGGGCGCCGACGACGAGCGCACCCTGACCGCACGCAGCAATCTCGCGCGCTGGCGCGGTGAGACCGGCGACCCCCTCGGCGCCGCCCGAGCCACTGCCGAACTGCTGGCCGACCGCATTCGGCTGCAGGGCCCCGACCACGCGCAGACCCTGTCCACCCGCAGCAACCTCGCCTACTGGCAAGGCCGGGCCGGCGATGTCACCACCGCGGCGAAAGACACCGAGGAACTGCTGGCCGACCTGCAAAGAATCCTGGGAGCAGACCACCCGCACACCCTCACCGCACGCAGTCACCTCGCCCACCTCCGCGGCCAGGCCGACGACCCCCGTGCCGCGCTCACCGCCACCGCTGAACTACTCGAGGACCGCGAGCGCGTTCTGGGCGCCGACCACCCCGACACCCTCAGCACCCGGCAAGCACTGGCGTACTGGCACGGACAGGCAGGCGCTCCCGGCGAGGCCGCCGCCGCCCTTCACATCCTCCTCAAGGACCAGGCACGCGTGATGGGAGAAGACCACCCGCGCACCCTGGCCCTGCGAAACAACCTCGCTTGCTGGCGGCACACAGCAGGCGACCGCTTCAGCGCCCAGCAGATGATCACCCAGCTCGTCCCGGACATGCAGCGCGCGCTGGGCCCCGACCATCCCTACACGGTCACAGCGCAGAACAACTGGCAGCGCTGGCAGGCACGGACCGATGCGGCCGGTCTGCTCATTCCGCACTGACCGCCGCGCCGAGGCGATACACGAACGAGCCGGTCGGGGGAGGCCCGAGCTGACGACAGCGCGCGTCGCTCCGAAGCCGTCCGCACCAGGACCTGTCCGGTCGATCACGGCGGAGGATTCCAGCGGTGCCTGATCGGCCCCGCGTCTCCACTGCGATCGACCGGACAGGCCCTAAGGTCGTTGGTCATGACTGTGCTGCGTGGCGCCTCGGTCGTCCTCCGCCCCGCCGTCCATCCTTTGTTCTTCGCAGGGAATCCCGGCCTGAAGGCCGGGATTCCCTGC
>NZ_JBSFYW010000125.1:0-7428 GCF_053599975.1 Streptomyces sp. NPDC005141 | reverse complement strand
CCCCGCGGCCCGGACGGCGGCCACCCGTCTGCCGGACGGCGCTCGGCTCCTTCGGTGCGCATCCGCGTGCCGGCCGGGCGAGGTGCCCGGCCGGGCATGCTCCGTTCAGCGGGCGGTGAGGGTCTCGATGTCGCGCAGTACCTCGGCGGGGGTGGGCAGCGACGCGCTCTCCTCGGCGAGGAGTCGGGTCCGCTCGGCGTAGCGGGGGTCGGAGAGGATCGCGCGGCAGCCCGCGGCCGTGACCTCGTCCGGGCTGCGGCCGGGTTCGGGCCGGTGCCGGTCGACCATCACGGCGGCGCCGAAGTCGCTGATGGACTGGGCGACGGCCTTGCCGTAGCCGTTGTCGGGGATGATCAGCTGGGGCACGCCGGCGTTGATCAGGGTCATGGCGGTGGTCGCGCCGCCGTGGTGGACGGCCAGGTCGCAGGTGGGGGCGACGACGTCCAGGGGGATCCAGCCGATGCGGACGTCGCCGAGCTGGGAGCCGAACTGCTCGGCGGCCTCGGGGAGCGCGGCGATGAGCACCTCGGCTCCCGCTCCGGTCAGTTCCCCGACCAGGGTGCGCAGCGAGCTGCCGGGGGTGTCGAGCATGAGGTTGCGGGTTCCCGCGGTGATCAGGACGCGGCGCCGGCCCTCGGGGCGGGTGTACATCCATGGTTCGAGCCGGCGCTGGCTCACCCGGGGGACCCAGCGCATCGACTGTGC
The DNA here is from genome assembly GCF_053599975.1 of Streptomyces sp. NPDC005141. Taxonomy (NCBI): domain Bacteria; kingdom Bacillati; phylum Actinomycetota; class Actinomycetes; order Kitasatosporales; family Streptomycetaceae; genus Streptomyces; species Streptomyces sp. NPDC005141. Next base: position 6,723 of record NZ_JBSFYW010000125.1, on the reverse strand, counting down.
GGTGGGGGCGCCGGGCGGGCGCAGGGACGGCGGGCACAGGTCGATGAAGAGGTCGGGGGGCGGCAGTTCGCTCAGGCCCAGGCGTTCCAGTTCCGGCTGGAGTTCGGCCACGGCCGTGCGGTCGCGGCGTGCCATCGGGGCGATGTGCCATATGTGGCGGACGTAGGGGACCTTGAGGCGGGCGGCGAGCACCCTCGGGACGTGGGAGAGGCCGCCGACGACCAGGTCGGGGCTCCACTGCCCGGTCAGTTCCAGCAGGGCGTCGAGCCGGCCGGCGGCGGTCAGGGCGTCCTGTCCGTAGCGCATGCGCTCGGGGGTGATGCAGACCGCGGGCAGGCCGACGGACTGCGCGGCCGCCATCAGGGGTTCGTCGGCGGCGAGGAGGATCTCGTGGCCCGCGCTGCGTGCGGCGGTGGCCAGGGGGGCGACGCCGAAGACGGCCGCCTGGCTGCCGCCGACGGTGAACAGGAATTTCATGGCGATTGCACTTCTTCCGGTGAGGGGACGGATTTCGGTGTTCCGGGGTGCCGTTCGTCCTCAGCCCGCCTGGGCCATTTCCATCACGTACTGGCCGTAGGAAGAGTTCGAGAGGCGGCTTCCGAGCCGGTAGCAGGCCTCCTGGTCGATGTATCCCATGCGCCAGGCGATCTCTTCGAGACAGGCGATGCGCACGCCCTGGCGGTGTTCGAGGACCTGGACGTAGTCCCCCGCCTCCATCAGGGCGTCGTGGGTTCCGGTGTCCAGCCAGACGAAGCCGCGGCCGAGCGGGATCAGCGTGGCCTCGCCCCGCTCCATGTAGACCCGGTTGAGGTCGGTGATCTCCAGCTCTCCGCGTTCGGAGGGCCGCAGCCCGCGGGCGATGTCCACGACCTGGTTGTCGTAGAGGTAGAGCCCGGTGATCGCCATGTTGGTCTGCGGTTGGGTGGGCTTCTCCTCGAGGGCGATGAGTTTTCCCTGGTCGTCGAGCGTGCCGACGCCGTAGCGTTCGGGATCGCGCACCGGGTAGCCGAACAGGACGCAGCCCTCGATGTTCTGGGCGGCCCGCTGGAGCAGGGGCCCGAATTCGTATCCGTGGAAGATGTTGTCGCCCAGGACCAGGGCGACGGAGTCGTCGCCGACGTGGTCCGCGGAGACCAGGAACGCGTCGGCGAGCCCGCGGGGCTTGTCCTGTTCCGCGTAGGTCAGGGAGATGCCGAGCCAGGAGCCGTCGCCCAGGAGGCGGCGGAACATCTCCAGGTCGTCGGGGGTGGTGATGATCTCGATCTCCGTGATTCCCGCCAGCATCAGGGCCGAAAGCGGGTAGTAAATCATCGGCTTGTCGTAAACCGGGAGCATTTGCTTCGAGACACCGAGCGTGATCGGATGGAGTCTCGTGCCATTGCCGCCGGCCAGGATGATGCCCTTCACCGTGGCGCCTCCTCAGTGACTTCGTGCCCATTAGGCGATGTCCGCACTTTATATTGGGGTAACACACGTTCAAAAGCCTCCTCGGATGTCACGGGACCGTGAATGGCGTGAATGTTGACAAACCCGGTGCCGTTTACTCAGGCTTGCGTTATCCCGGTTCAGGCATGCGAATTTCTGTCGTCTTTTAGGTGGGCCTGTGAACATCGAAGATCTGACACCCGTTCTTGAATCCGAGCAGAGGCCCGGTATCGGCATCATCGGGTGCGCCGACATCGCGGTGCGGCGGGCCCTGCCGGCGATCGAGGAGTCGCCGTTCCATCTGGTGGCGGTCGCGAGCCGCAGCCGGGAGAAGGCCGAGGGTGTCGCGGCCCGGGCCGGCTGCAAGGCCGTCGCGGGCTACGAGCGGCTCCTGGAACTGCCCGACATCGACGCGGTCTACATCCCGCTGCCCAACAGCGAGCACGCCCGGTGGGCGCGCCGGGCGCTGGAGGCGGGAAAGCATGTGCTGATCGAGAAGCCGGCGGTGCCCCGTGAGGACAGCGCCCGGTCCCTGATCGCGCTCGCCGAGGAGCGCGGGCTGCTCGTCATGGAGAACTTCGCGTTCCTGCGCCATCCCCAGCACGAGCAGGCGCGGTCCCTGGTGGCGGACGGGGCCATCGGCGAACTGCGGTCCTACAACGGTGTGTTCGGCATTCCGCCGACCGACCCGCACGGGATCAAGTACCAGGCGGATCTGGGCGGCGGGGCGCTGTGGGAGGTCGGCTGCTATCCGGTGCGTGCGGCCCAGGAGTATCTGGGGCCGCGGACGCAGGTGCTGGGGGCGGGCCTGACGTTCGATCGGGAGCGGGGCGTGGACGTGTCCGGGGTGGCGCTGCTGCGTGACGGCGGCGGTGTCACGGCGAACTGTTCCTTCGGCCTGTCCCACAGCTACCGCTCGACGTACGACCTGTGGGGAAGCGAGGGGCGTCTGGTCCTGGAGTGGGCGTTCACCCCCTCACCGGTTGCCCGTCCGGTGCTGCGGCTGCAGCAGCGGGACCGCGAGACCCGGATCACCGCCCCGGCGTCCGACCAGTTCCTCGGGGTGTTCACCGCCTTCCACGACGCGGTGCGCGATCCGGGCCTGCGGGCGGCGCACCATCACGAGCTGCTGCGGCAGGCCGCCCTGATGGCCCGGATCCGGGAGCACGCCCTGGGCCGGGAACGCGGTTGAATCCTCCCCCAGCCAAAGCAGGGGGATTCCTGGCTCACGCTGCCTGCGGGCCGGCGACCCGGCAGGTCTTCCGCGATCAACACCAGCCGGGTTGAAACCAGCCCGGTTCGATACAGCAAAGCGTGAACGTGCAGGTGCTGTCCTGACTCTCGATCAGCACGGTGTGCGCGCTTGGTTCTCGCACCGCACGGCGTGCACCCTACCCAATCAGGGGTCGGTGTTCCGCCCTGAGGGCGAAATCCCGCTTCCCGCCCTGCCTTCGCAGGAATCCGACTCCTCCCCGGCCCGAAGGCCGAGGCATCCTCGGAGGAACCCGGTGAACGGCGGCGGGTGAGGTCCTCGGCGAAGGGGAGCGGGAAACGGGGAACCAGGAAGTACGAGGAACGGCAGCCGGCGTCCACGGACGCCGGCTGCCGTTCCTCGTACTTCCTGGTTCTTCTTCGTGTCATCCCTCGCGGCGGCCGGCCGGGCTGTTCAGCAGCGCGGAGAGCCGGCGAGGCAGGCACTGTTCGAAGGTCGGCAGGAGGCCGGCCGCGGCCGCCTCGGCCAGGGTGGGGGCCGCGGCGTCCTTGTCCGAGCGGATCGGCGGTTCCTTCAGGTCCCACGGCAGGGCGAGGGCCGGGTCGAGCGCGTCGACGTCGATCATGGTGCCCGGCTCGTACTCCTGCGAGCAGAGGTAGCTCATGCAGGTGTCGTCGCTGAGGGCGAGGAAGGCGTGGCCGACGCCGTCGGGCAGGTAGACGGCCGTTCCCGTCTCCGGGCTCTGGTGGGTGACGTCGTAGTGGCCGAACGTCGGCGAGCCCACGCGGATGTCGACGGCGATGTCGAGCGCGCTGCCCCGTACGCAGGTGACGAACTTGGCCTGGCCGGGCGGGACTTTGGTGCCGTGGATGCCGCGCAGGGTGTTGCGCCGGGAGACCGAGTAGTTGACCTGGCGGACCGTGAAGTCCCAGCCGCTGTCGGCCAGCAGGGCGCCGGCCTTCACCGATTCGAAGAAGTAGCCCCGCCGGTCGCTCAGGGGCTCGGGCTGGACGCGGTAGGCGCCGGGGACCGTCATTTCCGAGATCAGCACCGCTTGCTCCTCGCTGTCTCAGCCGGTGGGGACCGGGCCGGTTCCGGATGACGCCTGGGCGATCCGCCGGCGCATGGACGCGCTGTCGTTGGCGCGCGGGAAGTCCTCCCCGGGCGCCTCGATCCCGAGGAAGGCGCACAGCGGTTCCCAGCCCTGGTGCACGTCGTAGACGAGGACGTTGTCCGCGCCCAGGGTGCGTACGACGTCCTCGTTGTGGCGGTGGTAGACCTCGATGGCGTGGTCCTTGTCGGCGAACCGGCCGCCGAACAGGCCGTCCCAGACCATGGTGCTGGTGACGCGGAACAGCCGGGCCTGCTGGGATCCGGGCGGCGGCGGGTTCTGCATGCTGCGCAGGGCGAACTGGTACAGCGTGTCGTGGGTGCTGCGGTACCAGCTGTCGGCGTCGCGGACCGTGAGGATCACCTTGGCGTCGGGAAACGCCTCGCTGATCTGCCGGTAGTAGACGGCGCAGGGGCCGTCGACGGCGGAGGTGTAGCCGTCGAACAGGGCCGCCCAGTCGGGGCGTTGCCCGTCGCAGACGATCTTCTCCCAGCGGGTGAGGCGTTCTTCGTCGCCGACGATGTCGAACATGTGGAAGGAGGGGCCCAGACCGAGCCGGTCCAGGGCCGCTTTCAGTGAGGTGGTGCCGGTCCGGCCCAGGCCGGTGTTGATGAGTTTCAGCACGGTGCGGTGTCCCTTTCCTCTTCCTCAGCGCCAGACCGCGGGTTCCTGCTGGGTGGCGACATTGACCCGGTTCCAGAAGTTGACCAGGCCGATGTGCATGACGAGCGCGCCGAGCTGCTCGTCGTTGTAGTGGCGGGCGGACTCCTCCCAGATCTCGTCCGGTGCCATGTCCTGCGGGTCGGTCATCGAGGTGATGGCCTCGGCCATCTCCAGTGCGGAGCGCTCGGCGGCGTCGAAGCAGGACTCGGTCCGCCAGGCGGCGACCCGAGCGAGGCGGGTGTCGACGCCGGCCGGCTGGTCGGGGCCCGCCGGGAGCGTGTAAGCGCGGCCGTTGATCTCGCTGACGCGCAGCCGGATCAGGTCGAGCGTCGTCTGCGGCACGCCGACCTTGCCGATGACCTCGGTCAGGTCGAGCAGGGGCTGCAGGGCGCCGGGAACGACCAGGGAAGGATTGTCCATCCGTGGAGTCATCGGATCTTCTCCTGTGCAATATGCGGGCATGAATTACCTGGGAAAACATGCTGCTCGGCGCCCTGAAACATTCGCAAGAAATTGCTGTTCAACTGCGGAATGGGCGCAGATGAAACACCCTCAATCCGTAAGTTGCACGGAATTCAGTCGATGACTTGTAGTGGTCTCGTGTCAGAGTCCACCACAACCACGAGCCGGCAGCCGGTCTGCCGCAACATTCGCGAAACACGGCAATTTATTCTCGAGGGCCATTCCACGATCGCCGGGCATGTGCTGGACGTGCTCGCCGCCATCCGTGAGACGGACCCGCGGCTGGGCGCCTATGTCGAGGTCGCCGAGGCCCGCGCGGTGCGCGAGGCCCGGGCGGCCGACCGGCTGATCGCCCGTCGCGGTGCGGCCGCCTTCCGCGACCGGCCGCTGCTGGGCGTCACGGTGTCGGTGAAGGACCTCATCCAGACGCAGGACCTGCCCACCCGGCGGGGATCGCTGCTGCCGAACCCGCGCGGTGCGAGCGATGCGCCCTGTGTGGCCCGGCTGCGGGCGGCGGGCGCGATCGTGGTGGGCAAGACGGCGACGTCGGAGTACGGGTGGAGTGCGAGCACCGTCAGCCGGGTGGGTCCCGCCACCCGCAATCCCTGGGCACCCGGCAGGACGGCGGGCGGTTCCAGCGGCGGGTCGGCGGCCGCGGTCGCGGCGGGCCTGTGCACCGCCTCGCTGGGCACCGACGGAGCCGGATCGGTGCGCATCCCGGCGGCGTTCTGCGGCGTGGTCGGGTTCAAGCCCTCCTTCGGGCACATCCCCTACGTGCCGCCCTGTGCCGAACGGCTGTCGCATGTCGGGCCGCTGGCGCGCAGTGTGGCGGACGTCGGTGAACTGATGGCGGTGCTGGCCGGTCCCGACCGCCGCGACCCCCAGTCGGTGCCGGCCGCGCCGGCGCCCGACGCGCGGCGCGGCGCGCTGCGCATCGGCTGGGTCGAGTTCGCGGGGACGTCCGGCGCGATCCGTGACGCCACCGAGAAGGTCCTGCCGGTGCTGGCCGCGCTGGGGCACCGGGTGGAGCGCATCGAGGCCCCCTTCCCCGACCCCTACGACGCCCTGGTGGACATCCTGGCCGCCGCCGAGGCGAACGGCACCGCGCCCGCGGACGAGCCGTGGTGCGACGAGGGCCGGCTCGCCGTCGTGCGCTACGGGCGCTCGGTCAGCGGGGCCGCGGTGGCCCGCGCGGAGGAGACCCGGCTCGCCCTGCGGACCAGGCTCGCCGCGGTGATGGAGGGTTACGACCTGCTGGCCATGGCGACCGTTCCCCTCGAGCCGTTCGCCGCGGGCGCGATCGCCCCGCCCTGGGCCGCGGCCCGGGACCTGCGCTGGCTCGCCTGGTCGCCGGCGACCTATCCGTTCAACCTCACCGGGCAGCCGGCCCTGTCGCTGCCCGTCGGCCTCACCCCGGCCGGGCTCCCGGCCGGCCTCCAACTGGTCGGCCGCGTCGGCGAGGACGCCCTCGTGCTCGGGGCGGGCGAGCTCCTCGAGACGGCGCTCGGCCTCAGCCTGACTCCCCCCGGCCTCACAGCGAAAGGAAGTTGACCTCTTCCTCCGCCTAAAGGCGGGAGATTCCAGCGGTCGCCCGCTGGGGTTCCTGCTTCACCAACGACTGCCCCGTCCGGGAGGACTCCCGTTGAGGTCTTACACCGTCTCCACAGGCAGACACCGCCAGCCCGGCGGCCAGAATGTTGCACGCCGCGTTCACGTCGCGGTCATGCGTCACGCCGCAGCCGCACGTCCACTCGCGGACGTGCAGCGGCAGACTCTCACGGACCGTTCCGCAGGCTCCGCACAGCTTCGAGCTCGGGAACCAGCGGTCGACCACGACAAGTTCACGCCC
>NZ_JBSFYW010000124.1:0-7807 GCF_053599975.1 Streptomyces sp. NPDC005141 | reverse complement strand
GACCGTCGTCGGCGGCCTCCAGGACGACGGCACCCCCAACGAGCTGCACGTCATCACCGACGCCGCCACCGGCAAGAAGCTCTACGAGTACCAGGGCATCGAGACCGGTACCGGCAAGAGCCTCTACTCGGGCACGGTCACCCTCAACACGACCCTGTCGGGCTCGACGTACCAGCTGACCGACGGCACCCGCGGCAGCCACAAGACGTACAACAAGTCGCACACCACCAGCTCCTCCGCGGGCACTCTGTTCACCGACGCGGACGACACCTGGGGCACCGGTGCGGCCTCCAGCTCCACCACCGACCAGACCGCGGCCGTCGACGCCGCCTATGGCGCGCAGGTGACCTGGGACTTCTACAAGAACACCTTCGGCCGCAGCGGCATCAAGAACAACGGCGTCGCGGCCTACTCCCGCGTCCACTACGGCAACGCGTACGTCAACGCGTTCTGGGACGACAGCTGCTTCTGCATGACGTACGGCGACGGCTCGGGCAACACGCACCCGCTGACGTCGCTGGACGTGGCCGGTCACGAGATGAGCCACGGCGTCACCTCCAACACCGCTGGCCTGAACTACTCGGGTGAGTCCGGCGGTCTGAACGAGGCGACCTCCGACATCTTCGGAACCGGCGTCGAGTTCTACGCGGCCAACTCCTCCGACGTGGGCGACTACCTCATCGGCGAGAAGATCAACATCAACGGCGACGGCACCCCGCTGCGCTACATGGACCAGCCCAGCAAGGACGGCGGCTCCGCCAACTACTGGTCCTCCAGCGTGGGCAACCTGGACGTGCACTACTCGTCCGGTGTCGCGAACCACTTCTTCTACCTCCTCTCGGAGGGCAGCGGCGCCAAGACGATCAACGGGGTGAGCTACAACTCCCCGACGTCCAACGGCACCACGGTCACCGGCATCGGCCGGGCCAAGGCGCTGCAGATCTGGTACAAGGCGCTGACGACCTACATGACGTCGACGACCAAGTACACGGGCGCCCGCACGGCCACGCTCTCCGCGGCGTCGGCCCTGTACGGCTCGACCAGCACGGAGTACAAGACGGTGGCCGCCGCGTGGTCCGCGGTCAACGTCAGCTAGTACGCGTGTAGTGGAACGGAGGCGGCACCCGGGCAAGGACAGCCACGGGTGCCGCCTTACTCTTGCCCCCATGCCCTACACGTACGAGGACGTGGGTGCGACCCGCGAGGACCGCTGCCCGCCGGGCTTCCACCGACTGCATCTCCGCTTCCGCATCGGCGAGGGCGAGGCCGTCTTCCGGCGCGCCTCCGAAGCCCTGATGACCTGGGAGCTGCACCGTGCCATGGGGATCGGCATGGTCTCCGACGCCGACAAGGCGGCTCCGGGCGTCGACGTCACCGTCGGTCTCGGCCCGATCAAGGCACCCTGCCGCGTGGTCTGGACGGCGGAGGAACCCCGGCGCACCGCCTGGGCCTACGGAACACTGTCCGGCCATCCCGAGTGCGGCGAGGAAGCCTTCGTCGTCTCCCGTACCGGCGACGGCACCGTCTGGCTGACGATCACGGCCTTCAGCCGTGCGGTCAAGTGGTACGCCCGCGCGGGCGGCGCCGCGACCCGAGGCCTCCAGCACGCCTACGCCCAGCGGTGCGGGAAGGTGCTGCGCCGGCTGTGCGCCGGACTGGACAGCTGAACCGGAGGCAGGTGTGCACGGCCCCGCGGGTCGGCGGACGCCGGACGTGGTTCCGGCGGGGTGACCGATGCCCGGGGGTGCGCCGGGGACGGCCGACGCCGGGCCCGGCCGGAGACGATGTCGGGCGGCCCGGGAGCGAGCCGCGTCGTGCCGCCCAGCCACGAAACACTCCTGGGGCCCGGGGACGAGCCACGGTGTGCGGCCCGGAGACGAACCACGGCGTGCGGCCCGGGGACGAGCCAAGATGTGCGGCTCGCCCCCTGCGGTGTCCCGCTCGCGCGTCACCGCATCAGCAGACCCGCTCCCTCCCCCATCTCCTCCGACGGCACCGCCACCAGCCCGAGTTCCGCGCCGGAGGCCAGCAGCCGGTGGGTCGGCAGGATGCGCACCGTGTAGCCGAAGGGTCCCGTGCGGTCGAGGGACAGCGGGCCCTCGTACACCCAGCGGCCTTCGAGGTCGGGGCCGCCGGCCGGTTTCAGCGGGACACAGACCGCGTCGCCGATGCGGTCGTCGGTGTCGACGCGGCCCGCGACCGCCTGGACCTCCACGTCGTCGGGGTCGAGGTCACCGAGGCCGACGCGGACGCGCAGCGACAGGGTGGTGCCGAGTTCGGCGGTCGTGGTGGCCGAGGACGCCTCGACATGGTCGACGGTGACATGCGGCCAGGCGGCCCGGACACGTGACTTCCAGGTGGCCAGTTCGCGGGCCGTCTCGGCGGTGAGGGACCGGTGGGCGTGGGCCGCGGGGGCGTACAGGCGCTCCACGTACTCGCGCACCATCCGGCCGGCCAGGACCTTCGGGCCGAGGTGGGTCAGCGTCTGGCGGACCATCTCGATCCAGCGGTCGGGCAGACCGTGCTGGCCCCGGTCGTAGAAGCGGGGGGCCACCCGCTGTTCGAGGAGGTCGTAGAGAGCCCCGGCCTCCAGTTCGTCACGGCGGTCGTCGTCGGTCGCGGTGCCGTCCGCGGTCGGGATCGCCCAGCCGAAGTCGGGCTGGAACCACTCGTCCCACCAGCCGTCCAGGACGGAGAGGTTGAGGCAGCCGTTGAGCGCCGCCTTCATACCGCTCGTGCCGCACGCCTCCAGCGGGCGCAGCGGGTTGTTGAGCCAGATGTCGCAGCCCGGGTACAGCTTCTGTGCCATCGCCATGCCGTAGTCGGGCAGGAAGACGATCCGGTGGCGCACCCGGGGGTCGTCGGCGAATTCGACCAGCTCCTGGATCAGCCGCTTCCCGCCGTCGTCGGCGGGGTGCGCCTTGCCCGCCACGACGATCTGGACCGGCCGCTCGGCGTGCAGCAGCAGGTCCATGAGCCGGTCGCGGTCGCGCAGCATGAGGGTCAGCCGTTTGTACGAGGGGACCCGGCGCGCGAAGCCGATGGTGAGCACGTCGGGGTCCAGCACTCCGTCGATCCAGCCGAGTTCGGCGGTGCCGGCGCCGCGCTGACGCCAGGAGGCCCGGAGCCGGTCCCTCACCTCCAGCACCAGCTGTTCCCGCAGCACCCTGCGCAGGTCCCAGATCTCCTGGTCGGCGATCTCGGCCACCGCGTCCCACCGGTCCGAGCCGCCGACGGTCAGCGCGTCCTCGGTGCGCTGCGCGCCGATCTGCCGGGCGCCGAGCCGGAAGACCTCGGGCGCCACCCAGGTCGGCGCGTGGACGCCGTTGGTGACCGAGGTGATCGGCACCTCCTCGGGGTCGAAGCCCGGCCAGAGCCCGGAGAACATCTCCCGGCTGACCTGGCCGTGCAGCAGCGAGACCCCGTTCGCCCGCTGGCCGAGCCGCAGGCCCATCACGGCCATGTTGAAGAGATTCGGCTCGCCTCCGGCATAGGTCTCCATGCCGAGGGCGAGGATGCGCTCCACGTCGATGCGCGGGAGTTCGGCGTCGGGGCCGAAGTGGCGGGCCACCAGTTCCCGGTCGAAGCGGTCGATGCCCGCGGGTACCGGGGTGTGGGTGGTGAAGACCGTACCGGCCCTCACCGCCTCCAGCGAGGACGCGAAGTCCAGTCCCTTGTCGGCGAGTTCGGCGATCCTCTCCAGACCGAGGAACCCCGCGTGCCCCTCGTTGGTGTGGAACACCTCGGGCTGCGGATGCCCGGTCAGACGACAGTACGTCCGGACCGCGCGCACCCCTCCTATGCCGAGCAGCATCTCCTGCAGCAGCCGGTGCTCGCTGCCGCCGCCGTACAGCCGGTCGGTGACCCCGCGTTCGCCGAGGTCGTTCTCCTCGACGTCGGAGTCGAGCATGAGCAGCGGGACGCGGCCGACCTGGGCCAGCCAGACGCGGGCGTGCAGCGCGCGGCCGCCGGGCAGGGCGAGGGAGACCTGGGCGGGCGTGCCGTCGTCGACGCGCAGGGGTACCACGGGCAGTTCGTTGGGGTCGAGGACCGGATAGTGCTCCTGCTGCCAGCCGTCGCGGGACAGGGACTGGCGGAAGTATCCGTGCCGGTAGAGCAGGCCCACGCCGATCAGCGGGGCACCCAGGTCGCTGGCCGCCTTGAGATGGTCGCCGGCGAGGATGCCGAGGCCCCCGGAGTACTGCGGCAGCGCGGCGGTGATGCCGAACTCGGGCGAGAAGTAGGCGATGGCGGCGGGCAGGTCGGAGGTCTGTGTCTGGTACCAGCGGTCGCCGGTCACGTACTCGCGCAGGTCGTCGGAGACCTCGCCGAGGCGGCGCAGGAATCGGCTGTCCTGGGTGAGCTCCGTGAGCCGTCCGGCCGACACGCTGCCGAGCAGTCTTACGGGGTCGCCGCCGGACGCGGCCCAGCGCTCCGGGTCGACGGACTGGAAGAGGTCGCGGGTCTCGGCATGCCAGGACCAGCGAAGGTTGCGTGCCAGGTCACTGAGCGGGTGAAGGACTTCTGGGAGAACGGGTCGGACGGTGAATCTGCGGATCGCCTTCACGAGTTCCACCTTCACGGAGGACGTACGCGGCAGAGGGACGCACGGCGTTGTGCGGCCTTCATCACCCACGACGGTAGCGGCGAGGGTGCCTTCGCGACACGGCGCATCGCGGCACGACCCCGGATCCGGATCGACCGGGTGACATCGGCGCGAAGCCGCGTTACATCGGCGCGAAGCCGCGTTACGTCGGCGAGAAATCGACGCAACCTTCACGGACACCCCCGCACACACCCATGGGCGGTATGGCCGATTCCGCCCTCCTGGGCGGCCTTGTGGTGCTTCGCGCCGCACGAGAGGCTCGCCAGGTGACGTGCGGCCGGGCCCTGCCCAGAGCGGTCGGCTCCGGTCTGCGTACGTCGGCTTGAGGAGGGGAACTCCAGTCATGGAACGGACGAGGAAGTGGCGTCTGCGCTGGGCGGCGGGTCTCACCGCGGTCACGACGGCCGCGGTGCTTTCGGCCATCGCCCCGCCCGCGCAGGCGGCCCCCGAGGGGCTGATACGCGGAGCCGGTCTCCCGGGCTCCGTCAGCGGGAGTTACATCGTGACGCTCAAGGGGGGTACGCGGGCTCCTTCTCCGGCGGGCACGCGCGTCGCCGAGCGGTACGGGGCGAGAATCAGCCACACCTACGCCACGGCCCTCAACGGCTTCGCCGTGCGGGCCGAGGAGAGACAGGCCAGGCGGCTCGCCGCGGACCCGCGCGTGGCCTCGGTCGTCCAGGACACCCGGGTGGCGCTCGACAGTGTCCAGAGGAACCCGCCCTCGTGGGGCCTGGACCGGATCGACCAGCCGGGCCGGCCGCTCGACAAGCGCTACGCGGCACCGGCACCGGCGGGCTCGGGGGTGACCGTGTACGTCATCGACACCGGCATCCGTGTCACCCACCGGGACTTCGGGGGCCGGGCGGTCGACGGCTGGGACTTCGTCGACGACGACAGGACCGCGCGGGACGGCAACGGCCACGGCACCCATGTGGCCGGAACCGTCGCGGGCACCACGTACGGCGTCGCCAAGAGGGCCAGGGTCGTGGCCGTCCGTGTCCTCGACGACCAGGGGGCGGGTTCCACCGCCCAGGTCATCGCCGGCATCGACTGGGTCACCCGGCACGCGAGGAAGCCGGCCGTGGCCAACCTCAGTCTGGGCGGGTACGCCAACGCCCAGCTGGACGCGGCCGTCCGCAACTCCATCGCCTCCGGCGTGACCTACACGGTCGCGGCGGGCAACGACGGTCTGCCGGCCTCGTCCTACTCCCCGGCCCGGGTCGCCCAGGCCCTCACGGTGGGCGCGAGCGACCGGGCCGACGCGCGGGCGAGCTTCTCGAACACCGGTCCGGCGCTCGACCTCTTCGCGCCGGGGGTCGCGATCACGTCGACTTCGTACACCGGTGATACGGCGAAAGCGACGTACTCCGGCACGTCGATGGCGAGCCCGCACGCCGCCGGCGCGGCCGCGCTGTATCTGGCGGGTCATCCGCGGGCCACACCGGCCCAGGTGACGAAAGCGCTGGTGAATCAGGCGGTCCCGGGAAAGTTGTCGGGCGTCGGCGCGGGTTCACCGAACAAACTCCTGAGCGTCGGCTGACTCCGGTGGAACGCTGGTACAACCAGGGTGATTCGGCCACACCGCACCGGCCTCGCCTGCCCGGGACGAGGCCGGTCTTGTGTGTAGACATACGCGTGAGTAGTTAACAAAGTGCCGGAATGCTCACCCGCATAGGGTGGGAAGGCTCCCCCGGTACACCCGCAGGCCCCACCTCCCCACACCCTCATCCGCCCACCCACGTTGACGCGGACAGGAGCGGTCATGCCCGCCACGCACCACACGTCGCCACCCACGACGACCACCCCCGAGACCCCCCGAACACGCAAGGCCGAGGCCGGTCCCCGTACCCCGGAGAAACCCTCCGCCGCACCGGGTGGCGGCACCCCGGCCGCCACCGGCGCGGCCACCACCACCCCGGGCACCGGCACCTCCGTTCCTGCCACATCCGATCTCGGCACCTCCGTTCCTGCCACATCCGATCTCGGCACCTCCGTTCCTGCCACGTCCGATCCCGGCACGTCCGATCCCGGCACGTCGGCCCCCCGCACCGCCGCTCCCAAGCCCAAGGCAGGCGGCTCCATTCCGAAGACAGGCAGGTCCGCCCCCAAGAAGGGCAGGTCCGCCGTCCCCGCCACGCGCACCGCCGACGACCCGGCCGCCCCCGCCGTCACCGCGGCGACGGCCGTCGGGCGCATCCCCGTCCTCGACGTCCGCCCGGTCGTGCAGCACGGGCGCCGTCCCGCGAAGGCGGTGGTGGACGAGAAGTTCGAGGTCTCGGCCACGGTCTTCCGCGAGGGCCATGACGCGGTCGCCGCGAATGTCGTCCTGCGCGACCCGGACGGCCGGCCCGGCCCGTGGGCGCCGATGCGCGAGCTGGCCCCCGGCACCGACCGCTGGGGTGCCGCGGTGAGCGCCGGCAAGGAGGGCCGCTGGACGTACACGGTGGAGGCGTGGGGAGATCCGGTCACCACCTGGCGGCACCACGCGGGGATCAAGATCCCGGCCGGAATGGACACGGAACTGGTGCTGGAGGAGGGAGCCCTGCTGTACGAGCGGGCGGTCGCCGCCATGCCGAAGGGGCCGAAGAGCAAGCGCCTCAGGGACACGGTCCTCGGTGCCGTCGGCGCGTTGCGCGACACCGGCCGTCCCGTCGCCTCGCGTCTCGCCGCCGCCCTCACCCCCGAGGTGGACGAGGTGCTGGCCCGGCATCCGCTGCGCGACCTGGTGACGTCGTCCGAGCCGTTGCCGTTGCTGGTGGAGCGGGAGCGGGCGCTCTACGGCGCCTGGTACGAGTTCTTCCCGCGTTCGGAGAGCGGGCAGCTGGATCCGCCCGTGCATGGCACGTTCCGTACTGCCGCCGAACGCCTGCCCGCGATCGCGGAGATGGGCTTCGACGTCGTCTACCTCCCGCCGGTCCACCCCATCGGCACCACCTACCGCAAGGGACCCGACAACACCCTGTCGGCCACCCCCGAGGACGTCGGCGTGCCCTGGGCCATCGGCTCCCCCGAGGGCGGACACGACGCCATCCATCCGGACCTGGGCACCCTCGAGGACTTCGACGCCTTCGTCCGCCGGGCCGCCTCGCTGAAGCTGGAGATCGCTCTCGACTTCGCGCTCCAGTGCTCCCCCGACCACCCCTGGGTGGAGAAACACCCCGAGTGGTTCCACCACCGCCCCGACGGCACGATCGCCCACGC
>NZ_JBSFYW010000123.1:0-8201 GCF_053599975.1 Streptomyces sp. NPDC005141 | reverse complement strand
GCCAGCCGCGCGCTCGGCGCCACGTGCTCTGGTGAAGAGGGACACGACACGGACCGGCTCTGCCCCGTCGGAGCCAACCGGCTACGCCGTGGCGTCCGGCAGGATCGTCGTGCCGGTTCCGCCGCCGCCGGACAGACCGTCGAGGAGGGCGTGCGGGGCGCGGCCGTCCAGTACCCGGGCCACCCCCACTCCGGCGCGGACGGCCCGCAGGCACGCCTCCATCTTGGGCACCATGCCGCCATCGAGCCGGGGCAGCAGCGCCTCCACGTCCGTGACGGTGATCCGCTCGACGACCCGGTCGCTGTCCGGCCAGTCCGCGTAGAGGCCGGGCACATCGGTCAGGACGACCAGCGCGTACGCTCCGAGCGCGGCGGCCACCGCCCCGGCGGCGGTGTCCGCGTTGACGTTGTAGACCTGGCCGTCCTCGCCCCGGCCCACGGAGGAGACCACGGGAATGTGCCGGTGCTCCAGCAGGATGCCCAGAACCGCGGTGTTCACCCGGGCCACATCGCCGACCAGGCCGATGTCCACGCGTTCACCGGCCACTTCGGCGAACCGTTTGACGGCGGTGAGCGTGTTCGCGTCCTCACCGCTGAGTCCGACGGCGTAGGCGCCCTCCTCGTTGAGCAGTCCGACCAGTTCCTTCTGGACCTTGCCGGAGAGCACCATCCGCACCACGTCCATGGTCTCGGGCGTGGTGACCCGAAGCCCGTTCAGGAACGCGGACTCGAGGCCCAGCCGGTCCAGGTGGGCCCCGATCTGCGGGCCGCCGCCGTGCACCACGACCGTCCTGACCCCGTTCCGCCGCAGGGTCAGGACGTCCTGGGCGAAAGCACGCCGGAGCGGTTCGTCGGCCATCGCGTGACCGCCGTACTTGACGACGACCGTGCGGCCGCGCAGGCGCTCCAGCGGGGTGACCCGGTCGGTGAGCCCGAGCAGGCCGCTCACGGACGGGCGGTGAGGTAGCCGCCCATGGTCCGGAAGTGGTCGGTGGCCGCGTGCTCGGCGCCGTCCTCGGTGCGGACCCGCCGGACCAGCAGCCCGCGCTGCCGGCCGTTCCTGGCCTGCGCACCGGCCACGACGACGATCCCGTCGCCCTCGCGGATGAAGATCCGCCCCGGTGTGCCGCCGTAGCTGCCCTGCGACACCGCGGCCTCGACGATACGGATCCGCTGCCCGCGGTGGTGGGTGAAGGCGTTGGGATACGGGTCGGACTGGGCCCGCACCAGACGTTCGAGGTCCTCGGCGGGCCAGGTCCAGTCGATCCGGCTGTCCTCCAGGGACCGCTTGTGGAAGAAGCTCGCCCGGCTGCGGTCCTGGGGTATCCAGCGGGCCCTGCCCGACGCGATCAGGTCGAGGGACTCGGTCACGACCGGGGTGATCAGGTCCACGGTGCGATGGAAGAGGTCGGTGACGGTGTCGGTCGCGCCGACCGGGACCGCGCGCTGCAACAGGATGTCGCCCGCGTCCAGTTCGGCGTTCATCCGGTGCGCCGTGACGCCGACCTCGCGCTCGCCGTTGATCAGCGCCCAGATGAGGGGCGAGAAGCCCGCGTAGGCCGGCAGCAGTGAGTCGTGGATGTTGAGCGTGCCGTGCGCGGGGAGGCCGAAGACCTCCGGCGGCAGCACGGTGCGCCAGTTGTTGGCGACGATGATGTCCGGCGCCGCGTCCCGCAGCGCGGCGAGGAGTTCGGGGTCGTCGGGCCGGTTGCGCAGCAGCACCGGGATGCCGTGCTTCTCGGCGAGGTCGGCCACGGAGTCGTCCCAGATCTTCTCGTACGCGTGCTCGCTCTTGGGGTGGGTGACCGCCAGAACCACCTGGTGGTCGGACTCCAGCAGAGCCTGGAGCGTGCGATGCCCCCAGGTCTGATAGCCGAACATGACGACCCGCATAGTCGATCCTCTCTTGGAGACCACCATTGCAAGGTAAGGCTAACCTTATTTACCATCAGGGGCGCCCAAGGGAAGGGAAGTTGCGGTGAACGCACTGCACGACGAACCTGACGCCATACTTGACGTACTCGGAATCGGTTTCGGACCGTCAAATCTCGCACTGGCCATCGCCATTGAGGAGCACAACGCCCGAGCCTCGTCCGAGAACCGGATCCGAGCGGAGTTCCTGGAGCGTCAGCCCTCCTTCGGCTGGCACCGCGGCATGCTGATCGACGACGCCACGATGCAGGTCTCCTTCCTCAAGGACCTGGTCACGATGCGCAACCCGACCAGCGACTTCACCTTCCTCTGCTTCCTGCGGGAGCGCGGCAGGCTGGTCGACTTCCTCAACGCGAAGACGCTCTTCCCGTTGCGGATCGAGTTCCACGAGTACTTCGCGTGGGCGGCGGCCCGGCTCTCGCATCTCGTCGGCTACGACTCCGAGGTCGTCGCCGTCGAGCCGGTGATCCGGGAGGACGGCGAGGTCCGCTGGTTCGATGTGACCAGCCGGGTCCCCGGCGCCCCGGAGCGCACCGTCACCCGGCGGGCCCGCAACATCTCGGTGGCCGTCGGCCTCGAACCTCATCTGCCGCCGGACACCACCCTGTCGGACCGCGTCTGGCACAACAGTGAACTGGTGCCACGCGTGGCCGAGCTGACCAGCTCCGGCGCTCCGGTCGGCCGCGTTCTCGTACTCGGCGCGGGTCAGAGCGGAGCCGAGGCGGTCGACTACCTGCACCGCTCGTTCCCGGAGGCGGAGATCTGCGCCGTCTTCGCCAAGTACGGCTACACACCCGCCGACGACAGCCCCTTCGCCAACCGGATCTTCGATCCCGAGGCGGTGGACGTCTACTTCCGGTCCGCCCCCGAGGTGAAGCAGTCCCTGGTCGACTACCACCGCAGCACCAACTACTCCGTGGTCGACATGGACCTCATCGAGTCGCTGTACGCCACCATGTACCGCGAGAAGGTCCTGGGCCGGGAACGCCTGCGGCTGCGCAACGTCTCCCGCATCCGTGACGTGCGGGCACAGGATGACCGGCTGGACGTCACGGTGGAGTACCTCCCCACCGGGGAACGGGAGATCATCTCCTCCGATCTGCTCGTCCACGCGACCGGCTATCGCCCCAGGGACCTGGACTCACTGCTGGGACGGGCCGCGAAACTCTGCCTGCGGGACGACAAGGACTCCGTACTCGTCGGCCGTGACCACAGGGTGGAGTTCTCTCCCGAGGTGACGGCCGGCATCTATGTGCAGGGCGCGACCGAGCACACGCACGGGCTCACCTCCACCCTGCTGTCCACGACCGCCGTGCGCTCCGGCGAGATTCTCGATTCCCTGCTCACCCACCGCGCGAGCGACGTGGCCGCACGGACGGATTGCACCGCCTGAACCGGCCTACAGCCAAAGGCAGTTGGCCTCGGACAGGACGGCACTCGCTCGCGTGCCGCCCTGTCCTGCGCGACGGCGGACCCGTTCGTGTTTCCACGGGACCCGCACCCTGAACTTAAGGTAGCCTCACCTAAGTTTCCGTCGTCCTTCCCGGAGGGGTATGGATGAGTGCCGCACATCCGTCGGGGCGCAGCGTCCTGAGAGACTCCGTCGAAGGACAACGCGGACGCGTGGCACTCGGCACGCTCTGCGCCTCCGGGCACCAGATCGGCGAGGCCCTGGTCCCCGCTCTCATCGGCGTCGTCATAGACCGCGCCGTCACCCAGTCCGACACCGGCGCGCTCGTCCTGTGGCTCGCGGTCCTCGCCGCGGTCTACGCGGGCCTGGCCCTGAGCTTCCGGATCGGCGCCTGGTCCGGCGAACTGGCCGCCGTCCGGGCCGAACACTCCCTGCGCGTCACCCTTGTCCGCCGGGTCCTCGATCCCGGGGGCGGAGCGGAGAAGGGCAGATTGCCCGGCGCGCTGGCCAACATCGCGACCGAGGACGCCAAACGGGTCGGCGCCGTCAACATGGCACTGACACTCGGGATTTCGTCCCTGGTGGGCATCGCGACCTGCGCGGTCGTCCTGCTGAACACCTCGGTCACGCTCAGTCTGGTCGTCCTGGTGGGCACCCCGGTGCTGCTGTGGCTGGGACATCTGCTGAGCAAGCCGCTGGAGTCACGCAGTGAGGCCGAACAGGAGCGGGCGGCACACGCCTCGGCCATCGCCGCGGACCTGGTCACCGGACTGCGCGTTCTCAAGGGCATCGGCGGCGAGTCGACGGCCATCGAGCGCTACCGCGCCACCAGTCGCGACTCGCTGCGCGCCACCCTGCGCGCCGCCAGGGCACAGGCCTTCCAGAGCGGCATGGTGCTCGCGCTGACCGGCTGCCTGATCGCCGCCGTCGCCCTGGTCGGCGGCCGGCTGGCCGCCCAAGGGAGCATCAGTCTGGGCCAGTTGGTGTCCGCCGTCGGGCTCGCCCTCTTCCTGCTCGGCCCTCTGGAGGTGCTCGCCTGGGTCAACGCCGAACTCGCCCAGGGCCGGGCCTCGGCCACCCGGATCGCGGAGGTGCTGGCCACCGCGCCCGCGGTCACCGCGGGCGGCCGTCCTCTGCCGCAACCGGTGCGCGGCGCCGTACGGCTGAACGGTCTCAGCCACGGCGGTCTGCACGGAGTGGGCCTGGACATCGCCCCCGGCGAACTGATCGGTGTGGTCGCGACCGACCCGGCACACGCCGCCGACCTGATGCGTTGTCTGAGCCGGCGGGCCGACCCCGACGCCGGATCGGTCGAGCTGGACGGGGTGTCCCTGCGCGACCTGGACCCGGCCGAGATCCGCACGGCGATCCTGGTGGCCGAGCACGACGCGGATCTCTTCGAGGGCACCGTCCGCGGCAACGTCACGGCCGCCTCCCCGGAGTCGGGCGCGCCGGAACCCGCGATGTCGGCGGCCGGAGTGACCCAGGTGTCCCAGACCCTGCCGGACGGCGAACACACGGCGGTCAGTGAGCGGGGCCGCTCCCTGTCCGGCGGGCAGCGCCAGCGGGTCGCCCTCGCGCGGGCGCTGGCGGCCGACCGGCCCGTCCTCGTGGTCCACGACCCGACCACCGCGGTCGACACGGTGACCGAGGCGCGCATCGCGTCGGGCATCCGCGAGCTCCGCAAGGGCCGCACGACGGTACTCGTGACGACCAGTCCCGCGCTGCTCTCGGTCACCGACCGGGTGCTGCTCATCGACGGCGGCCGGGTCACGGACACGGCCCCGCACGCCGACCTGGTGCGCCGCCACGAGATCTACCGCTCGGCGGTGCTGGCATGAGCGATGCCTCGACGAATGTGAACGAGGAAGTGATGACCACCCGCGAACTGCTGCCGACCGCGACCCCGGCCAGGACCCGTGCGGCCGTGCGCGAGCTGGTCCGCCCCTACCGCCGGTCGGTCATCGGCAGCTTCGCCACAATGGTCGCCGCCACCGCGGTGGGACTGCTCGTCCAGCCGCTGCTGGGGCACATGGTGGACCTGGTCGCCGACCGGCGACCGCCCGGGGACCTCACTCTCCCCGTCGTCCTCCTGGTCGTGGTGGCCCTGGTCCAGGGCGGCACCACCGCACTCGGGCTGTCCCTGGTGTCGGGACTCGGCGAGAGCGTGCTCGCGCGGCTGCGCGAGCAGTTCGTGGACCGAGCCCTTCGACTGCCCCTGGAACAGGTCGAGAAGGCGGGGACCGGAGACCTCAACGCCCGTGTCACCCGCGATGTCGCGCGGGTGGGCGAGGCCGTCCGCTCGGCCCTGCCCGAACTGGCCCGCTCCGTACTGGCCATCGTGCTCACGCTGGGGGCGATGGCCACGCTGGACTGGCGCTTCCTGGTGGCCGCCCTCGTCGCCGTACCCGTCCAGGCGCACACCGCGCGCTGGTACATGCGCAACGCCGTGCCGTTGTACGCCCGGGAGCGGATCGCCACCGGAGCCCAGCAGCAGCAGTTGCTGGACACCATCGCCGGAGCCGGCACCGTGCGGGCGTACCGGCTGGAGGAGCAGCACACCGCGCACGTCACCGAACGCTCCTCGGCGGCCGTCGGGTTGACGATGCGCGGGGTCAAGCTGGTCCTGCGGTTCTACAACCGGCTGCACGTCGCGGAGTACGCCGGCCTGGCCGCCGTCCTCGTCACCGGGTTCCTCCTGGTGCGCGCCGGATCGGTGTCCATCGGCACCGCGACCGCCGCGGCCCTGTACTTCCACAGTCTGTTCTCGCCCGTGAACTCCGCCCTGGTGCTTCTCGACGACGCCCAGACGGCCACGGCGGCGCTCAACCGGCTGGTCGGGGTCGCGGACCGGCCCGCCACCGAGCCGCAGGCACCGGACTCGGCGGCCGAGCCGCCCGGCCACGACACCGACCCCGGCACGGTCGGCGTGAGCGGCATCCACCACGCGTACGACCCTGGCCGGCCGGTTCTGCGGGATGTGAACCTCACACTGCGGGCCGGGGAGCGGGTGGCGCTGGTGGGCCCGAGCGGCGCGGGCAAGACCACCCTCGCCAAACTCATCGCCGGCGTGCACCGGCCGACCTCCGGCTCCATCCGGCTGTCCGGCACGGGCACGTCCGGCGGCGGGCTGCCCGTCGCCCTGGTCACCCAGGAGACGCACGTCTTCGCCGGGCCGCTCGCCGAGGACCTGCGGCTGGCACGGGCCACGGCCACCGACGATCAGGTGCGCGCCGCGCTGGCCACGGTCGAGGCGCTCGACTGGGTCGAAGCGCTCCCCGACGGGCTCGGCACCGTCGTCGGCGAGGGCGGCCACCGCCTGACCCCCGCCCAGGTCCAGCAACTCGCCCTGGCACGCCTGGTGCTGGCCGATCCGCCGGTGGCCGTCCTCGACGAGGCCACGGCCGAGGCCGGCAGCACCGGCGCCCGGCTTCTGGAGAAGGCCGCGGCGCGGGCGATCGAGGGCCGGACGGCTCTGGTCGTCGCCCACCGCCTCACCCAGGCCGCCGCCGCGGACCGGATCGTCGTCATGGAGGACGGCCGGATCGTGGAGAGCGGTCACCACGACGAGCTGTGCGCGGCGGACGGAACCTACGCCTCCCTCTGGGAAGCCTGGTCCGGCACGCGTGCCACGCCCGATCACCCGCCTCACACCATCACCGCCCCGACCCTGAAGGACCACTGATGCTCGGCTCCCCGAGAGGCACACGGCTCCCTGCGGCGCTCGCCTCCGTTCTCCTGCTCTTCGTCACCGTGGCGGCCTGCGGTTCCTCGGACGGCTCCGAGGCCGGTTCCGAGAAGCCCGCCGCCTCGAACAAGGCCTTTCCCGTCACCATCGCGCACAAGTACGGCAGCACCACCATCAAGGCCGAGCCCCAGCGCATCGTCACGGTCGGGCTGACCGACCAGGACTCCGTGCTCGCCCTGGGCAAGGTGCCGGTCGGCACCACCGAGTGGCTCGGCGGCTACAAGGGCGCCATCGGTCCCTGGGCCGCCGGCAAGGCGGGCGACGCCAAGACCCCGACCGTCCTGAAGGACACCGGCACCGGCCCGCAGACCGAGAAGATCGCGGCGCTGCGCCCGGACCTGATCCTCGCGGTCTACGGCGGGCTCACCAAGGCGCAGTACACGACGCTGTCCAAGTTCGCCCCCGTGGTGGCCCAGCCGAAGGAGTACAACGACTACGGCGTCCCGTGGCAGAAGCAGACCGAGATCATCGGCAAGGCTCTCGGCCAGGAGGCGAAGGCCGAGTCGGTGGTGAGCGGCGTCGAGGCCGCCTTCACATCGGCCGCCGCGAAGAATCCGGCGTTCGCCAAGGCCAGGGCCGTCATGGCGACCCCGTACGAGGGCATCTTCGTCTTCGGCAGCCAGGACCCCCGTTCACGCGTCCTCACCGACCTCGGCTTCACCCTGCCGACCGACCTGGACAAGGTCATCGGCGACGAGTTCGGGGCCAACATCAGCAAGGAGCGCACCGACCTGCTGGACACCGACGCGATCGTGTGGATCGTCTCCGACACGGCCAAGGACGAGACCAAGCTGCACAAGGACGCCCTGTACGCGGACCTGAAGGTCGCTCGGCAGAACCGGGAGGTCTACATCAAGGAGACCAGCGACTACGGCAACTCCGTCTCCTTCGTCACGGTGCTCAGCCTGCCGTACATGCTCGAGCGACTGGTGCCTCAGCTGGCCGCCGCGGTCGACGGCGACCCCGCGACGAAGGTGCCCGCCCCGGCGGCCTGACACCGACCGAGCCGGTCGCTCGACGGGGGCCGGGGAGTACGGTCGACCGTAGGCTGCTGGAGGAGCTGGGCGTGAGCGGGCTGGGCGAGGTCGACGAGCCGGCGTTCTCGGGGCTG
>NZ_JBSFYW010000122.1:0-8876 GCF_053599975.1 Streptomyces sp. NPDC005141 | reverse complement strand
GATCGAGAGCCAAGACAGCACCTGCACCTCCACGCTTTGCTGTGTCAGACCGGGCTGGTTGCAACCCGGTCGGTGTTGATCGCGGAAGACCTGCCGGGTCGCTGACCCGCAGGCAGCGTGAGCCAGGAATCCCCCTGCTTTAGCTGGGGGAGGATTCAACCGAGCCGCCTTGACCTAGCAGGGCTCCGGGGCTCCCGGCTCGTACAGCGGCGGGCGGGACTGACGAAGCCGGGATCCGTGCGGTCCAGCGCCGGGCCCCGAGGCAGTTGCTTCGGTCGAGCGTTGCCAGCTGCTTCGTTCGCCTTTCAGGCGGGAGCACAGGCAGGCCAGGTCGAACCGGATGATGCTAGGGGGTGCCTTATGGGTCGTCGCGAGCCGGAGGGCCGTCGGCCACCCCGGCTCCGGGGTCTTCGTCGGCGTCCTCCGCCGTACGCTTGCGCGCGGCGCGGTGCACAGCCTCTTTGAGGCTCCTGGGCGGCTGCTGCGCGAGCGCGGCCATACGCCGTCGCAGCTCATCGGCCTCGGACTTCCGCTGCTGCTCCCGGGCTGTTTCCGTGTTCTCGTCCCGGGCCATGGCCTGGGTCTGGTCCCTAGCCGTGTCGTTGCCCTTGTCCTTGGCATCCATCGCGACCTCCCCGGGTCGACTGGCGGAAGGCTCTGTCAGCCATTGTCCTCCTCGCCGCCCTCCCAGGCATCGGCCAGCGGGTCCCCGCTCTTGAGCCGGTCGATCTGACGTCGCCACGCCTCAGCGCGGGCCCGCGTGGAGTCCTTGGCTCGCGCGGTGAGCTCGCGGGCGGCGGCGAAGCGCTCGGATTCCGGAGCGGTGTCGGCGATGCGACTGACCGTTTTGGTTCTGGCGTCGACGGCCGCGCGGATCGACGCGCCGGTGAGACGTCCGAGCTTGCGGAATTTCGGCCGGTCGCCGGAGAACCAGGTCTGCTGCCACCACTCGTCGGAGACCGGATCACGCCAGCTGATGTAACCGCCGCGCAGGATCTGGCGCGGTTGTGTGATGTGTCCGCCGAAGCTGTAGCGGACGCCGTCGACGGGGACGGGGTCGTAGAAGCGCGGGGTGAAGAAGTCGGACACGAGCAGGCCGTTGACGGTGTAGCCGAATTCGGCGGCTTCCGAGGGATCGGCGACCTCGACGAGGAATTCGACCACACCCTGGTCAGGGTTCGGGGACTTGCCCGCCACCAGGCGATTCCCCATCGGGTCGGCGAGCATTTCGAGCATCTCGTGGCTCGCGGTCAGCGACCAGCTGTCGCTGAACTCAATCAGGGAGAACGGCTGGCCGTTCTCGTCCACGTGGAACCCGGCGGCGTCGGGAACGTCGTCGACCACGATCATCGGCCAGTAGCCGACGGGCACGTCCTCCAGGGTGTCGAAGGCGTCCACGGTCGCATTGACCTGCCAGATGGGCCCGAAGTCACGGGTGGCCTGCTTCTGCAGCGCGGCGGACACCCGGTTCAACCGCGAGGGGCTGATCTGCGTGTTCTCGGTGAGAGAGACAAGGGCAAGATGGGTGATCAACATACTGGCACTGTGCCGACCACACAGCCGGACCCAGCGAAGGCGCACCTGGCCGCAAGGACCGGCTCACCCGGACGGGCCGCTGACCGCCGCGGCAGCTCGCGCGCACGGTCCGCAGCAGGCCCTTGCTGTAGGAGAAGTCCTCGGCGTCGTGGAGGGTTTGGATGTACGTCATCATCCGCTGGTAGGCAAGGGTCTCCTCCCGGTTCTCCTCCGAGATGTCGACCTCGCTCTCACCTTCCATGAGGTCCTCGACGTCGACGGTTGCCACCTTGAAGCCCTCAATGGAATTCGAGGCAGCCACGGCATCCGCGGTCAGGAACTTCCGCAGGCCGGCCGTCCGCTTCGTCGACGAGGTCCGCACGCTGTGCCTCAGCGTCTCGCGCATCTGGTCGATCTGGTCGAGGACCTGGCGATCCGTCTCGGTGAGATCCGGCGTAGGGAAGAGCATCACCGAACGATGCAATGCTCGCAATCATTGCGTCAAACACATAGGCCCCTGCTGACTGAGCGTGGAGGCTGCAACCCTCACGTCGCAGCGCTGGCCCGCCGGCCACGGCCGGGCCTGCGCCCTGCGCACCAGCGTTTTGGGCGTCCGGCTGTCCGGGAGTTCATGGATCCCGCGACCGGTCCTCGACCGGTGGTCCACCACGCCACTCGAAAATTTCCGGCATGCGGTGAGGTGAGAGCACCTCCGTTCGGCGTGAGGAGTGCGTGATGCGCAAAGTCGTTTCCCGGGACGGCACCACGATCGCTTACGAGAAGACGGGTGAGGGCCCGCCGATCGTGCTGCTCAACGGCGCTTTCCGCGATCACACGATCTTCGACGCGCTCGTTCCCGAGCTGGCGCCGCACTGCACCACCTACGTCTACGACCGGCGCGGGCGCGGCGAGAGCGGCGACTCCCCCGCGTACGCCGTCCAGCGGGAGGTCGAGGACCTGGAGGCGGTGATCGAGGAAGCCGGCGGCTCGGCCGTGGTGTTCGCCGGGTCCACGGGCGCCAACCTGGCGATCGAGGCGGCCCTGGGCGGCGTGCCGATCACGAGGCTGGCGCTGCATGAGCCGTTCTTCCGTGTCGGGGGATTTCCCCGGCCGCCGTGGAACATCACCAAGACGCTGCGGGTGCTCCTGGAGGAGGACCGGCGCGAGGAGGCCGTGGAGTACTTCCTCGGCAGCTTCCTGGGACTGACGCCCGACAATGTCGCGGAGTGGCGCCGGGGCCCGATCTGGGCGGTGAACGAGGCGAACGCCCACACCCTCGTCTACGACACCGAGATCTGCGGCGACCACCGCGTCCCGGCCGAGCGGCTGGCCGGGTACCGGACGCCGGCCCTGGTCCTCAACAGCGACCACACCAGCGACTGGCTGCGGGCCGCGGCGCAGGCGACCGCGGCGGCGCTGCCCGAGGGCCGGGGGCTCGAACTGCCCGGTTCCTGGCACCGGATCGACATGGACGTGCTGGGCCGCACCCTGGCCGAGTTCGCCACCTCCTGAGGGGCCCGCATCCGGCTTCGACCCGTTCGTCGTTCGACCCGTTCGTCGTTCGTGTTCCCATCTCACTTTCGGGAGAACATCGGTGACTACAGCTGACGCCCCGGCCGCCGAGGTCACCGCGGTGGCCCTGTCCGCGCACGGCCCTGGTGAGCGCGGTGCCACGGTGTGGCTGACCGGGCTGCCCAGCGCGGGCAAGACCACCCTGGCCCGTGCGCTGGCCGGACGCCTGCGTGCCGCCGGGCGCAGGGTCGAGGTGCTCGACGGTGACGAGGTCCGCGCCCATTTGTCCCGGGGGCTGGGGTTCGGCCGGGAGGACCGGCACACGAATGTGACGCGGATCGGGTTCGTGGCGCAGAAGCTGGCCTCTCACGGGGTGCTGGTGCTGGCGCCGGTCATCGCGCCGTACGCCGCCTCGCGTGGCGCCGTACGGCAGCAGCATGCCGCCGGTGGCACACGGTTCCTGGAGGTCCATGTCGCCACGCCCGTCGAGCTGTGCTGCGAGCGGGATGTGAAGGGCCTGTACGCGCGGCAGGCCGCGGGTGAGATCTCGGGGCTGACCGGCGTGGACGACCCGTACGAGGCGCCGGTGCACCCGGAGTTGCGTATTCAGACACGGCACCGGTCGGTGGCCGAGTCCGCCGCCGAGCTGCATGCCTTCCTGGCCGAGAGGGGTCTTGCATGATGCCCGCGAACCAGCCTGTGGTCGAGGTGGAGAAGGACGCCTTCGCACTGTCGCATCTGGACGTGCTGGAGGCGGAGGCGGTGCATGTCCTTCGGGAGGTGGCCGGTGAGTTCGAGCGGCCGGTGATCCTGTTCTCCGGCGGTAAGGACTCCATCGTCATGCTGCACCTGGCGCTGAAGGCGTTCTGGCCGGCGCCGGTTCCCTTCGTGCTGCTGCATGTCGACACCGGGCACAATTTTCCCGAGGTCATCGAGCACCGCGACCGCGTGGTCGCGGCGCACGGTCTGCGGCTGCATGTCGCCCGTGTGCAGGACTTCATCGACGACGGCCGGCTGCGTGAGCGTGCGGACGGCACCCGCAACCCGCTGCAGACGGTGCCGCTGCTGGACGCCATCGACTCGCACCGCTTCGACGCGGTGTTCGGCGGGGGCCGCCGGGACGAGGAGAAGGCCCGCGCCAAGGAGCGCGTCTTCTCGGTGCGCGACGAGTTCGGTGCCTGGGATCCGCGGCGCCAGCGCCCCGAGCTGTGGTCGCTGTACAACGGCCGGCACGCTCCGGGCGAGCATGTGCGGGTCTTCCCGCTGTCCAACTGGACCGAGCTGGACGTGTGGCAGTACATCGAGCGCGAGGACATCGCCCTGCCGGAGATCTACTACGCCCACAAGCGCCAGGTGTTCAGCCGGGGCGGCATGTGGCTGGCCGCCGGCGACTGGGGCGGCCCCGGGGAGCACGAACAGTCCCAGTGGCGGCTGGTGCGCTACCGCACGGTCGGCGACATGTCCTGCACCGGCGCCGTCGACTCCGATGCCGCGACCAACGCGGACATCATCGCCGAGATCGCCGCCAGCACGGTGACCGAGCGGGGTGCGACCCGCGCCGACGACCGGCTGTCCGAGGCCGCCATGGAGGACCGCAAGCGCGAGGGGTACTTCTAGCCATGACCACCGCTTCCCGTACCGCCGCCACCTCGCTGCTGCGGTTCGCCACCGCCGGATCCGTCGACGACGGCAAGTCCACGCTGGTGGGCCGGCTGCTGCACGACTCCAAGTCGGTGCTCGCCGACCAGCTGGCGGCCGTCGAGCGCGTCTCGGCGAGCCGCGGGCAGGACGCGCCCGATCTGGCGCTGCTGACCGACGGCCTGCGCGCCGAGCGCGAGCAGGGCATCACCATCGACGTCGCCTACCGCTACTTCGCCACCGCCCGGCGGCGGTTCGTCCTCGCCGACACCCCCGGGCATGTGCAGTACACCCGCAACATGGTCACCGGCGCCTCCACCGCCGAGCTCGCCGTCGTCCTGGTCGACGCCCGCAACGGCGTGGTGGAGCAGACCCGCCGCCATGCGGCCGTCGCCGCGCTGCTGCGCGTCCCGCATGTGGTGCTGGCCGTCAACAAGATGGACCTCGTCGCGTACGAGGAGTCCGTCTTCGCCGCCATCGCCGCGGAGTTCACCTCCTACGCGGCCGGCCTGGGCATCGAGCACGTGGTGGTGATCCCGGTCTCCGCGCTGGCCGGGGACAACGTGGTCCGGCCCTCCGCCCGGATGGCCTGGTACGGCGGACCGACCCTGCTGGAGCACCTGGAGAGCGTCCCGGTCGGCAGCGACCCGAGCCGGGAGCCGGCACGCTTCCCGGTCCAGTACGTGATCCGCCCCCAGCGCGGCGAGCATCACGACTACCGCGGCTACGCGGGCCAGCTGGCGTCCGGCGTGCTGCGGGTCGGGGACCGGGTGACGGTGCTGGCGTCCGGGCGCACCAGCACCATCGCGGCCATCGACGTGCTCGGCGAGGAACGGGAGATCGCCTGGGCGCCCCAGTCGGTGACCGTCCGCCTCGCCGACGACCTCGACGTCTCGCGCGGTGACCTGATCGCGGCCCGGGGCCGGGGCCCGCGGCTCACCCGGGACGTCGGGGCGTACGTCTGCCACCTCAGCGAGCGTGAGCTGCGCACCGGCGCCAGGGTGCTGCTCAAGCACACCACCCGCACGGTCCGCGCGGTGGTCAAGGACATCTCGTACCGGATCGACATCGACACGCTGCAGCAGCGCCGCGGCGTGACGTCCTTGCAGGTCAACGACATCGGCCATGTGGTGCTGCGCACCGCCGAGCCGCTGGCTCTGGACAGGTACACCGCCAACCGCCGCACCGGCTCGTTCCTGCTGATCGACCCGGCCGACGGCACGACCCTCACCGCCGGCATGGCGGGCGAGGCCTTCGCGAGCGCGGGCGCCGACGAGGGCCCGCGACGAGAGCGGACGGGGTCCGATGCCCGCTGAAGCCGAACGCATCAGGAGTGAGATCAAATGAGCTGGAGTTCCGCCTCGCGCCGCATCGCCGTCGTGGGAGCCGGTGCGGCAGGAACGCTGACGGTGGTTCAGCTGCTGCGCCAGGCCGAGAGAGGTGGTCGGGCGGTCGAGATATGGCTGGTCGACCCGGCCGAGGCGGCCGGCCCCGGTGTCGCCTACGGAACGGCTGATCCGCGTCATCTGCTGAATGTGCCGGCCGGCAAGATGAGCGCCTTTCCCGACGATCCCGGGCACTTCCTGCGCTGGCTCACCGGCCGGAACCCGCACGCCGCCGCCGGGGAGTTCGTGCCCCGCCAGGAGTACGGGCGGTATCTGGCCGGGGTGCTCGAGCAGAGTGTCCGGGAATGCCGGCGCGGGCGCCTGCACCGGGTGCGCGAGAGGGTCGTCGCCGCACGCGAGCAGGGGGCCGGGATGGCGCTGCGGCTCGCCGGCGGGGACGAGCTGCGGGTGGACGCGGCCGTGCTCGCGCTGGGCAATTTCCGCCCGGGCCAGGACTGGGCCGGCACCGAACTGCGGGCCTCAAGGCACTTCGTCGCCGATCCCTGGGCGCCGGGCGCGCTGGACGCCCTGGCCCGGGCGGGCGACGTACTGCTGGTCGGCACGGGTCTGACCATGGCCGATGTGGCCCTCACGCTGGCCCGCCCGGACCGGGTGGTGCACGCGGTGTCCCGGCACGGGCTGGTCCCCCAGGAACATCTGGCCGACCCCGCCCCGCCCGCCGAGCCGCCGCGCCTGGACGGCTCGCACGGGCTGGAAGCGCTGCGCCGGGACGTGCGCCGGCACCTGGCCGCGACCCGGCGTGCCTGCGGCGACTGGCGGCCCGGCATGGACGGGCTGCGTGCGGTCACGGCAGGGCTGTGGCAGCAGTTGTCGGCGGCCGACCGGACGCGCTTTCTCACCGAGGATCTGCGGGCCTGGGAAGTGCACCGGCACCGCATCGCCCCCCGGACGGCGGCCACGATCCGCGCACTGCGGGCCTCGGGCCGGCTGCTCACCGGCGCCGCGGAGGTGGTCTACGCGGTGCCGCACGACGGTGTGGTGGTGGTGCGGCTGAGCGACGGCCGGACGCTGCGGGTCGGCGCGGTCGTCAACTGCACCGGGGCGCAGACGGACCTGCGGCGTACGGGCGATCCGCTGGTGCGCTGCGTACTGGAGCGCGGCTACGCCCGCACCGGTCCCGCCGGCCTGGGGTTCGACACCTCGGGTGACGGGCGGCTGCTGCCGGCGGACGGCGGTGCGGCGCTGCGGCTGTGGACGATCGGGGCCGCACGGCGCGGGAACCTGCTGGAGAGCACGGCGATCCCGGAGATCCGCGCGCAGGCCGCGCAGGTCGCCGACCGGGTGCTCGCGGCGCTCGCCGGCCGCCGGGTGTCCGGGCCGCGGGACCGCTACGGCCTGCGGCTGAGCACGGGCGCCGAGGCGGCACAGCTGTACGGGCAGGCGCTGGAACGGATTCTGGCGGGCCGCACCGGCGCGGCGGCGCTGCTGGGTGAGGCGGTCGGCGTCGACCCGGGGTTCGCCGTCGGTCATGCGGCGCTGGCGCTGCTCGGCCACGAGTGCGGGGGCGCGGTGGACGTGCCCGCGGCGCTCGCGTCCGCCCACCGGGCCGCGTCCCGCCGGGCGGATGAGCGGGAGCGCAGCCTGGTGGCGGCGGTGGACGCCCGGCTGCGCGGCACCGAGGAGCAGGGCAAGGCGGCGCTGCTGGGTCATATCGCCGCCCATCCGCGCGACGCGCTGGCGGTGAGCGCGGCGGTGCCGACCGTCTCCTTCAACGGTGTCACCGGCGCCGAGGAGGCCTGGGCGCTGGTCGAGGGACTGTCCGGCGTCTACGGGCAGGACTGGTGGTATCTGGGGCAGCTGGCCTTCGTCCGCCAGGAGCAGGAGCGCTGGCAGGAGGCCGACGCGCTGGCCGTGCGGGCGCTGGCCGCGCATCCCGCGGCCGGTCATGCCGTCCATGCCCGGGCGCATGTCTTCTACGAGACCGGTGAGCACCGTGCCGGTCTGGCCTGGCTGGAGGAGTGGATGGGCCGGCACGGGGCCGGGGCGGGTCACCTCTCCCATCTGTCCTGGCATGCCGCGCTGCACGAACTGACCTTGGAGGACCGTGGGGCGCTGCTGCGCCGCTACGACCGGGAACTGGTCGCCTCGCGGGTCAGCGGAGGGCGGCTGCTGGTCGACTCGGCCTCGTTGCTGTGGCGGGCGCGGATGACGGGCAGCTGGAGCGGCCGGCTGCCGCTCGCGGAGCTGCTGGAGGCGGCTCCCCGGGACTGGCTGGAGGCGCCCGCGACGGGGTTCGCCGCTCTGCACGCCGCGCTGGCCTGGGCCGCGGCCGGCGATCTCGAGGGGCTGGGGCGGCTGCGGGCGCACGCGCTGGCGGACGGCCGGGAGGTGTTCGCGCTGGTGATCGTGCCGTTGTGCGATGCGCTGGCGGCGGTGGTCCGCCGGAACTGGCCCCAAGCGGTGCTGCGGCTGGGGCCGTTGCTGCCGCTGGTCGCCCGGGTGGGGGCCAGCAGGGCCCAGCACGAGGTGGTGGAGGAGACCCTGCTGCACGCCCTGATCTCGGGTGGCGCGTACGAGCGGGCGGCCGGGCTGCTCGCGGCCCGGCTGGACCGCCGTCCCTCGCCGCTCGACCGGCGGCGGCTGAACGCGCTGGGCGGTCCGTCCGCGCCGCGCGGCCGGGCAACAGCCCTGTCGGCTCGGTGAGTTGAGGCTTCCCGTTGAATCCTCCCCCAGCTAAAGCAGGGGGATTCCTGGCTCACGCTGCCTGCGGGTCAGCGACCCGGCAGGTCTTCCGCGATCAACACCATCCGGGTTGAAACCGGCCCGGTTTGATACAGCAAAGCGTGGAGGTGCGTGTGCTGTCTT
>NZ_JBSFYW010000121.1:0-8890 GCF_053599975.1 Streptomyces sp. NPDC005141 | reverse complement strand
CCGGACTGGCGGTGACAGCCTGTGGAGCTGGCGTAAGACCTCAACGGAGCACTCCGGGCGGGCAGTCGGCGACGAAGCAGGAAACCCCACGGCGCAAGCCGTAGGAATCCCCCTCCTTCAGGAGGGGGAGGAAGTCAACGCGTCGCGTTCCTCGGCCGTGAACCCGTCGTGCTTCTCGGCGGTGGCGGTGGAACTCCTGGCGGACTTCTTCGTGCTCGTCATGGGGGGGTTCCTTCCGGACCGGGGTCGGGGAGCGGGGGCCGGGGCCTGGGTCAGGACGAGGACGCGGAGCTGAGCGAGGCGGCTTCCCAGGCGAACCCGTCCGGGTCGGTGAAGGACCCGGAGGAACTGCCCAGGACGATCCGGTGCGAGCCGGTGCCGTCGTCGGCGACACCGAGGTCCTTGGCCAGCCCGCGGCGCTTGTACAGCGCCAGCTTGACCGGGCTGGATTCGTCCGCGGTGAACTCGGCGTACTTGCCGCCGAAGCTCTTGCCGACGGTCAGGCCCTGCTCGACGTAGAACCGCTTGCTCGCCTTGACGTCCTCGACGCCGAGCAGGAGCACGATCTCGTCGATCTTCTTCGTGGCGGGGCCGGTGTCCTTCTTCGCGGAGGTCGCGACCTTCCAGATCGTCCCGTCCGGGGCCTGCACGACGCCGCCGTAGCCCCACAGCGACTTCTCGACGGGCTTCAGCTCGGTGGCGCCGGCCTCGAGGGCGGCGGCGATGAGGTTTTTGACGTCGGCCGGCTGGGACACCGTGAGCGCCAGCGTGAACCCGCGGAAGCCGGTCGAGGGCGTCTCGCCGGCCCGCAGGCGCACCTGGGAGCCGAGTCCGAAGGCGGTGGTGTAGAAGTGCTGGGCGGCGGCGGGGTCGGCCACCTCGAGGGTGATGGATGCGATGGAAGTCATGCCGATCACGCTAGTTGCGGTGCGGGTGCGGTGGCTTCTTCATTCCTGCTCGATCCGTCCGCCGGGTCACTCACATACCAGGCGATGGCGTGCGTCCCGTCCGCCGCGCGGCGGGCGTAGAGCTGGGGCGCCATGCCGGCCAGCTCGGTGAAGCGGGCGGTGAAGACGGCCGGGGACGGGCAGCCGACCGCGGCGCAGACCTCGGTGACGTCGAGGTCGCCGCGGCGCAGCAGTGCCATCGCCTGCTCGATGCGCCGCGTCGTCAGATAGGCGTACGGCGACTGGCCGTAGGCGAGGCGGAACTGCCGGCCGAGGTGCCCGGCCGTCATGTCCGCGGCGCGGGCGAGTGCCTCGAGGTCCAGCGGCTGCGCGTAGTGCCGGTCGATCCGGTCGCGGACGCGGCGCAGTCGCGCGAGATCGAGCAGGTGCTGCGCGGCGATCCGCGCGCGCCGCCATGCGGGATGGCACATGGGAGAACTCCTTCCTCTCGTGTCCGGGAGAACCTCGGTGAATGCCGGGAGCGGAGCAGAAAACAGAGCAGGGCGGGGCGGGCAGGTCCGGCCCTGGCCGGAGGGGTCAGCGGGTCTCCGGTCAGCGGGTCTCCTGGATGCGGACCAGGTTGCCCGCCGGGTCGCGGAAGGCGCAGTCGCGGACGCCGTGGGGCTGCAGGAGCGGTTCCTGGACGACCTCGGCGTCGCTCGCCTGTACCTGCGCGAAGACGGCGTCGAGGTCGTCGGTGGCCAGCACGATCCAGCCGTAGGTGCCCTTGGCCATCATCTCGGCGATGGTGCGGCGTTCGGCCTCGGTGACCCCGTGGCCGGCGCCGGCCGGTGCGAGCAGCAGGGACGTGCCGGGCCGGCCGGCGGGGCCGACCGTGATCCGGCGCGCCCGGCCCTGTCCGACGTCGCTGCGGACCTCGAAGCCGAGGACGCCGCGGTAGAAGGCAAGCGCGGCGTCCGGGTCGTCATGCGCGATGACGCTCGTATGAATGGTGAGATCCATGCCCGTCACGCTAGCGGCGGCCCGGTGAGCGGGGCTTCTCGATTCCTGATCCGTCCCCCCGTCTCCACCTGCCTGCCCGCCTGCACCTGCCTGCACCTGCCTGCACCTGCCTTCTTGTACGTCCGCGCCCGTCCGCCTGCCCTGTCCGTCTGCCTGCCCGTCCGCCCGTCCGTGGTCCGGCCGTTGGCCGCGAACCGCCGTACCGCCGTACCGCCGCATTGCGCACCGCGCACTGCGGGCCCCTGAACTCCCGCGGTGCGGTGTTGTTCCTGTCCGTGCCGAGCGGTTGCCGTTCGCCTCTGTGCCGGATCCCGAGCGTTTCTCGAGCCGGGCGCGACGCCGACGCGTCACGCTGCTGGGTGGATCAAGAGGGAGTGAGGTGCGGGATGGACCACGCGGTGGAAAGGGCGGTCGCCTACATGCGGGAGCGTTGCGGTGAGCCGCTGACTCTCGCCGGGATCGCCGAAAGCGCTCTGCTCAGCCGTTTCTATTTCACGCGGGTATTCAAAGCGGAGACCGGGCTCACTCCGGGGAGATTTCTGGCCGCGGTCCGCATGCACGAGGCCAAACGGCTGATCGAGAGCACCTCGATGAGCATCACCGAGATATCCCTGGCGATCGGGTACAACAGCCTGGGTTCGTTCACGAAGTACTTCACGGCCAGTGTCGGAGTGTCTCCCGGCCGGTTCCGCCGGCTGTCGCGGGACGGGCTGCACGGACTGCCGGACCCGGAGCCGGCCGCGTGGCCCGGGGGCGGCACGGTCGCCGGGACGATCAGCCTGCCGGAGGGCCACGGCAACGCCCGCGTGTATCTGGGTGCCTTCCGCACGGCCGTCGTCCAGCACGCGCCGCTCGCCTCGGTCGTCGTCGACGTGCCCAGCGGCCGGCCGTCCTGCTACTCCCTGAAGAACGTTCCCGGCGGGAGCTGGCACCTGCTCGCGGTGGCGCAGGCCGCCGGTGTCGGGCCCGGTCCGCAGGCCGGGCGGACCCTGCTCGTCGGGGGGCACGGCCGGCCTGCCGTGACGGTCGCCGCCGACGGTGTCACCAGCGCGGCGGTGCGGCTGCGCCCGGTCCGGGCCACCGATCCGCCGGTCCTGCTCGCGCTGCCCGCGCTGGACCCCCCGGCCACCGTGATGGCGCACCCCGGGTGCGCCTCCGTCGCTCCGGCTCCCGGTGGCCCGCGGCGCCGGGCCGCGGGCCATCTGCGGCTGGCGTCCGTCGCGCCGGCCGCCTCAGGGCCGTGAGCGCGGGGGAGTGCGGCACAGTTCCTGGCGGGTCTTGAGCCGTTCGGCGAGCTGGCCCCACTCCCTGCCGATGTGCTCGGCGATCGGGGCGATGACGCCGAGCCAGTGCGGCGGGACCGCGTCGACGAGCGTGCGCCAGTCCTCGCCGGGCTCGGTGGCGTGCAGCTGCATCCAGCGCAGGAACTCCCGGCCGCCGGCGGTGTAGCGGATGGCGGGGTCGGCGGCCATCTTGGCCGCCACCGCCGCCCAGGTGGGCGGGGGGTCGGTGTGGTTCCTGCGGTGCCCCGGCGCGGCGTCGGCGTTGGGTGCCACCCGCAGCGGCGCCCGCCCGGTGCCGTCGAAGACCGCCTCCGCCGCCTGCGCCGTCCGCTCGTCCTGCCCCGACGGCTGGACCGGCGGCATGGACTGCATGGACTGCATGGACTGCAGGGAGGGGAGGGACTGCATCGGCTGGACGAACTGCACGGGCCGCATGTGCTGGGGGCGGGCGGCGCTCTGGCGCCCGTCGCGTTCGGGGCCCTCGCCGCGCCGCAGCCGCGCGCTCACGTCGTGGACCGTGCCGAGGGACACATCGGTCTCCCGGGCGACCTGGCGCAGCGGAGCGTCGGGGTGGGCGGCGATGTACTGGGCGGCGCGCCGGCGGCCCTCGCCGGCGTCCACCGGGCGCCGGCGTCCGTCCTGGCCGATGCGCTTGCCGTCGAGCGGCGGGTGGCCGGCCGTCCTCTCGCGCAGCGAGGCGATCGTCTTCGCGCTCAGGCCGGTGATGCCCGCGATGGCGCGGTCGGACCAGTCGGGGTGGGAGGTCAGCACCCGCTGGGCTCCGCAGACACGGTCGGCCTTGGACAGCGGCAGTCCGTGCGCGCCGTTGGCCTTCATGGCGATGACCAGGGCCTCGGCGTTCGAGCAGTCCAGGAAGCGCGCCCGGATGGTGTCGTCGCCGCGCAGCCGGGCGGCCTCCAGCCGGTGCAGTCCGTCGATGATGCGACAGCCGTCCACCTGGACGAGGATGGGCGGCAGTTCGGCCGAGCCCGCCGCGTCGACGAGGAGCTGGATGTGCGCGGCGTCGGTGCCGCTCTGGCGCAGGGACACCCCGGGCGACAGCGCGGTGAGCGGGACATCGCGTGCCGGCAGTTTCTCGAAATTCTTCAGATCGAATTCGCCGCGGGTCGAAGAATCGACGCCCTCCATCCGGACGGGGCTGAATGCACTCGTTATCAAGACGGCTTGCGCGTTGCTCTGAGCCATTCCTGTTACTCCCTCTCTGCTGCCGCTGCCGACGAGCGTCGCAGGAGGGTCTTTAGCTGCAGTCGAGAGCAGGTCGACGTTCTCTGGAAACACGACGCCGCGGGCGTCCGCCGGATCGGCGGACGCCCGCGGCGGGCGCGGAGGCCAGGCAGTCAGGCGTCCCTGCGCTGCAGCAGTACCGCCGCGACGGCCAGCAGGGCGGCCGTCCACAGCGCGAGCACCCCCAGGCCCTGCCAGGGCCCCAGCACGTCGCCCGTGCGGGGGTGCTGCTGGGTGATCAGGTATCCGGCCTCCGTGGGGAGGTAACCGTGGATGTGCTTGCCCACGCTGCCGGGCAGCAGCTTGGCCATCGGGGCGATCACCAGGACGAAGGCGATGACACCGGTGATGCTCGCCGCCGTGTGCCGGATGATCGCGCCGATCGCGAGCGCGAACAGACCCAGCAGGGACAGGTAGAGGCCGCAGCCGACGACGGCCCGCAGGACCCCCGGGTCGCCGATCGCGACCGGCGCCTTGCTGTGCAGGATCGGCGCGCCGATGAAGAAGGAGCCGAACGCGGTCAGTTCGCCCACGGCCAGCACCAGCAGCCCGAAGACCGCGCCCTTGGCCGCCAGCACCGGCACCCGCTTGGGCACCGCGAGCAGGCTGGCACGGATCATGCCGGTGGAGTACTCGGAGGCGATGACCATCGTGCCCAGCACGCAGATCGCGAGCTGGCTGAGCAGGATGCCGCTGCCCAGGATGGTCCCGGTCGGGTCCAGCCGCATCGCGGCCTGCTGGGAGGCATCGCTCTTGTCCCAGTTCGCGACGCCCATCTCCATGAACAGCACGGTGAAGACGAGGGTGAGCACGACCAGGATGGCCAGCGACCAGACGGTGGAGCGGACAGAGCGGATCTTGGTCCACTCGGAGAGCATCAGCCGCCCGAAGCTCGGCCGGTGCGCTACGGCGGCTGTGCGCGCGGGGGCGCTCAAAGTGGTCACTTCACGCCTCCGGCGGTGGGTGCGACGGCGTCGTACTCGACGGCGTCCCGGGTCAGTTCCATGAAGGCGTCCTCGAGCGATCCGCGCCGGGTCGACAACTCGTGCAGGACCAGGCCTTGAGCGGCGGCGATCTCGGCGATGCGCGGGGCCTCGACCCCGGTGACGTCCAGGTCGCCGTCGCCGGTGCGGGCGACGGTGGCGCCCTCGGCCTCGAGCAGCGTCACCAGCCGCGCCCCGTCGGGGGTTTTGACCAGGACGGACTGCTCGGTGCTGCGCTCGATGAACTCGCTCGTGGAGCAGTCGGCGACCAGCCGGCCGCGGCCGATGACGATGAGGTGGTCGGCGGTGACGGCCATCTCGTTCATCAGATGGCTCGAGACGAAGACGGTGCGGCCCTCCGCCGCGAGCGACTTCATCAGGGTGCGGATCCACACGATGCCCTCGGGGTCGAGACCGTTGACCGGCTCGTCCAGCACCAGCACCGCGGGATCGCCCAGCAGCGCTGCCGCGATGCCCAGCCGCTGCCCCATGCCCAGCGAGAAGCCGCCCGCCCGCTTGCGGGCCACCGCGGCCAGCCCGACCCGCTCGATGACCTCCTCGACCCGGCGCCTGCCGAAGCCCTGCGTCTGGGCGAGGCAGAGCAGATGGTCGTAGGCGCTGCGGCCGGTGTGGACCGCGCGCGCCTCCAGCAGCGCGCCCACCACCTGCATCGGCTGCGCGATATCGCGGTAGCGCACACCGTCGATGGTGGCCTCGCCGGCATCGGGCCGGTCCAGTCCCAGCAGCAGCCGCATGGTGGTGGACTTGCCTGCGCCGTTGGGGCCCAGGAAGCCGGTGACCCGGCCGGGCTCGACCGTGAACGACAGGTCGTTCACGGCGGTCTTGTCGCCGTAGCGTTTGGTGAGGTTCTTGGCCTCGATCATGGTCACCTCGGTTGAATGGCCTGCGAGAGTTTCACCCGGGGAAAAAACGCTCCCCACCCGCCTGTGATATCAGGAGTGCTATTCCGTTCAGTAGTCGCAGACCGTCCCGGTCCTGAACGATGGCCTCCGCTTCACCCCGTGGTTATTTTGGCAGCGATGACCGTCCGCACAAGCGCCTGTTTCATCTGCTTACTTTCCTCGGTTGAACCCGCAAACCCATGAGGGTGGCCATGAATTCAGTCACGAACGATCCACCCGGCACCGCCCGGCGCCCGGTGATCGGGATCTGCGCGCGGACCGCGCCGGTCACGCTCCAGGGCAGCGACCTGGCCGTCAGCCTCGCGCTCCAGTCGCACGTGGCCTTCCTGTCCGAGGCGGGCTGCACACCGCTGCTGCTCCCGCTGCTGCCCGGCGCGGCGGACCTGGTGGACCGGCTCGACGGCCTGCTGATCCCGGGCGGCCCCGATCTCGATCCGGCGCTCTACGGCCAGGACCCGCACCCGGCGACCCGGGCGATGAGCCCGGACGCCGACCGCGTCGAACTGGCGCTGGCCAGGAGGGCACTTGACGCCCGCCTGCCGGTCCTGGCGATCTGCCGGGGCATGCAGCTGCTCAACGTGCTGCACGGGGGCACCCTCGAGCAGCACCTGCCGGACACCCTGGGCCACGACGGCCACCGTCCGCGCACCGCGTCCTTCACCTTCGGCCGCCATCCGCTCAAGCTCGGGCCGGGCAGCCGGATCGCGGCCGTCCTCGACGAGGACGAGCCGTGGACCGCCTGCCACCACCACCAGGCCGCCGGCCGGCTCGGCGCCGGCCTCACCGCCACCGGATGGGCCGCCGACGGGATCGTCGAGGCCGTCGAAGTCACGGACCACCCCTTCGCGGTCGGTGTGCAATGGGAATGCGGGCAAACATCCGACAGACGACTTCATGAGGCACTTGCTCAAGCCGCCGGACGCCCGAAGAATTAGCGGGCCGCCGAAATTCCGTCACCGTGGGAAAAGGCGACCCTGAGGGCAGAGTCTTTTCCGATCCCATGCGAAGGAGAATTAAAGATGCCGCCGCGGATGCCCAACCCGTCGCTGGTCGTTCCCGATGTCCTGCCGCCCATGCGCGCCCTGGTCAAGGCCGTCAACAGTGTCGGCGTGCCGTTGCAGACGCTCGTGCTCATCCACCTGCGGGTGAGCCAGATCAACGGCCGCGATGTCCAGATACCCGTGAAGAAGCGCGAGTTCGAGGAGGCGGGGGAGGAGGACCACCGTCTGCCCCTGGTGGAGACCTGGCGGGAGCAGACCTGCTTCACCGACGCCGAACGCTCCGTGCTGGCACTGGCCGAGGCCGCCACCAGCATCGAGGGCCACAAGGACCCGGTGTCGGACGAGGTCTGGGCCGAGGCCGCCCGGCACTTCAACGAGCAGGAACTGGGCGCGGTGGTCCTGCACATCGGTCTGGTCAACCTCTGGAACCGCGTCAACGTCGCCACCAAGCAGGAACCGGTGGACTGGCGCATCAACCCCAAGACGTGGACCCCGATGACCACACGGCTGCCCAACGCCTCCTGACCCCGCTCCACCCCTTTCCCGCTCCCGTTCCCTCCCTGTCACACCCGAGGCCCTGTCCGGCGGCACCACCACCGGACAGGGCCTCGGGCGTCCACCTGACCCCAACGCCTGCGTGTCCACGGGACCCGCACGGGCCCGCACCTATGTGTGCGGGCCCACGAAGCCCCGCACTGGATCGTGCGAAACCCGGCGTATGTTCCGACTCGTCTGTCGCAGTTGGGAGGTCATGTTTCCTTATGAAACAACTGCCCGGGTCAAGTGGATCGGCTGCCTGCCCTGCCCGTCCGGAGCTGCGGTTTGCGCGGTATCGGCGACCAGGTTGGCAGCGGTGTCACTCTGGCGCTCAGGAACTCTGACGCTCGTCCTGAGCGCTTGTCAGGCTCGCAGGCAAATCCGTCCGTGTGAGCGTCGACGTTGTGGCGGAGTGCTCCCCGGTCAGTCCACGTCCGGC
Organism: Streptomyces sp. NPDC005141; assembly: GCF_053599975.1. Classification (NCBI taxonomy): domain Bacteria; kingdom Bacillati; phylum Actinomycetota; class Actinomycetes; order Kitasatosporales; family Streptomycetaceae; genus Streptomyces; species Streptomyces sp. NPDC005141. The sequence goes on along the minus strand of NZ_JBSFYW010000121.1, from coordinate 569 downwards.
TCATCGGACGACTCCTCGAGAAGCAAAGCTGCAAGGGCGTCGGCCCAATCCACGGCCCAGGCGCGCAGCGCGGTGATGGTGGCCTCATCGAGGCCGTAGGCGGCGAAAGCCTCGTCGTCGGTCCACTCCGCCCCTGTGAGGCTGGCCTGCAGGTCTTCCCGCTCAAAGCGGCCACGGGCGTGCCGACGGCCGAACTTCTCGAGGTCGCCCGTGCTCCAGCGATGTGAAGCCGCGTAGACGTCGATCAGATCGCGGGGCGCACCGCGGTCAGCGAGGGCGCGGACCTTGGTCCCGATCACGTCCTCTTCCGCGAGGACGGGCCCGTACGAGCTCTGGACGACCGGCCGCCAGAAAACCTCCTTGAGGATGTCGACCTCGCAGTCCTGCCCGGTAATCGGGTCGGACACGTTGAATCCTCCCCCAGCTAAAGCAGGGGGATTCCTGGCTCACGCTACCTGCGGGCCAGCGACCCGGCAGGTCTTCCGCGATCAACACCAGCCGGGTTGAAACCAGCCCGGTTTGATACAGCAAAGCGTGGAGGTGCATGTGCTGTCTTGGCTCTCGATCAG
>NZ_JBSFYW010000120.1:0-9560 GCF_053599975.1 Streptomyces sp. NPDC005141 | reverse complement strand
GGTTCCCGTTCACCACGACCGGCCTCGTGTCGATCCCGCTGGGGTTCGCCTACGGATGGCTCGGAACAGTGGGGACGGACGAATGATCACGCCGACATGCTCGGGCGGTCACCGGCGGACGCGCGGTCCGCCGGCCCGGTCAGCCGAAAACGGACGCGCAGGTGGTGGCCGAGGCGTGCGCCGGGTCGAGCGCGTTCACCACCTCGTGGTAGGCGATCCGGTCGAGGAGCCCGATGGCCACGTGCTCGGAGAAGTCGAGCCCGCACAGGTTCTGCAACAGGACGTTGTGGACGTCGGATCCGCTCAGGAACCCCGACGCGTACGGCGTGACCACCTCGTCGTACTTGGTGGCGATGACCGTGTAGTGGACGCCGGCGACGGTGTCGCCGCCCGCGTTGAGCTTGGTCAGGAACGCGGAGCCGGCGACCTGGTCCGCGAGTCCCGGAGTCGCCGACGACAGCAGGTCCTCGGCGCCCGGGAAGTACGGCAGCAGGTTGGCGAGTCCGTTGAGGGTCGTGCCGTGGTTGTCGGGGGCGATACCGACGAGGGCGTTCACCTTGGCGGCTCCGCCGAGGAACTTGAGGTAGTAGCGGGGCATCATGCCGCCCTGCGAGTGACCCACCAGGTCGGCCTTGGCGGCGCCTGTCGCGGCGAGCACCTTGTCGACGAAGACCTGGAGCTGTGCGGCCGACTTGTCGATGGGGCCGAGGCCGTTGAAGAAGGGGACGCCGGGCAGTTGCCCGTAGTCGAGGGAGAAGACGCAGTACCCGCGGTTGGTGAGGTAGGGCGCGAGGGCCAGCCAGTTGTCGACGGAGTTCCCGAAGGTCCCGTGGACGAGGACGACGGGGCGGGGGTGTGCGGCCGACGGCTTGCAGGAGTAGTTGTTCCAGCCACTGCTGGGGGCGGAGGCTGCTTGCGCTGTCGCGGCGGGGACGACCGCGACAGCGGTGGCCAGGAGCAGCGCGGCCAGGGGTCTGAGGACTCGCTTCCAGGGCAGCATCGGGTGATCTCCTTGCGGCTCAAGGGAGTTGTGGGGGTTTACGCCCTGTGATCCGGATCACGAAGGATGCTGTTCACTCGTCAAGTTACGGTCGAGTAGCAGAGGTGTGAAGTTACGCGTCAGTAAAAACTTCCAGTGATAACCGGGATGACCGTCGCGGTCGGTCGACCGTCACCAGGCGGGCTTGATCGGACCGTAGGGCGCGATACGCACCAAACGCGTATACAACGCGCGCATTTCACTGTCTCCCAGCAGTTCGGACCACCCGCGCACGGCATCGGCGGCCGCCTCTTCCGCCGCACGGGTGCAGGCCCGGCCGAGCTCGGTGAGCACGACGAGCCTGGCGCGCGCGTCGTCGGGGTGGAGCCGCCGCTCGACATACCCCTTGCGGACGAGTTCCTCGACCAGCTGGCTGGCGGCCTGCTTGGTGACCCCGAGATGGGCGGCGAGGTCGGTGACCGTCGCCCCGTCCGGCGCGAGCCGCGTGAAGGCGAAGCCGTGCGCGGGCCGCACCCCCTCGAATCCACGGGCGACCACGCCCTCATTGATGCGTTGCGTCAGCTCACCGGCGGTGGCGAGCAGGGCGGCGGACAGGGCCATGGCCTCGGAGTTCTGCACGCGTGCATTGAAACACCCTTGACGAATCGGTCAAGCTGCTTGACCATATTGCCTGAGCTCATGGTCAAGCAGCTTGACCATATATCGCCGACCCAGGAGGCACCCGTGCCCGTCGTCCGTTCGTCCGAAGCCGTCGTCCATGAGATCCACGGCGGCCGCTTCCTCTCGCACGCCGCTCCGCGCAGCGGCAGCAAGGAGCTGTGCGCCTGGCGCACGGAGATCCCCGCGGGGCACAAGGCCCCGGTACACACCGTCAGTCGCGAGGAGATCTTCCATCTCCTCTCCGGCGAGCTGCTGGTCACGCTCGACGGCGTCACCGAGCGGATCGCCGCGGGCGACACCGTGATCATCACCCCGGGTGCGACCATCGGCATCGAGAACCCGGCCCGGGAGACCGCGGTCTCCTGGGTCACCACCTCCATCGGCCTGCGGGCGGAACTGGCCGACGGCTCGGTCCTCACTCCGCCCTGGGCCAACTAGGCCCGTACGAGGGCGGGACGAGAGGCGGCCCGCCCTCGTACGGAGGTCACGCGGCCAGCGTCCCCGGCCCGATCACATGCGGGCCGAACTTCGCCCGCGCCCGGTCCGCGACCTCCTCGATGCGGCGGACCTTCTCGTCGACCGGGTCGAAGGTGAGCTGGTGGGAGGCCCGCGCCGCAGGGGTCAGCCCCTCGGCGCGCAGGGCGATCGCACGGACCCGGGCACGCTGGAGGCCGAGCCCCTCGTACATGCGGTACGCGGTGCCGGCCAGCGTCGAGGAGTGCGCGGTCGGTTCCTTGAGGGTGCGGCTGCGGGTGGTCGCGGAGCGGTCGGCGTAGCGCACGGTGAGGGTCAGCGTCCGGCAGACCTTCTCCAGGGCGCGCAACCGGGTGCCGAGTTCCTCGGTCGCGGAGAGCAGGGCCCTGCGGTGCCGGGAGGGGTCCAACTCGTCGCACGGGAAGGGCCGTTCGGCGGCAAGCGATCGCGAGGTGGCGTTCGGTACGACCCGGCTCCGGTCGACGCCGGACGCCTTCTCGTGCAGTTCGCGACCGGCCCGGGCGCCGGTGAGGCGCTGAAGCGTGGACAGGGGCGCGCCCGCGACCTTGCCGATGGTGTCGAGGCCGTACTCGCACAGGGTGCGGGCGGTGGCGCCGCCGACGCCGGGCAGCGTGGCGACGGGCCGGCCGGCGAGGAACTCCGTTACGGCGTCCGGCTCTTCGGGCACCACCCGGGTCACCCCGGGTGCGGCGTCCCGCAGCGCCATCCGCGCGAGCATCGGTCCGGGCCCGGCGCCGATCACGCAGTCGATCCCGTACAGGGCGAGCGCCCGCACCCGGATCAGCGAGGCGAACTCGACGGCACCGCGCCCGAAGTACCGCTCGGCGCCCCGGAGATCGAGCAGTGCGCCGTCGGGTGGCAGCGCCTCGATGACAGGGGTGAACTCCTCCAGCACCCCCAGGAGCCGAGGCAGGGCGGCCTCGTACATCGGAGGCAGCTGGGAAACGTACGCAGAGGATGGTCATCCCGCACTCCCCGGGCTCTGGTGCCACAACTTCTTTCCTCCCGCGGGCCCTTCGCCCGCGGGACGCAGATCGGCCCAGGGGTGCATCTCGTACCCCGTGGACATCCGGATCGTCCGGCTCCTGGCCGGATCACCGTCGACGGACCTCCCCTGCCGCCCCGGCTCCCCCGGTCCCGGCCTCTCCGGCTCCCCCGGTTCCTCCCGTGCGGGCTCCGCCAGTCGCGCCGCCACCACGTCGAGGCCGCCCTCGGCACGCAGCTCGACCAGTTCGGCGAGGTTCCAGGCCGCCGCGCCCACCACGCTGAGGCTGCGCGGGCCCCGGCGCTGCACCACTCCGCGCACGAGCAGGAGCCAGGAGTGGAAGACGGTGTGGGCGCAGGCGTCGTGGGAGTCGTCGAAGAAGGCGAGGTCGACCAGGCCCGTCCCGTCGTCCAGCGTGCTGAAGATGACCCGCTTGCCGGAGCGGATCGGCGGGGTCTGGGTGGCCGCCTTGGCGCCCGCGACCAGCACCGTCTCCCCGTGCCGCGCCTCGCGCAGCCGACGCGCCGTGACCACGCCCAACTCCTCCAGGAACGTGCGGTGGTCGTCCATCAGATTGCGCGAGGCGTCCATCGAGAGCACGCCCAGTTCGGCGCTCAGCCGCTCCGCCGAGGACAGGTCCGGCAGCCCGGCGGAGGCAGTGTTCCGCCCGCCGGACAGGGGGAGTTGGCCTCCGCCCGCACCCCGGGAGCCGCGGTGCAGTTCGGTCAGGTGCAGTTGCAGGTCACGGCGGTTGGCGCCGAACGCGTCCAGCGCGCCGACCTGCGCGAGCCGCTGGGCGAGCGGCCGGCTCGGCCGGGCCCGTTCCCAGAAGTCGAGCAGCGAGGCGTACGGCTGCCCGTCCGCGATCCGCGCGGCCTCGGCCTCGCTGATGCCGTGCACGTCGGAGAGCGCCAGCCGGACGCCCCAGCGGCCGGCGGGGACGGCGGGGACAGGGACGACGGCGTCGGCGGAGTCGGCGGAGTCGGAAGATTCAGACACCAGTTCGATACGGTGGGGGACCGCCGACCGGTTCACGTCCAGCGGCAGGACCGGCACCCCGCGCCGCCGCGCGTCCGCCAGCAGCAGCCGCTTCGGATACATCCCGGGGTCGTGCGTGAGCAACCCGGCGTAGAAGGCGGCCGGGTGATGGGCCTTCAGCCATGCCGACTGGTACGTCGGAACGGCGAAGGCCACGGCGTGCGCCTTGCAGAAGCCGTACGACCCGAAGGCCTCGACGATCTCCCAGGTGCGCGCGATGGTCTCGGCGTCGTACCCCTTCACCGCCGCGTGCTGCGCGAACCAGAACCGGATCCGCCCCTGCGACTCGGGGTCGGAGAGCCCGCGACGCACCCGGTCCGCCTCGTCGCGCCCGCAGCCGGTCATGATGTCGACGATGTCGATGATCTGCTCGTGGAAGACGACGACTCCGTACGTCTCCTTCAGCGGCTTCTCCAGGTCCTGGTGCGGATAGCGGACCGGCGCCCGGCCGTGCCGCGCCTCGATGAAGGGCCGCACCATGTCGGCGGCGACCGGTCCCGGCCGGAAGAGCGAGATGTCGACGACGAGGTCGTGGAAGGTCGCGGGCTGCAGGCGTCCGACCAGGTCCCGCTGGCCCGGCGACTCGATCTGGAAGCAGCCCAGCGTCTCGGCGGACTGGATGAGCCGGTACGTCGCCGGGTCGCCCGGCGCCACCGCGTCGATGTCCGGCCGGTCCCCCGTGGCCCGCTCCACCTCGGCCACCGCGTGCGCCATCGCGGACTGCATCCGCACGCCCAGCACGTCGAGTTTGAGCAGCCCGAGGTCCTCGACGTCCTCCTTGTCGAACTGCGACATGGGGAAGCCCTCGCCGCTGGTCGGCATGACCGGCGTACGGGCGAGCAGCGAGGCGTCGGACAGGAGCACCCCGCACGGATGCATGGCGATGCCACGCGGGAGGGCGTCGAGGGATTCGACCAGGTCCCACAGCTTGCCGTATCTGTCCTTCTCCCCCGCCAGTTCGCGCAGCTCGGGGAGTTCGTCCATGGCCGCGCGGGCGTCACGGGCGCGGATGTGCGGGAAGGCCTTGGCGATCCGGTCGATCTCGGCCGGGTCCAGGGAGAGGGCGGCGCCGACATCGCGGATGGCGTGCCGGACCCGGTAGGTCTCGGGCATGGACACGGTCGCCACCCGCTCGGTGCCGAACCGGCCGATGATCGCGCGGTAGACCTCCAGACGGCGCGCGGACTCCACGTCGATGTCGATGTCGGGCAGCACCGGGCGGCGCTTGGACAGAAAGCGTTCCATCAGCAGCCGGTGCTCGACGGGGTCGGCGTGCGCGATGCCGAGGAGGTGGTTGACCAGGGAGCCGGCACCGGAACCGCGCGCCGCGACCCGGATGCCCATCTCCCTCACGTCGTCCACCACTTGAGCGACCGTCAGGAAGTAGGAGGCGAAGTTGTGGTGGGCGATGATGTCCAGCTCGTGGTGCATCCGTTCCCAGTAGGCGCGCCGGTCGGCATAGCCGCGCAGCACCATGCCCGCCGCCGCCCGGGAGGCCAGGACACGCTGGGCGGTGCGGCGGTCCGCGCCGACGAGACGCGGTTCGGGAAAGTGCACTCCGCCGATTCCGAGGTCGTCCTCGGGGTCGACGAGACATGCGGCGGCGGTGGCCCGCGTCTGTTCGAGCAGCCGGTGCGCGGTGTCACGGCGGTAGCCCGCCGCCTCGACGATCCGTTCGGCGGCGCCCAGCATGGCGGCCTCGCCCTTGAGCCAGGCCTCGCCGGAGTCCAGCTCGCGCCGGGGGTCGACGGGCACGAGCCGACGGGCGGCGTCCAGGACGTCGGCGACCGGGCCGAGACCCGCGTCGGCATACCGGACGGCGTTGCTGAGCACGGGCCGTACGCGCTGTTCGGCGGCGAAACCGACGGTGCGGGCGGCGAGGCGCAGGGACCCGGGACCGGTGCCCTGCCTGCCGTGCCAGACGGCTTCGAGGCGCAGGGCGTCGCCGTAGATCTCCCGCCAGGACGCGAGCAGCCCGGCCGCGCGGTCGGGGCGGCCCTCGGCGAGCGCGCGGCCGACGTCGGAGGCGGGGCCGAGCAGTACGGTCAGGCCCTCGGCGTGGTTGTCCGGCCAGGGCAGCACCGGCGGGCCGTCCTCTCTGCCGCCCGCGTGTGTCGCCGTAACGAGCCTGCAGAGGTCGGCCCAGCCGGCCGCGCCGTCCCGGGCGAGGAAGGTCGCACGGGGTGCCGACTCGTCGATGAAGGCGCCGCCGCGCACCGGGGTGCGGCGCCGCTCCCCCCGTACGGGCTCCCCGACCGCCAGCTCCACGCCGAACAGCGGGCGGATGCCCGCCTTCGCGCACGCCTTGGCGAACCGGACCGAGCCCGCGAGGGTGTCCCGGTCGGTGAGCGCGAGGGCGTCCATGCCCCGTTCGGAGGCGCGCTCGGCGAGACGTTCCGGGTGCGAGGCCCCGTACCGCAGGGAGAACCCGGAGGCGGTGTGCAGATGCGTGAAACCCGGCACACACACCTCCCGACCTGTGAACCCTTACGAGCTCTCGAACACTTGTTCCCAGCTACTTCACCCCCACCATAGACCAATTCTCGAACTCTTGTGCGACATCCGTTCGGACCCGTCCCACCTGCGCAAACACCGGACGGCTCGGACCGTGGGGGCATGACGCAGACAGCCGACGCCGACGCCCCGCGCCCGTCCTTCCTCGCCGAGGTGAAGGACGCCGTCACCCCCCGGGCCACGCTGCTCGTCATCGGTGTGATCGCGCTCCAACTGCTCTTCATCGCCTCGTATGTGGGTGCGCTCCACAACCCGAAGCCGAAGGATGTGCCGTTCGGGGTCGTCGCCCCACAGGTGGCGGTCCAGCAGGCGGTGACCCGGCTGGAGCAGATCCAGGGCGAGCCGCTGGACCCGCGCGCGGTCACCGACGCGGCGGCACGCGCGCAGATCCTGAACCGGGAGATCGACGGCGCGCTGATCATCGATCCCCGGGGCTCCCGGGACACACTCCTGGTCGCCTCCGGCGGCGGCACGGTCCTCGCCGCCACCCTGGAAGGACTCGTCACCACGCTGGAGGCGACCGAGCGGCGCACGGTGCGGACCGTCGACGTGGCCCCGGCCTCCGCCCAGGACTTCGACGGCCTCTCCTCCTTCTATCTGGTCGTCGGCTGGTGCGTGGGCGGCTATCTCGCCGCGTCGGTCCTGGCGATCAGCTCGGGTGCGCGACCCGCCGACCTGGGGCGGGCGGTGATCCGGCTCGCCGTGATGGCCCTCGTCGCGATCGTCGGCGGGCTCGGCGGCGCGGTCATCGTGGGCCCGATCCTGGGCGCCCTGCCCGGCCCCGTCTGCGCCTTCTGGGGTCTCGGCGCCCTGATCACGTTCGCGGTGGGCGCGGCCACCCTCGCCCTTCAGGGCATCTTCGGGATCGTCGGCATCGGCCTGGCCATCCTGCTGGTGGTGATCGCGGGCAACCCGAGCGCGGGCGGCGCCTTCCCGCTGCCGTTGCTGCCGCCCTTCTGGAAGGCGATCGGCCCGGCCCTGCCGCCGGGCGCGGGCACCTGGTCCGCCCGCTCGATCGCGTACTTCAAGGGCAACGACATGACCGGCTCGATGCTGGTGCTCTCGGCGTGGGCGGTGGTGGGAAGCGCGGTGACGCTGCTCGCCGCCGCGTTCCGCGCCAAGCGCCACCCCACTCCGGCCGAGGCCGTCCCTCAGCCGTCGTAGCCCAGGAGAGCCGGGAGCCCCTCCCCCGCGAGCGCGGGGGAGGGGCTCCGTCGGACCGGTGGGTGTCAGCCGATCTGGGCGCCGAAGGCCGAGAGCGCCTCGGTCACCGGCTGGAAGAAGGTCTCGCCGCCCGCGGTGCAGTCGCCGCTGCCGCCGGAGGTGAGGCCGATCGCGGTGTCGCCGGAGAAGAGCGAGCCGCCGCTGTCGCCGGGCTCGGCGCAGACGTCGGTCTGGATGAGGCCGTTGACGACGTCGCCGTTGCCGTAGTTCACGGTGGCGTCCAGGCCCTTGACCGTGCCGTCGTGCACCTGGGTCGTCGAGCCGCTGCGGGTCACCTTCATGCCGACGGTGGCGTCGCCCGCCTTGGCGATGGCCTGCGTGGAGCCGTTGTAGAGGTCGACCTCGCTCGGGTGATCCACGCTCGCCGTGTACTTGACCAGGCCGAAGTCGTTGTCCGGGAAGCTGGACTGCTCGTTCGTACCGATCTGGTTGCCGCTGGAGTCGGACCAGGTGGAGATGGACTCGGTGCAGTGCCCGGCGGTGATGAAGTACGGCTGCCCGTCCTTGACCACGTTGAAGCCGAGCGAGCAGCGCCCGCCGGAACCGGTGATGGCGTCACCGCCGGCGATGAAGGGCTTGAACTCCCCCTTCGTGCGCTGGAGTTCGGCCTTGGCACCAAGACCGTCGACGACCTTGGTGAGCTTGGCCCACTCGGTCCGGGAGACCGTGCGGTCGGCGGTGACGACGACCTTGTTGGTCTCCGGGTCGGTCGCCCAGGACGTGCCGGGGATGGTCGCGTCCTCCTTGAGCGTGCCGCGCGCGCTCTTCAGTTCGGCGAGGGAGTTCTCGACGATTCTGGCCTTGGCGCCGGCCGCCGTGACGGCCTTGGCCGCTGTCTCGTCGAGCACATTGACGACGAGGTTCCGGGACTTCGCGTCGTAGTACGTTCCCGCCGCGTCGGCGCCCAGGTCCTTGCCGAGCGTCGATGAGAGCTTTCCGGCCGCCCCGATGGAAAGGGTGTGCGGCACGGCGGCCTTCGGTGCCTCGCTCGCGTTCGCAGTCTGGAAGGTGACTCCGGCGGCGACCAGCGCGGCGATGCCCGCACCGGTCATGACGGCACGCCTCTTGGGTATGCGTCGGTGCTTCAACTCACGTCCTCCTGTGGGGGGTCGGTCCGGGAGGTTGTGGGGACCTCCAGGACCGGAAGGCGTACGGACATGGACCCCTGGAACGGCAGAAATGCCCGTCCCGTCGCGTCCATGCCAGTTGTTCCTCGCCCACTATTCCGAGACGCACAGGCAACACACAAGGTCGACTTCAGGACGGATGTACGACAACGGCCGTACCCGCCCTACGCCTTGACCGTGCGTGGTCACGCCCCGTGGATTCCCTCCGCAAACACGCTCCGAGGATCGTGCCGATGCAGCCTGCGAGGTCTAGTCCTGTCTTGTTATCGACCCTCGGGGGTTCGGTCCAAGGGAGTTTCCCCGGGCGGCGGTTGCTTCTGCACCGGTTGCTCGGGACGCAGGCCGGCGAGCGGCGGCACCGGCTCGGCCGCCGGAGCGGCCGACTCCCGCGGGTCGACGGACGGCGCGGGCGCGACCGGCTGCTGGGCCCGTTCCAGGAAGCGCAGCAGTTCCACCGGGAAGGGCAGGACGAGCGTGGAGTTCTTCTCGGCCGCGACGGCCACCACCGTCTGCAGCA
>NZ_JBSFYW010000119.1:0-10016 GCF_053599975.1 Streptomyces sp. NPDC005141 | reverse complement strand
CGTGATGCTCGTCCGGGCTGGTCTCAACCCGGCTGGTGCTGATCTTGTAAGCCCCGCCACCTGCTAGGTGCCAGGCGAAGTGAGCCAGGAATCCCTCTCCTCCAGGAGAGGGAGGAGTCAACCTGGTCTCCTCGTCTGGGTCGTGCCGGCAGCCGCGACGGGGCCGGGTCATGGCCGGCCCGGGGAGCGCAGGACGAGGGCGGAGTTGAAGCCGCCGTGGCCCCGCGCCAGGACGAGCGCCGTGGACACGGGGGTGTGCCGCGGCGCGGTGACCAGATCGAGGCCGTAGCCGGGGGCGGGTGTGACGTTCGCCGTCGGCGGGATCACCCCGTCCCGCATGGCCAGCAGGGCGGTGGCCACATCCAGCGGGGCGGCGCCCGCACCGAGCCGTCCCGTCATGGTCTTGGGCGCGGTGACGGGGACCGCCCGGGGCCCGAAGACCGCGGTGATCGCGTCCGCCTCGGTCCGGTCGAGCTCGGGGACGCCGGCCGCATCGGCGAAGACGACGTCGATCTGGCCCGGCGACAGGCCCGCGTCGTCCAGCGCGATCTCGACGGCCTTGCGCAGCGCGGGCCCGCGCCCGCTGCCCGGACGCGGGTCGAACGTGGATCCGTAGCCGCTGATCTCGCCGTAGATCCGGGCGGCGCCACGCCGGCGGGCGGCGTCGGCGTCCTCGAGGATCAGCAGGGCTCCGCCCTCACCGGGCACGTATCCGCACGCGTCGGCGTCGAAGGGGAGGTAGGCCCGCTCCGGCCGCTCCTCGCGGCTCAGCTTCCCGGTGGTGAGCTGGGCCGCCCACCCCCAGGGGCAGATGGCGGCGTCGACCCCGCCGGAGAGGATCAGATCGCTGCCCTTGCGGACCAGACGGCGGGCGTGCGCGAGGGCGTCCAGGCCGCCCGCCTGGTCGGAGACCACCACACCGCTGGGGCCGCGCAGACCGTGCCGGATCGAGATCTGGCCGGTGTTGACGGCGTAGAACCAGGCGAAGGACTGGTAGGCACTGACGTACTGGCTGCCCTTGCTCCACAGGTTCTGCAGCTGGTCCTGGCCGAACTCGAAGCCGCCGCAGGTGCTGGCGGTCATCACACCCATGCCGAGGGTGTCGGCCTCCCGCAGGCTCACCTCGGCGTCGGACAGGGCGTGATCGGCGCCGACGAGGGCCAGCTGGGTCATCCGGTCGGTCTGCGGGACGAGCCGGCTGGGCAGATGGTCCTCGACCGCGAACCCCTCGATCTGGCCGGCCAGTTTGGACGGGTAGCTCTCCGGATCGAAACGCGTGATGCGGCCGATGCCGCTGCGGGACGCGCGGGTGGCGTCCCAGTAGTCCTCCACACCGCAGCCGTTGGGGGACACGATGCCGATGCCGGTCACCACCACCTGGGAACTCATTCCGCTGTCTTCCTGTCCGGTCGGGCGAGGACCATCGCGCTCTGGAAGCCACCGAAACCGCTGCCGACGGTCAGCACCGTGTCGGTGCGCCAGTCGCGGGCGGTCAACGGCACGTAGTCGAGGTCGCATTCGGGGTCGGGATCGTGCAGGTTCGCCGTCGGGGGCACCACGTTGTTCTCCATCGCCAGGACGCAGGCGGCGATCTCGATCGAGCCGATCGCGCCCAGCGAGTGGCCCACCATCGACTTGATCGAGCTCATCGGGATCCGGCGGGCGTGCTCGCCGAGGCTGCGCTTGACGGCGCTCGTCTCGTGCCGGTCGTTCTGCTTGGTCCCCGAGCCGTGCGCGTTGACGTAGTCGACCGCGGTGGGGCTGATCCGCGCCTCCTCCAGCGCCGAGCGGATGGCCTCGGCCATCTCCTTGCCGTCGGGACGCAGGCCCGTCATGTGGAAGGCGTTGCAGCGCGAGGCGTATCCGGCGACCTCGGCGTACACGTGGGCCCCGCGCCGCAGCGCGGACTCCCGCTCCTCCAGGACGAACATCGCCGCGCCCTCGCCCAGCACGAACCCGTTGCGGGTGCGGTCGAAGGGCCGGGAGGCGTGCTCGGGGTCGTCGTTGCGCGGCGTGGTCGCCTTGATCGCGTCGAAACAGGCCATGGTGATCGGTGAGATCGGGGCGTCCGCGGCACCGGTGATCATCACCTCGGCCGAGCCGTCGCGGATCAGTTCGGCCGCGTAGCCGACCGCGTCGATGCCCGAGGTGCAGCCCGTGGACACCACCGTCGAAGGCCCCTCCGCGCCGACCGCCCAGGCGACCTCCGCGGCGAACGAACTCGGCACGAAGTAGTTGTACAGATGCGGGACGGCGTACGTGTGGTCGACGAGGTCGAGCCGGCCGCCGTCACTGACGACCCGGTACTCCTCGTCGAGCCCCATGGTGGCGCCCACGGCGCTGCCGACGGCCACCCCGATGCGGTGCGGTGCGAAGCCCTGCAGGTCCAGTCCGCTGTCCCCGAGCGCCTCACGGGCTGTCACCAGGGCGAACTGCGCGGCCCGGTCGGTGCGCCGGATCTCCTGCGGGCCCAGCCCGTGCTCGAAGGGATCGAAGTCGATCTCGGCCGCGACCCGGGACCGGAACGGCGACGGGTCGAAGAACGTGATCCCGCGGGTCGCCGTGCGGCCCTCGCTCAGCAGACTCCAGAAGTTCTTGGCCCCGATCCCTCCGGGAGCCGCCACCCCGACCCCGGTGACGACCACCCGCCGGCCGCTCACGCCGACTCCCAGGTGTAGAACCTGCGCGCCATGGCGTCCGCGGGGGAGCGCCAGGTGGCCGGGTCGTAGGCGTCGATGAACGGCTTGAGGTCCTGGCTGATCCGCATGAACCGCGGATCGGCCTTCGCCCGCTCGATCAGCTCCCCGCCGTTGTCGTCGTCGAAGTCCTGAAGATGGAAGTACAGACCGTTGAACATGAAGAGCTGGCGTCGCCGGGTCCCCATGCGATGCGGCATGTCGGTCTCGTCGAAAGCGCCGAAAAGCCCGGCCACATCGGCACTCGAACGAGAATCCATTTTGGCCACTATCAGATTGCTGTGCACTCGACCGCCTCCTCGAGGATGTGCTGCGCCTACAGATACTTGACCAGTGCCGTCCATTCGGCGAGCTCCTCCTCCGACAAAGGCGGCAGGCAAGGCTGTTCAGTGAAAGGGAGTCCGTGTTCCGCCCAACCGGGCGGCGGATACATGGCATTCCACGCGAACCCCATCCACATCAGGCCCTCGCCGAGGCTCTTCCCTATGGATCTCATGGCGGACCTGCGCCTCGCCCGCATGTCAATCTCCACTTCGCCGGGAAACCATCTGCTGCCACCTTGGGTGGCCCTCCTCAAGAGGAAACCGGCAACGCGTCGAATGCCGCTGGAAGGAATGTGAAGTTCCGCTCGCGCCGTTCTCGAGCGGAACCCGAGAAAACGGACGGCCGCATTTCGCGCCGGCCCCGGAAAAAGACAAGGGGGCGACTCCCCGCAGGAGCCGCCCCCCATCCGCCGCCGTCCGGCCCAGGACAGCCGGCACGAACCACCCGGCAGCCGTACGGGGCTGCGCACACCCAACTGCCGTACGCCCGAACGGCGTAACCCCACCGCACACCAACTGCCCTACACCCGGCCGTCGTAGGCCCACCGTGCACCAACTGCCCTACGCCCGAATGCAGTACCGCTGTCACCGGGTTCCTCCGAGGATGCCTCGGCCTTCAGGCCGGGGAGGAATCGGACTCCTGCGGAGCAGGGCAGGAAACGGGATTTCGCCCCCAGGGCGAAACACCGCCCTCCTGATTGGGTAGGCTGCACGCCGTGCGGTGCGAGAACCAAGCAAGCACACCGTGCTGATCGAGAGCCAAGACAGCACACGCACCTCCACGCTTTGCTGTATCAAACCGGGCCGGTTTCAACCCGGCTGGTGTTGATCGCGGAAGACCTGCCGGGTCGCTGACCCGCAGGCGGCGTGAGCCAGGAATCCCCCTGCTTCAGCTGGGGGAGGATTCAAACGGTGGAACGTACCCGCCGCTGGAACTCTGCGGTACGTACTGCGTAGTGCCAGGCAGCATCCCGGGCTTGGCATGCGGCGAGGACGTCGGCCGGGTCCTTAATGATGTGTACGCCAAGAGTGGTGTCCGCGTCGTCGAACTCGAAGCGCAGCAGGAGCCGCGAGTCGAGGAGCCAGAAGTCGAAGTCCGGCAGACCGAGTTGGGCGGCGCCCGCGCGATACAGGTTGCGGATGTCCTCCCCTGCGGCCACGTTCGTCAGACCGCCAGCCAAGAGGAACCGCTGTCCCTCCGTCGGGGGATCGTCGACCACTCGGACTCGCTCGAACCGTTTGCCCCGGGAGGTCTGCTCGCGGACGTTCTTCCGCCACAGGTTGTCGGGCGCGCCCGTGATGTCCTCGCCTGCCTTGAAGGCGGCCCATCGTGTGCTCTTGAGATCTGTGGCGTACCGGCGGCGCTGCTCCAATCGCCACGCCGTGTGCTCGAACTCCCTGAAAAGGTGACCGACTTCGGAGAACGGTGTCAGGGGTGGCACGTCAGTCCTTCGGGGCGTAGCGGGTGAGCAGCTCGCGCGGGATGACGACGAACGTCTCGGAGTCCTTCACGTCCCGCAGCTGCGCAAGGTGCTCGGGGTCGGTGAGCCTGTCGCCTTGGACGACGATGTCTCCCGTCTCTTCCACCTCGTACAGGGTAGGGCAGTCCCCGTCTTCGCTGGTGGTGCCGAGGAACCTGAGCGTCATGTCGTCCTCCGTGCCGCTGGGTTGGAGATTCCAGGATGCGCGGAGTTGCACGGCGCCGCTGGTGGATTGAGGCGGATTGCTTCAGGGCGGCAGCGCCGGGTGATTGCGAGCAACCGTCGGCCGGTCAGGCGGTGGGTGTGCCAGCAGGTTCGCCGGGTCGGGGCTGGGACATACCGTTTTGCTTGGCGCCCGTGCGGCGCCTCCCAGTCTTCGTGTGCGACGGCGGCTCACCCGGCGCTCTGTGAGCGGCCCGCGAGCCAGACAGCGATCCGCTCCTTGAACTCGCGGTTGACGTAGGGACTATCGCGAAGCGTGATCCATTCCAGATACCGCAGGATGTTCTCCGAGCGGTCCGGGTGGCGCACCGCGAGCACATCGACGCCAATCTCGCCCGTCGAGGCAATGACGTACACGCTGCCGTCGAGAGCCATCATGGCGAAGCCCGGGTGGCCCGCGTGGATGCCGAGGAACGCCGATGCCGCGCCCCGGCCCATGATGTCCCAGTGGTCCAGGAGCCGGACCCGGGTCCAGAGCGCCGGTGCGGTGTGGCTGTCGCTGTGCAGGTTCTGCAGGGTGGCCCGGTGCGTGCGGGTGCCCTGCGGAAGCTGGAGGAGGAACTCACGCCGGTCATCGAGAAGACCCGAGGAGACGGCGAGGTCGTACCAGTCCTCGTTGAGCCGCTCGACGAGCCGTGGGGTGTCGTACCGGTGGGAGAAGCCGCCGGCCACGTCCTCGGCACGGTATCCGGCGACGAACGGCATCGTGCCGTCCGGAACGGCGTCCGGGATCACCTCGAGGCCGGCCTGCCGCAGCGGCCGGTGCACCTTACGGTCGCGCTCCTGGGTACCCATCGGCCACTGTTCTAGCAGGAGCAGCGCACCAGCAGGCCCCCGGTCCGCCGCTTCCCCGTTCCCCGGCCTCCCGGCACAGGCGGGCCTTCGCATTGGCCACCTGACCGGTCGGACCGATCCTGCTCGCGTCAGGAACACAGCCCGAAGCACGCGGTCAGTGATGGTGGCCGCCCGCGTTCATGTGGGCGGCCGGAGAGACCACCAGGGGGCGCACCATGTGCTGTTCGTGTTCCAGCATGTGGCAGTGGTGCACGCCGCGGCCGACGACGGGGAAGCGGACGGCCACGGTGACCAGTTCACCCGGGGTGCCGTTCGGACCCGCGACGATCTGGCCGGCCGTTCCCACCCGGACGGTGTCCTTCTCCCCGAGTTCGTGCGCCTCCAGTTCGGCCGCCGCCTTGAACGCGACCGGCCTGGCCGAGCCGCGGGTGACGCGGTCGAAGCCGGTGATGTCGTAGTTCTCGCGGGACAGCACCTGGAAGTGCGCCAGGTGGATGTGCATGGGGTGGGGGGAGGCGGCCAGGTTCAGGTACTTCCAGATCTCCACCCCCTCGTGCGCCGCGGTGAACGTGCCGCCGTCGTCGTAGGCCATCGCCGTTCTGCGCAGCGTGGTGAGCGTGCCGTCGGCGTCCTTGACCTGGACGATCCCGGCGGCGGGCAGTGTGATGCCCTGCCCGTCGATCTCCTCCATCTCCCACAGCTCGGGCATGTTCTGCGTGCCGGGCCCCACCAGCACCACCCACCGGGGCGCCTGGTCGTGCGGCAGGTCGTGGTGGCCGACCCGGGTGAAGGTGGGGGAGAGCGTCTCGGGCAGCGTGAACTTGGCCGAGGGCCTGCGGTCGGCGACCCGGAACTGCATCACATCGGGTTCCAGCAGGTCGTTGCGCTTGCTGGAGGCGCCCGGAGTGACACCCTGCAGCGTGTTGACCAGCTTGAGCGCCTGCCCGCGGAACTCCCGGAAGTCGACCAGCACGTCGGCGCGTTCACCGGGGGAGAGGTTCAGCGCCCCCTCGACCGCGAGCGGCTTGTCGAGCAGCCCCTGGTCGGTCCCGATCACCTTCAGAGCCCCCGGCACGGGCTGCCCGTCGGCCAGCAGCATCAGCCGGTAGATCCGCGAGTTCGCGGTGTTGACGATCCGGAACCGGTACCAGCGCGGTTCGACCTCCAGATGGGGCCAGATCACCCCGTTGACCAGGGTGTAGGGGCCCGCCTGCGGGCGCATCAGGCGCTGCGCGCCGACCATCTCCACCTTGTGCAGCAGCCGGCCGGCCGGGGCGCCCGAGGCGTCCGTGTCGAAGTTGCGGTCGCTCAGGATCAGCGGGACCTCGTGCCGGCCGGCGGGCAGGTCCAGCGCCCGCTCCTCCGCGTTGCGGGAGATGAACAGGCCCGCCAGGCCCGCGAACACGCTGAAGCGGCTCACGTGGTGGGTGTGGTCGTGGTACCAGAGCGTGGTGGCGGCCTGGTCGTTCGGGTACGCCGACAGCTGGACGTCGCCGGGAGCCAGCAGGTTCTCCATCCAGCCGTCGTTGCCGCCGCCGGTCAGCATGCCGTGCAGGTGCACCACGGCCCACGGCTCCAGGCCGGCCACCCCGGCAACCTCCTGGCAGCCCTGGGTGCCGGGGTAGTTGGACAGCGGGTCGGGGGAGGGGCCGGTGGCCAGGCCGAAGTCGACGGCGGTGACCGGCAGGTTTCCCGTCAGATGGTTCTCCCACGCCACCCGCAGCCGCCGTCCGCGGACCGTCTCGATCGTCGGCCCGGGGTAGGCGCCCTCGTACGTCCACATCCGCACCGGCGGGAGCTGCGAGTGCACGGTGATGTCGGCGGTGCGCATGCGCACGGTCAGTTCGTCGTGGCTGCCGCGCTCGCGCGGGCGCAGCACCGGCGGGATCCGCAGCGGGTCGGTGAACTTGGTCAGCCCCAGCTCGGCCGCCGACGGCTCCGGGCCGCCGGCGGCCGCGCCGACGGGTGTGGCGAAAATGGGCGCGGATCCCACCAGGGCGCCCAGGCCCGCGACGGCTCCGCCCCGCAGCAGCGTACGGCGGTTGACTCCGGGCCCCTCGGGCCGCTCCGGTATACCGGCAGATGCAGTCTCCATCCCCGCGACGTTAGGGACGCCCGCTCCATAGAAGCTCGAACTCCGCTCCAGCACGCGCCTGCCGGCCCGGCCTAGAGGGTGGCCATCTCGGTGTCGCGGTGGACCAGCGCGGCGTAGCGGCCGCCGAGGGCGAGCAGTTCGTCGTGGGTGCCGCGCTCGGTGATGCGGCCCTGTTCCAGCACGATGATCTCGTCGGCGTCGCGGATGGTCGACAGGCGGTGGGCGACGGTGATGGTGGTGCGGCCCTCGCTCGCCGCGTCGATGGCCTTCTGGACGGCCTGCTCGGTATGGGTGTCCAGGGCGCTGGTGGCCTCGTCGAGGACCAGGACGGGCGGGTCGCGCAGGATGGCCCGGGCGATGGCCAGGCGCTGCTTCTCCCCGCCGGAGAACCGGTAGCCGCGCTCGCCGACCACCGTGTCGTAGCCGTCGGGCAGCGACATCAGGTAGTCGTGGATGTGCGCGATCTTCGCCGCGGCGACGAGGTCCTCGTCGCTCGCGTCGGGCTTGGCGAAGCGCAGGTTGTCGGCGACCGAGGCGTGGAAGAGGTAGGTCTCCTGGGAGACGACGCCGACCGCGGCGGCCAGCGTGTCGAAGGACAGGTCCCGCACGTCGATCCCGTCGATGGTGACGGTGCCGGCGGTCGCGTCGTACAGCCGCGGGACGAGATAGCTCAGGGTGGTCTTGCCCGAGCCGGTCTCCCCGACGATCGCCAGGCTGCTCCCGGCGGGCACGCTCACGTCGACCCCCTCCAGCGTCGGCCGCTTCGCCCCGGCGTAGGAGAAGCCGACCCCCTGCAGGCGCACATCGCCCCACAGGGCGGCGGGGACGACGGGGTTCTGCGGCTCGGCGACATCGACGGGCAGGTCGAGGTACTCGAAGATACGGGCGAACAGCTCCAGCGAGCTCTGGATGTCCAGCCCGATCGTCAGCAGCCGCTGCGCCGGCCGGAACAGGGTCTGCTGCAAGGTGGTGAAGGCGACCAGGGAACCCAGCGAGATCGCCATCCGCCCGCCGTGCGCGGTCAGTCCCGCGACCCAGTAGATGACCGCGGGCATGGAGGCCATCACGATCCAGATCGTCGACTGGTACCACAGGCCCGCCGTGCTCGCGCGGACCTCGATGGCGGTGAGCTTGCGGGACTGCGCGGCGAAGGTGTCGGTCAGCGAGCGGGAACGGCCCATGGTGTGGCCGAGCATGATCCCGCTGACCGACAGCGACTCCTGCACCATCGAGGACAGGTCGGCGAACTGGCGCTGCCGGTCACGGGTGATGGCGCGGCGCTCGTCCCCGACATGGCGGCTCACCCACACGAACGCCGGGAGCATCACCAGGGAGGCGATCGTCAGCCGCCAGTCGAGCAGGGTCATGGCGGTGGTGGTGGCGATGACGATCGTCAGGTCGGAGACCAGCGCGGTGGCGGTGGTCGTCACGGTGACCTGCATCCCGCCGATGTCGTGGGCGATGCGGGACTGCACCTCGCCGGTGCGGGTGCGGGTGAAGAAGGCCAGCGACATGCGCTGGAGATGCGCGTACACGGCGGTGCGCAGGTCGTGCATGACGAGCTGGCCGACCTTGGCGGACACGTGGGTCTGCCAGACGTTGAACGAGCTGGTGGCGATCGACACGACGATCATGCCGAGGGCCAGCAGCGACAGCAGACCGGTCCGGCCCTGCGGCAGCGCCACGTCCATGATCGCGCGGATCAGGAAGGGGTTGGCGAGGGAGACCAGGGACGAGCCCGCGACCAGGAACGCGACGAACAGCAGGTTCTTGCGGTAGGGGCTGAACAGCGCGAGGATGCGTCGCTTCTGCGCGGGCGGCGGGGCCGCTGCCGGCCCGGTGGTGGTCACCGATGTCCTCCGAGGGTGCCCCGGCCGTCAGGCCGGAGAGGAATGAAATGTGTGCGGGGCAGGGCAGGGAAGGGTGATCCGGGTTTCTTCATGCTTCGTGCCTCCCGGCGTAGTGGTGCGGTGGCAGCATGAGGCCATGGCGACACCAGGTGGTGTGGGGGAGGTCGGGTACGCCCGGTTCACCTACCGCCTGCGTGTGTCGTCCACCGCGCTGGCCCGCTTGGATGCCGAGTGGGCGCGCTGCCGGTGGGTGTGGAACGAGTGCGTGGCCGTGTCCCGCAAGGTCCACGGCCTGAACAGGAACGCCGCCGTCAAGGTGACGTGCGGTCCGGCGCAGCTCGACAAGATGCTGACCGGGGCCCGTGGCGCGATGGCATGGCTGCGCGAGGGCAGTTCGGTGCCGCAGCAGCAGATGATCCGGGACTTCACCAAGTCCCGCGCCAAGGCACTGGGGGACATCAAGGCCAAGCTGCCGGTGCGGCAGCGGGCCGGGATGCCCCGGATCAAGCGCAAGCGCGAGGCGCTGGTGTCGCTGAACTACACGCGGCGCGGCT
>NZ_JBSFYW010000118.1:0-10277 GCF_053599975.1 Streptomyces sp. NPDC005141 | reverse complement strand
GGTCGTCCCGGATGTAGAAGCGCACCACGTTGCCCCAGACGGCGTTGTTGAGTCCGTCGGGCGCCGAGAAGATGTGCTCGACGGTGCACTCGAACACGGATCACCACACCGACGGGCGGCGGCATGAGCGAGCTGGTTCCCGGGGGCAACACACCCCTGCCGGACGGCGTCCTGACCCTCAGGGTGCCGGGTCCCTTCGACGTGTCCGCGCTGATCACCGACGACGGCGGCACCGTGCGCGGCGACGGCGACTTCGTGTTCTACAACCAGCCGGCCGCGCCCGGCGCCCGCCTCGACGGCGACCGCCTCACCATCGATCCGGCGCGGCTGAGGCCCGGGGCCGCCCGCGTCACCGTCGTCGTCAGCCCCGCCGACCCCGGGACTCCCCTGGGCCGGCTGCCCTCCCCCACCGTGCAGGTCACCTCGCCGGACGGCCGCCTCCTCGCCCGGTTCACCCCGCCCCGGCCACAGCGCGAGACGGTGCTGCTCCTCGCCGAGCTGTACCGGCGCGGCACGGCCTGGAAACTCCGTGCCCTCGGCCAGGGGTACGCGGACGGACTGGCGGGCGTCGCACGGGATTTCGGGGTCGATGTCACCGAGGACGCCACACCCCCGGGTGCGACGCCGGGCGCGGTGCGGGGAGCGGTGCGGGGAGCGGCGCCGGCCGGCCGGGGCACGACGACGCCGGGTGCGGGACGGCTCACCGCGCCGGGAGCCGGACCGGTTACGACGGCGAGGGGCGGACCGGCGGGGTCGCCGGGTGGCGGTCCCGACCCCGACGGATTCATGGGTCCGGTGAACTCCGCGCGCGCCGCCGCCGGTTCCCCGCCGGTCCGACTCGACCCCCGGCTGACGGCCGCGGCCCGGGACCACGCCCGCGCCATGGCGGCCCGCGGCCTGCTCGGTTCGGAGAGCCCGGACGGCACGTCCGTCTACCAGCGCGTCACCGCCACCGGCTACGCCTATCTGACCATCGGCGAGCATCTGGTCTCCGGCCCGCGCACCCCGCGCGAGTTCGTCGAGTACTGCCTCTCCGCCGAGGCGTCCCGGCACACGCTGTGCGATCCCGCGTTCGACCAGGCGGGACTGGCGTCCGTCCCCGACCCCCGCTCGGGCGACCTGTACTGGACGGCGCTGTGGGCCCGGCCGTTCAGCCCGGCGGGCCTGGAACGGACGGCGCACGAGGTCATCGCCCTCACCAACGCCGAGCGGGTCTCGGCGGGTCTGCCGCCCCTGTGGGCCGACACCCGGCTCACCACCGCCGCCCAGGCCCACAGCGC
Organism: Streptomyces sp. NPDC005141; assembly: GCF_053599975.1. Lineage (NCBI taxonomy): Bacteria > Bacillati > Actinomycetota > Actinomycetes > Kitasatosporales > Streptomycetaceae > Streptomyces > Streptomyces sp. NPDC005141. The sequence continues at coordinate 8,997 of NZ_JBSFYW010000118.1, read as the reverse complement.
CGACATGGTGGCCCGTGACTTCTACGCGCACACCTCCCCCGAAGGGGGCCGGCCCTGGGACCGGGCCGCGGCCGCGGGCTGCACCCACCGCACCATCGGCGAGAACATCGCCTGCGGGCAGCGCTCCCCCGCCGAGGTGGTCCAGGGCTGGATGAACAGTCCCGGCCATCGCGCCAACATCCTCAAGCGCGACTTCGCCCACATCGGGATCGGCCTCGCCGGCGGCGGCCGGGCGGGCACGTACTGGACGCAGCTCTTCGGAGGCTGACCCAGCGTCACCCTCGCCCCGTCACGGCGCCTTTCCGCCAATTCGCCGATTCCCCTTCACCGTTTCCGTTCCTTCCCTGTGCAATGCAACCCGTGCGCCCTCTCAGCGCGTACAGATGGAGCCGGCGTCCGCATCCGCGGCGCGGTTCGAGCCGGGAAGTCCGACCGGCGAAGGCACTCGGGAGAAGAGTTCAGATGGTCTCAGGAACGGTGGGCACGGGCGCGGCGCTGGGAGCGGTGGTGGTGTCCCTGCTGGCAGCCCCGGCGCAGGCCGCGACGCCGCCTGCGGGAACCGGCGGGAACGGCACCGAACGGGTCGCGACGGCGGCCGCGGCGGCGCCCGACGACGCGGGCCTGCGGGCGATCCTGCGTACGGCGCGCACGCAGGGAGCGCCTGGCGCGATGGCGAGAATCGACGACAACGGCACGGTGCACCGGATGGTTTCGGGGGTTGCCGACCGGGCCACCGGACGGACCATCAGCACGAACGACCGGTTCCGCGTCGGCAGCATCACCAAGACCTTCTCCGCCGTGGTGCTGCTCCAGCTGGTCGACGAGGGCAGGCTGAAACTCGACAAGTCGGTGAACAGCTATCTGCCGGGCCTGCTCCCCGACAACGGGATCACCGTGCGGCACGTCCTGAACCACCGCAGTGGTCTGTACGACTACACCACCGACCTGTTCGCCCGGACGGTCCCCGGGTTCGAGGCCGTCCGCAACAAGGTGTTCAGCTACCGGGATCTGGTGAAGCTGTCGCTGAATAGGCCGCGCACCAACGCGCCGGGAGCCGCCTACTCGTACTCGAACACCAATTTCGTCGTCGCCGGCATGCTGATCGAGAAGCTCACCGGGCACGGTGTCGCCACGGAGTACCAGAAGCGCATCTTCACTCCGCTGAACCTCACCGAGACGTTCTACGTCCATCCCGGCACCTCGATCCCGGGCCGCCACGTCAACGGCTATCTCCGGCCCGACGCGGCGGGAGCGGCCCTGGTGGACTCCACCAAGCAGACGGCCTCCTGGGCGCAGAGCGCGGGTGCCATCATCTCCACGCCGCACGACCTGGACACCTTCCTCTCCGCTCTGCTGCGCGGCAAGCTCATGTCCGCCGCCCAGCTCACCCAGATGAAGAAGTGGACGCAGGTCAACAGCAACACGGCCTACGGCCTCGGGCTGCGCCGCCGCGATCTGCCGTGCGGGATCTCCGTGTACGGGCACACGGGCACCGTGCAGGGCTACTACTCGTACGCGTTCACCACGAAGGACGGCAAGCGCAGCCTCACCGCACTGGCCAACACCTCGAACAACACCACGGTGCTCAACACCATGTACCGCACCCTGGAGTCCGCGTTCTGCGGCAAGCCCGCGACCAAGGCCGCCGCACCCGGTGCGACGCCCGTGGAACGGCACGAGGACATCGCGCCCGGCCTGACCCGGGACTGACGCGCCGGCACCCTCGCTGCGTCTCAGCCCTGAGAGTTCGGCCGCCGGTGCGGCGGCTGGTCCGGGGCGGGGCGCAGCCTCGGCGCCGGGATGGGCAGGCTGTAGGGCTTGTCGGCGTCGACGGTGAAGGGTTCGCGGTAGTGGTGGATCTCCAGGGGATCGCCGGTCGCGAGCGTGTACGTGGCGACGTCGTGCTCGATCTCCACGCGCAGCCGCCGGCCGAGGAGTTCCAGGGAGAAGGCGAGGCGGTTGAACCGTTCCGGCAGCCGGGGCGCGAACGCCAGGGTGTCGCCGTGGTGCCGCAGACCGCCGAACCCCGCGACCAGGGCCATCCAGGTACCGGCGAGCGAGGCGATGTGCAGGCCGTCGCGGGTGTTGTGCTCCAGGTCCTCCAGATCCATCAGCGCGGCTTCAACCAAGTAGTCGTAGGCGAGGCCCGGATGACCGGCCTCGACGGCGATCACGGCCTGGCAGCAGGCCGACAGGGAGGAGTCACGGACGGTGAGGGGCTCGTAGTAGGCGAAGTTGCGGGCCTTGTGCTCCTCGTCGAAGAAGGGGCTGCACTTGTACATGGCGAGCACGAGGTCGGCCTGCTTGACGACCTGCTTGCGGTAGATGTCGAAGTAGGGGAAGTGCAGCATCAGCGGGTACTGGTCGGGGCGGGTGGTGGCGAAGTCCCAGCGCTGGTAGCGGGTGAATCCGGCGTGCTGCTCGTGGATCCCGAGTTCGTGGTTGTACGGGATGTGCATGGCGTCGGCGGCGTCGCGCCATGCCGCGCTCTCCTCCTCGTCGACGCCGAGTTCCGCGGCCCGCCGGGGGTGCCGCTCGACGACCTCCGCGGCGGCCAGGAGGTTCGCGCGGGCCATCAGGTTGGTGTACGTGTTGTCGTCGGCGACGGCGCTGTACTCGTCGGGCCCCGTCACCCCGTCGATGTGGAACTTCCCCTGGTGGTCGTGGTGCCCGAGCGAGCGCCACAGCCGTGCCGTCTCGGTCAGCAGCTCGACGCCGGTGTCGCGTTCGAAGTGGGTGTCGCCCGTGGCTGCGGTGTAGCGGATGACGGCGTCGGCGATGTCGGCGTTCACATGGAACGCGGCGGTGCCGGCCGGCCAGTACGCCGAGCCCTCCGAGCCCGCTATGGTCCGCCACGGGAACGCGGCTCCCCGCAGGCCGAGTTGGGCCGCCCGCTCGCGTGCGGCCGGGAGGGTGTTCTGGCGCCAGCGCAGCGCCTCGGCGACGGCGCCGGGCGAGGTGTAGGTGAGCAGCGGCAGGACGAAGGTCTCGGTGTCCCAGAAGGCGTGGCCGTCGTATCCGGAGCCGGTCAGGCCCTTCGCGGGGATGGCGCGCTGTTCCGCCCGGGCGCCTGCCTGCAGGACATGGAACAGGGCGAAGCGGACGGCCTGCTGGATCTCCTCGTCGCCCCCCACCTCGACGTCGGCGCGTGCCCAGAAGTCGTCGAGATAGGTGCGTTGTTCGTCGACGAGGTGCTGCCAGCCGCCGTGCTGGGCGGCGGCGAGCGCCGCGTCCACCTGGTCGCGCAGAGCGGGCAGGGAACGGGTGCCCGACCAGCCGTAGGAGACGAGCTTCTCGAGCCGCAGCGTCTGGCCCGGCTCCAGCACGGAGGTCACCGTGAGGCGGGCGAGATCGGCGCTGCTCTCGCTGGTCATGGTGGTCCGGTCGGGTCCCCTGACCGCGTGGTCGGCGGCCGCGGCGACCCGCAGCGCGCTGTTCCGGGTGCGGTGCACGAGCCGCAGCCGGTGACCCGTCGCGAAGTGGTCCTCCGCCTCCAGCGGCGACTCGAGGGCGATCGCCGCCCGCGGATCGGCGCTTTGGCCGGGCAGTTGCTCGTTGGCCACCAGCTCCGACTGGACGACCACCCGGGTCCGGCTGTCGACGGGCTCCACCTCGTAGGCGACGGCCGCGATCGCCCGCTGGGTGAAGGAGACGAGCCGGGTGGAGCGCACCCGGACCGTGGAGCCGGCCGGTGAGGTCCACTCGCAGGTGCGGGTGAGCAGCCCGGTGCGCAGGTCGAGGACGCGCTCGTGGGAACGCAGTCGGCCGTAGCGCAGGTCGAACGGCTCGTCGTCCACCAGCAGCCGGATGAGTTTGCCGTTGGTGACGTTGATGACCGTCTGCCCGGACTCCGGATAGCCGTAGCCCGCCTCCGCGTAGGGCAGCGGATGCACTTCGTGGACGCCGCCCAGATAGGAGCCGGGCAGGCCATGGGGTTCGCCCTCGTCGAGGTTGCCGCGCCAGCCGACATGGCCGTTGGCGAGGGCGAACACGGACTCGCTCTGCGGCAGCAGCCCGAGGTGCAGCTCGCTCTCGCGCAGGGTCCAGGGATCGACGCCGTACGACGAGTGGGTGATCACGCGTGCTCCCCCAGTTCGGCCAGATCCCGTACGACGATGTCGGCGCCGTGGGCGCGCAGCGCGGCGCCCTGTCCGACACGGTCCACGCCGACGACGTACCCGAAGTGGCCCGAGCGGCCCGCGTCCATGCCGGCCAGCGCGTCCTCGAAGACGGCCGCCTCGGACGGCTGGACCCCGAGGTCCTTCGCCGCGGCCAGGAAGGTGTCGGGGCGCGGCTTGCCCGGCAGCCGCCGTTCGGTGGCGACGACACCGTCGATGCGTACCTCGAACAGGGACTCCGCCCCCACCGAGCGCAGGATGTCCCGGCAGTTGGCGCTGGAGGAGACGACCGCGGTCCGCAGGCCGTGCGCGCGGACGGCCTCGATGTAGCGCAGCGTGCCGTCGTAGGCCTCGACCCCGTCCGTGCGGATCATGTCGAGGAGCAGCTCGTTCTTGCGGTTGCCCAGACCGTGGACGGTGGTCCGGTCCGGTGGGTCGCCGGGGGTTCCCTCGGGCAGTTCGATGCCGCGCGAGGCGAGGAACGAGCGGACGCCGTCGGCACGCGGCAGCCCGTCCACGTAGGCGGCGTAGTCGTCGGCGTCGCCGAAGGGACGGAATCCGTCGCCGTCGCGCCCGCGCAGGAAGTCGTCGAACGTCCGCTTCCAGGCGGCCGCGTGGACCACGGCGGTCTTGGTGATGACCCCGTCGAGGTCGAAGAGGCAGGCCAGGATCTGTTTCGGCAGGCCGAGCTCAGTCATACGAGCAGTCTTCCCCCGGGAACCGTCTCCAGCGGGTGGCGAGCGCCACATCGGGCGTCGGGTCCCGGCCGACGGCCGATCGATGCCCCGTCCGGCGCGGGACTTCCCCCACGCCCCTCGTCGCCGATACTGGGGGGCATGGAAATCGCTGCCCTCGCGCCTCTGTCCGGGCCCGTACGACCGAGGCGTGCATGACCTTCGACGACCTGGTGGAGCGGGCCGCCTCGCTCGTACGGCCCGGCCGGCGCGCGCTCCTCGGTATCGCCGGTGCCCCCGGCGCGGGCAAGACGACGCTTGCCGAGCGTCTGGTGCGGAGGCTGGACGAGGACGGGCGGTTCCACGTGGCTCATGTGCCGATGGACGGGTTCCATCTCGCGGATGCCGAGCTGGAGCGGCTGGGGCGCCGTGGCCGGAAGGGGGCTCCGGACACCTTCGACGCCGCGGGGTACGCGGCGCTGCTGCGCAGGCTCCGCGAGGACGACGAGGATCTCGTCTACGCGCCCGGATTCGAGCGGGTCCTCGAACAGCCCCTGGCGGGTGCCCTCCCGGTTCCCCGGGCCGCGCGTCTGATCGTCACCGAGGGGAACTACCTGCTGCTGCGCGACGACGCCTGGGCGCGGGCCCGCGCCCAGCTCGACGAAGTGTGGTTCTGCGAGCTGGAGGAGGCCGAACGCATCCGTCGGCTCGTCGCACGTCACGAGGAGTTCGGCAAGGACCACGACACGGCCGTGGCGTGGGTGCTCGGGACGGATCAGCGCAACTCCGAGCTGGTCGCCGCGACACGGGACCGCGCCGACCTGGTCCTCGGGACGGCGGCCGCCGGGGCCGAGGCCACTGCGGGGGTCACCGGGCACGAGGTCACCGGGGCCGGATCCCCAGCTCGGGCTCCCCTTGGGGATCGCCCGCGGGATCGCCGTTCCGCGCGGTGAACGCCTCGGTGCGGAAGGTCAGTTGTGCCGGGGTGGCGACGGGTTCGGGGGCGTGGGGACCGCCGGGTCCGTAACGGACGGCGCGGTCGTGCGGGCCGTCCGGGGGCGGCGTCACACGCAGGTCCGTCGGCTCCCCGCCGGCTCCGGACGGGGGAACTCGGCGGGGTGATCCGGGAGTTCGCCCGAGCAGCCGGCACCGTGCGACGGCACAGGAGGATGCCGGGGCGGGCGAGGCGACCGTCACCGCGCCACCCGCCCCGGCCGCTTTACGGGGTCGCCGTCCGGGATTCCAGGTCGGCCCGCGTGTCGTTGCCGTAGACGCCGGACTCGTCGCCCCGGATGCCGTACCAGACCTGGAAGCGGGCGACGGCCGCGGCGAGTGCGGCGTCGTAGCTGCCGCTGGTGCTGCCGTGGTCGTACACGTTCGGGATGCGGAGCAGGCGGTGCTGGAGTGCCGTCACCTCGGGGCCGCTGTCGCCCTCCCGGAGGGTGCCGGCCCCGTCCGGATCATCGGCTCCGTCCGGGGCCGGGGCGGCGGACGCCGCCGAGGAGTTCGCTCCGGCTCCCGTCCGGGACGAGTCGTCCTGGTCCCCGTGCGGCACCAGCAGGGCGAGGGCGAAGCCGATCAGGGCCGCCGCCGCGACGGCTACCGTGATCGTGGCGCCGCGCAGGCCCGTCCCGCGGCCGAGGCCGTGGCCGCTCTCCCGGCCCTTTCCGTACAGGCTTCCGCGTCCGGTCACGGGTCCCGCCCCCGCGTCCGGCGGCCCCGCGCCGTCGGTGTAGTCCTCGCCCATCAGAACCGGCGGCAGTTCCTCCGTCTCGTCCTCCTCCGGGGGCGGGAGAAGCCGTGTCGCGACCGCGGGCACGGCGACCGGCTCGTACCCGTCGTCCGTGTCCATTCCCTCCTGCACCCGCACCTGCCGCAGCAGCTCCGCCAGGGACTCGGAACGGCGGCGGCGCTGGATGTGAGTGGGTTCGATCACGGAGCGCCCGGTGGGCTGCCCGCGTTCGGGCGGTGTCGGCACACTGCTCTCCTTCCGTACGCGCGGTCTCCCGCCGTCCGTGTGCAGTGATACGGGGGCGCGGGCCCGTACGTTCAGCGCGCCACCACCGTCAGGAAGCGATCGATACGCTCGATTCGGCAATTCCTGTTGAGCATTCGAACGTCGGCACGCTGGAAACCGCTGGGCGACAGCCTCCCGGCCGACCACCGGCCCGGCCTGTTCGTCATGGACAAATCAAAAGCCAGTTGGCGGAAGGTTGACCAAATCCCTGGAGATCACTGACGGATACATCAATATCGTCGGCCGCATGCCCCCACAACCTCCGCGAACACCGTCGCTGCCGGTCCTCCCCTACCGGAAACCCACCCGCGACCGGGACTACTGGGTCCTTGACGACGTGCTGCCCGACGCCGATGCCGTACGGGCCCGGTGCGTCACCAAGGACGACTGGGTCAAGGGCCATCCGTACACCTCGGAGAGCTGGCCGGGTCTACGGACGATGCCCGGACTCGAACCGGACGAACTGACGCGCGTAGAGCGGTTGGTGAGGAAGGCGACCGGCGCGCGGAAGCTGTGGCAGCAGGCGACGCCCTCGGGCGCCACGCTCAACCACAACTGCGTCCAGGTCGTCGGCAAGGGTGAGGGCGAACCGCGCCCCCACACCGATTCCCGCGCCCTGTGCCGCTACGCCGCCGTGCTCTACCTGAACCCGAACGTCCCCAAGGACTGCGGAACCAGCTTCTTCCGGCAGAACCTGCCCGGCGGCCGGCTCGGCGGCAACGTCGTCACCGCCCCGCACAGCAACCTGGTGGAGGCCCTGGGCACACGCTTCGTCCCGCCGGACTCGTTCGTCGAGGACATCCGCGTCCCGCACCGCTACAACCGGCTGCTCCTCTACAACGCCAACCTGATCCACAGCGCCACCGACTACTGCGGGGAATCCATGGAGGACAAACGGATGACCGCCGTCTTCTTCTGGATGGCTTGATCCGACCGGCCCCGGCGTCGGGAGTGGCCCTGATCGCGGAGTCCAGGGCCACTCTCCGCTGTCCTGGGCCGGGACATCAACACGAAGCGTCGTCAATTTCGAGACGATAACCGGACATTACGGGGCCACCTCCGGATTACGTCTGCGTCAACTCCTGGTGGCCGAGAGATGAGCTCGTCATGATGGGCGCATGACCTTGGCCTCCAGAGCCATGACGCGACTGGCGAACTGGCCGGACCTCGCGGAGTCCCTGCCGAGTTGTGGCACGGGACGCGCACTGTGCGCGGCGCAGTGCGAGATCGTCCACTTCCATTCGGACCACGAAGTGGACCTGCACCTCACGGACCGGGCCATCCGGCGCTACGAGGACCACCTCAAGGACTCCACCGCCATCCGTATGGTGCCCGGCTCGCGCTGGGTGACCATCCATCTCGAGGTGGACTCGGACATCGACCTCCTGCTGACCCTGGTGAGTGTCGCTCTCCAGGCCCACACGAACGGGCACTTCCTGGGCGACGAGAAGCTTTCGGCAGCCTGCAACGACCGCTGACCGTCCGGACCGAGGAACGTGACGGCCTGACGCTCCCTCGCTCCGCCCATCGGACCCGGAAGCCGAGTACGCCCACCGAAGCGCCCCCGCGCGCACGGACGAGCCCCGGCCCTCGCGCGGGAAGCGAAGGCCGGGGTGGCCGACCCGGGGGCGGACGGGGCCTCGGGAGGGAGGGCGTCGCCGGAGTCGCGGGCGCCGATGAGGCCGGGGCGCCCGGCGTCTAGGCGGGCGGCGTCGAAGCCGACGGGGTCTCGGGGGTGGTCGGCTGCGCGGTGCAGGCCTTCTTCCCGCCGTTCACGCCATGATGAGCTTGTCCTTGATGACCGCGTGGTCCGGCCCCGCCGGAAGGTCACCGTGCTCGAAGCCGTCCGAACGACCACGAGACGGGTTCGGTGACGACGGTCCGGTGAGCCCGGTGCGTTAGGAGTGGCACCTCCCGGGCGTTTCAGGGCGTGCGACTCATCGGCGCGGTTCGAGGGGTGTTGTTCCCCGGGAAGATCTTGAGGCACTCAGTTCCCTGTCAGGTGCGCACCGAGTGCCATCGTGTCGCGTTTCGGTGCTAGTTTCCGACCTTGACTTCCTCCCCCTCCGGAAGAAGGGGGATTCCTACGGCTCGCGCCGTGGGGTTTCCTGCTTCGTCGCCGACTGCCCGCCCGGAGTGCTCCGTTGAGGTCTTACGCCAGCTCCACAGGCTGTCACCGCCAGTCCGG
>NZ_JBSFYW010000117.1:0-10833 GCF_053599975.1 Streptomyces sp. NPDC005141 | reverse complement strand
GGGGATCGCGGTTGCTTGACCGGAGACCACCTCACTATCGATGTCCTGCGGTACCCGGGCTCAGCATTCCGCCCGGGCGATCCTGATGGCGCTCGGCTCCTCCGTTTCTTCCCTCTGGGATCAATCACTTACCCACTGCTGGTACTGCTTTCCTGCGTACTGCTCTGTGGCCTGTGACAGCGCCACTCTTCGCCAGCCAGCCCCGTCGCCCGTCCTGCGTCTGCTCCGGCTTGGAACCCCACTGCCGAACTTCCCGGTGCGCGCGCCAGCAGCCGACGCCTTCACCGAGGTGCTGCTCACTGACTTCACTGCTGGTACTGCGAACTGCACTTACGGGTACTGCCACTGCGGTACTGCTCGCGGCGGCCCCTGATCACTGCGGGCCACCCGGTCCGGTCGTCAGTCCCGTCGCCGTCCTGCAACAACCCTGGCTTCGAAACTCCACCACCGCACCGTCCTGCGCACTGCGACTGCGGTACTGCTGCCCGGCAGTTCGTCTCCGCCGGGCCCTGCTGTCCCTCTGGGCTACGAGAGAAACCATAACCAGGCGATCAGTCAATGTCTACTCTGGCCAACATAGATTTTCGCGTGTTTGGCGGTGGGGTAATCGGCCTCGAACGGCGACGGGCGGGACGAGGCCGCCACCGCCGGGTCGGCGGCCGCAGGCCGGGGCACAGGCATCGGCTGGGTAGGACCCAGCATTGACGATCCAGAAAAGTACGAGCCGCGCCACCGGCGTTAGCATGGATGGTGGGTTGGCTCACTCTCACGTGCAGCCGCCCGGAGGGCGACTCCGGCGAGTTTGCGCCGGAGTCGTTGTCACAGCCGAACTGGCGGTTCCGGCCAGGCCGCGACCTTCCAAGGGAAGCGGCTCGCATCGACGGGCGTCCCGCTCAAGAGGGACAGCGCATGATCCGGGCAGCCGAGATCCGCGAGTGGCGCACCCCTGGCACGGGCCGCCGGCTGCACGACGGGGCGGTCTACCGGTCACCCGCGGCGTTCGTGGTCCCGACGGTCCTCGCGCCTCCAGCGCGCCCGGTTCTGACGGCTGTAGCGGCGGTCCCAGCGGTCCTGACGGTCCCGGCGCTGCTCGTAGTCCCGGTAGCCCTTGCTATCGGAACCGTCGCCACGGATCCAGCCTCCCCCGCGATCGCGGCCGTAGCGGGTGGCGCCGAAGAGCAACACGGCCGCGGCCACCCACCAGAGGGGATTGAGAAAGCCGAGGCCGAACAGAACGACGATCAGGACGAGAAGCAGAACGAACACGGCGGGCCTTCCCGGAACAGAACAAACCATCACTGCCGGGGGCTGGGGCCTGTTCGCCCAGCGTAGCCCTCTCAAGAGGTCGCTGATAGCGCCCCATGTCAGCAGCGTCCGACGGAAGAGGTCTGAAACGGATGGCCACTTGACGTCTGTCCGGGGAGTGCGGCGAGGGCTAACGTGCGTGGTACGGCCCGAGCCCCCGGCAGCGTCGATCACCTCTCGCGTTCCTTCGGGGGCGCACCTCACGCATCAGTGCCGGACTCCGTCCCGTCACCAACGGGCCGCTCCCGCACCCGCCGTCGCCACTGGACCCTGGCGCAGCATCGATGCGCCCCAGACGGGCACCCTTGTGCTGTCCGCCGCGTCGCACGCATACCACCGCAGGCGGTACACATGTACGCGCTGCTCGTTCCGGCTTCGGCCCCCTTCGTCCTGCTCGCCGCCGTGATGGGCCTGTCCTGGTGGGAGGACCGCATCCTGCCGGCGCCACCGACCGAGCCGGAGAACCCTCCCGCCGAGGCTCCGTTCGCCCCAGCGGCCCCTGCTCAGCCCGCGGAACTCCCGCTTGTCGAGACCGCGTTGACAAGGGAGGTAGCCGGGCGTTGACCGGCAGCACGGCGTAGGCCATGCCACTCCGGATCACCCGGGCGGCGCATTCCGCCCTCCGCTTCGCCCGAACCCCGCGGAAGTCAGGAATTTCCCGCGATCCGGAGGACCGGCATCGATCCTGTGGACATTTACCGGCCGTCAGGACCCGGACACCAACGCGCAGACCGAGGAACCACGGCTCGCGCCCAGGCGGTACCGGGAGATCTCTCCGGCTGAACGCGCGGGTAAGTGAGGCCTCTTCGGCGGAGCGAACGGTACAACGGGACGACTGCCGGGCTGACGGGGTTTCACCTGCGATCAGCGCCCCGGCACGGGAGCCGCCCCATCACCGCCGTGTAAACATCGTGGTGCCCTCTCCGGACCAACCAGGAGACCGGCCTCGGGACTATGCTGCGTACGGACGTCCCAGACCCCGGCGGGCCACCACTGCTTGGCCCACATGCCTGCGGAGAGCGGATCACCCGTCCGCCCACCCCGCGCATCCCGAGGTAACCGGCTGGGTCCTACGCTCCGGAACATCGGCTGCTGGATCGGTCATTCACCTGCCCGCACGACCGTACGACCGTACCGCGTACCCGGTACGGTCTCGTGAACCGAGGCACCCTGCCCATGGGTATCCGACCGATCCTGAACGTCTGCCGGCACGACACGGACAACCGGGCGCTGGTCACCTTGACCGGCGAGATCGACCTGCAATCGGTGCCCTTGGTGCACACGCCGGCGGAGCGGTACCCGCACGACGGCATCCACACCATCGATGTCGATGTCACCGCCGTGACCTCCTGCGACTGCAGCGGCATCAGCACTTTCCTCCACGCCTTGCCGCACAGCGCCACGAACGGAGGATCCCCTGCAACTGCACCGGTCCAGACCGGCGTTGGAACGCCTCGGCACCCTCACCGGCTCGGACTCCCGCTTCCTCGCCCTTCCGAATGCCTTCGCCGGGAGCCGACCGCCCTCGCGGCCCTCTCCCGCGCACCGGGCCACGCACCGGCTCGCCCCGGCACCGGCCGCCCTCTCGGGCGGCGTGCTGTGACGGCCCTGGCCGGGCTGATCCGATCGCGGGGGCGCGCAGACCACCAGCCGTTCGCCCCTCGCCCGACGCCCCTGAGTCAGTGCCGGCTCAACCGCCAACAGGCCATGGAACGGCGGGAGGATCTGGCGGACCCGTACGTGGAGCCCCGCACCGTGTCGCGCATGACACCTAGCGACCGGGGTCGACGATGCTGACCGCTGAGGCATCGAACCTGGTGGGGTGCGCGTCCGGATTCCCCTGGGATCGGACGGACGTCGGAGACGGCCGCAGGGCGGCCGACGGCGCCGTGCTCCTGACGCCGGTTCTCCCCTTGGTGGTGCGAACGGCGGTGAGGCTGCGGGGACTTGATCACCGCTCCTGGACCCGGTGGTCGCCATGATCCCCGGCAGCCGGTCGGCGCGGATCCAGGCTCTCGTGGCCGAGCAGGCGGCTCTGCGCGGCGCCCGGGTCGGTGTCCTCGACGTGTGTACGGCGGCGGTGGCGGCACTGCCGGTTGGAGGGGCCGGGATGTCCGCGATGTCTCGCGACCGGGCGAGTCATCCGCTGTGCAGCACCGACTCCGTCAGTCAGCATCTGGAAGAACTCCAGCTCACCCTGGGCGAGGGACCGTGCGTGGATGCCTACGTCCTCGGCTCGAAGGTCCTCTGCCCCGACCTGTTGGCCGGTGAACTCCAGCGGCATTGGACGGTGTTCGCCGACGCGGCCCTGGAAGCCGGTGCCAGAGCGGTCTTCGCCTTCCCCCTGCGGATCGGGGCCGTCAGCCCCGGCGTACTCGACCTGTACTCCAGCAGTTCGGTCGAGCTGGGAGCGGAGGAGGTGGCCGATGCGATGGCCTTCGCCGACGCTGCCACGTTGATTCTGCTCGATGCCCGGATCAGTGAGACGGGTGTCCCGTTCGACACCCACGCGGCCGCCACCGAACGGTCGGACGCCGCGCCCTTCGACGACCTGGGCGGATACCGCGCCGAGATCGACCAGGCCACCGGCATCCTCATGGTCCAGCTCGACGTCGGCTTCGAGGAAGCCTTCATCCGGCTGCGCGCGCACGCGTACGCCCGGGGGACACGGATCTCGGTGGTCGCCGCCGACGTGGTCGCCCATCGGCTCCGCCTCCCCCCGGACACGGCTCCGTCCGACATCCGACCGCCGGAGGCGCGACCCCCCGACGAGGAGTCTTGATGCTCACGCCCCATCCACAGAGGTGTGCACGATGAAGGAACAGTTGATGGCCCGGACGTTCGTCGAGCTCGCCGACAGTCTCGTCGCCGACTTCGACCTCATGGACTTCCTGCGCCTGCTCACCGACCGCTGCGTCGACCTGCTCGACGCGAGCGCGGCCGGCGTCCTGCTCGCCGACCGTGACGGGGTACTGCGCGTCATGGCCGCCTCCGACGAACGGGTGCGCCTCCTGGAACTCTTCCAGCTCCAGAACCACGAAGGCCCGTGCCTCGACTGCTTCCACACCGGAATCGCGGTCTCCGTCCACGACCTGCGCAACGAGGCAGCCCGCTGGCCCCTGTTCACCGCCCAGGCTCAACGCAGCGGTTTCAACGCCGTCCAAGCGCTGCCGATGCGCCTGCGCGACGAGGTCGTCGGCGCCCTCAACCTCTTCCACACCACCCCGGCACCCATCAGCCCCGCCGCCGCACCCTTCGCCCAGGCCCTCGCCGACGTCGCCACCATCAGCCTGCTGCAACAACGCACCACCGAGCGCAACACGCTCCTCAACGAGCAGTTGCAGACAGCCCTCAGCAGCCGCGTCCTGATCGAACAGGCCAAGGGAAAACTCGCCGAACGCCGCCACACGGACATGGAACAGGCCTTCACCACCCTGAGGGCCTACGCCCGCTCCCACAACCGCCGCCTCTCGGATGTCGCCCGCGCCTTCATCGACGAAACCGAATTCCTCCCCGGCCTAAGTTCCCGAAGTTCCTGAGCAGCCCTCTTCAAGAAGGGTTCGTCATGCCACTCGGCCCCCCTCGCGAGACCTCGCTCGACGCCCCTGCCGGCATCGGCAACATCGACGAGGAGGAACTGAGCGCGCTGGACGCCCACTGGCGGGCGGCGATCTACCCCCATGTCCGTTTCGCTTTCGGCGATTTGATCACCTCGGGCCGGTCGCAGTCGGTCCGGAGCCGGGTTCGTGCCATGAACGCGACCGATTCCCCCCTGTGGACCAGGTTCAGTCCCGGTGAGGTGCCCAGTGCCCCAGCAGTCGCGGCTTGACGTGGTCAAGAGCCAGGGGCTCGGTCAGTAGCGGGTTGGACAGGAGGTAGATCTGCCCGACGGCCCGCGGCGGTGTCCATGCTGTCCATGAGCCACCCGGCCTCCGCCTCCGTGGCCTCGGGCGGTACGACCAGCAGGTCCCATCGGCCGCGGCCGGGCGCCAGCAGACAGACGGTGGACGGGGCGTGCCGGCTGGTCGTCCGGCGCAGGCGTACCACCTGATCGGCGACGAGGAACCGCCCGGGGAACGGCGCCCATACGGCCTCGTCCACCAGGACGCTGCCGACGTGCCCCCAGGCGGGCGGCAGTTCGGACGTCAGATCGGTCGAGCGGGGCCACCAGGCGCCGTCGATGCGCCGGGGCATGTGGCCCTGTGCCGGTTGGGCCGACAGGCGCAGGCGGACGTCGGACGACGGACGACGAGGAGAGCGGGGGCGGGGGCGGGCGACTACTCCTGTACGACCAGGATCCGGCATCAGATTCGCCACAGAACTCTTAAAACAGTCATACGTGCGTAACTTACGAGCGAAAACGTGACTCAAATAGCCACGGGAGATCGAGGTCGGCGCGGCGGCCCAGTGGACGAGCATCGCAACGGCCACCGGGGAGGACACTCACGCATCACCCCGCTGACGTGGCATTTCATCGGACATCTTCCGTGAGACGGAAGCGCTATTGCGCCCTTGTCATGCCCGTCCCGACGATGTCCCCACCATCCGGAGACGGGAGCCGACCTTCATGCCGCACATGACCACCTTCGCCAGGAACCAGTGGTACAGCTAGCGCACCTTTCTGACCTGCGCTTATGTGGGGCGATGAGGCTGTGACCTGCTAGGACGGGTTGCAGAGGCGATCGGAGGCAGTCAGAGGAAACCGCTCTGATTCGACCCCGGTTCGACCCGGGTCGCTCAGAGGCAGTCAGAGGCAACGACCTCTGCAACTGGGCTCTGAGAGACCTGAGTTGGCCGGTGTGGATCAAGAGTGAACCACTCTGGCGGGGCTCTGTTTCGACCTCGGTCGAGCTGCGATGGGGACGCCTGCCTCCGCTCGGGGCCAGCTGTACGCGGCCTTCCAGGATTGCCGTCCTGGAGGCCTTGGCCGGCACCGAACGGAGGTCAGTTCCGGGCACCACCCGTGGTTTTAGCGGGCCTGGGTGGCGTCCACGTCTTTGCGAGACGACCCCACCGTGCCAGAAAGCATCCACCAGCCACTCCCTCAACAACACTTCACCCACCTCCGCGGCCCACTGGGCCTTTCCCGACTGCCGTCAGCTGCGGCCGATCTGATCCTGCTCGGCGACCTCACCGGCCGCTACGCCACCGGCAGTTACAGCCGACTCGCCTTCGACGGCCGGACCGTGATCCCGCGCGGGGACCGCCAGGGCGCGGCCGAGCACGGACACCGGATCACCGCGGCCATCGCCTGCCACGTCGCCCGCGCCAGCGGCACCATCGACCAGCTCACCCAACTCCTGCTGCACCCCGACCACGAAGGTGGACGGCACA
Organism: Streptomyces sp. NPDC005141; assembly: GCF_053599975.1. Taxonomy (NCBI): domain Bacteria; kingdom Bacillati; phylum Actinomycetota; class Actinomycetes; order Kitasatosporales; family Streptomycetaceae; genus Streptomyces; species Streptomyces sp. NPDC005141. Next base: position 4,194 of record NZ_JBSFYW010000117.1, on the reverse strand, counting down.
CCCGCAACATCGCCCTGCGCTCCGGGCAGACACGCGCCCTGGACTACATCCGCCGAGTCTGGAACAGCGCCTCCAAGATGGTCAGCACCACCATCGCGCTTAGCTCCCGGCACGACGCGTACGAGGTTCTCGCCGCGCTGCGCGACCGGATCGAGACCACCGCCTGGCGCGGGGAGCGGGGACGGACCGCGCTGCGCGTTCTGCGGGCGCACCTGAACTTCGCCGAGATCGCGGGCGGTCCCCTGCACCACGCCAGCGAGCGGCAGACCGCCGAGGAAGCGGGCATCTCTCGCACGACACTGCGGGCCGTCTACGACACCGTCCTCAAACCGCACGGCTGGCTGCGCCGTCTGCGGGTCGGCCACGGTCGCGAGGGCTCGACCTGGTCCCTGGGCGACGGCAGCACCCTCAGCCACGGTGCTCCCGTTCTGCTGTCTCGTTTCCGGACCACTCAGTACCCCCCCGACCCGGCACTTGGGGAGTGGACCAGCCCTGAGACGGTCACGGTGGCCGACATCGACTCCACCGTCCTCGGCCGGCTCATGGGTCACGATGCCTTCGCCCACCACGGCCTCGGCAGTCCCGCCCTCATGCTCTTCGGCGCCCTTCAACAGCGCCCCCACCAGACCGTCAGCGAGCTCGTTGGCACCTCCTCGGTCTCCCGCGCAACCGTCTACCGGACCCTGCGGCGCCTGGCCGAGCATGGCCTTGCCCGTCGCACCGGGGAGACGTGGGCCCTCGCGCCACGTGCTCTGGAGGGCATAGGCAGCAGCAGCCCGGCTCCCGTTCCAGGACTCGACGTCGTGCCGGCACAGGGCTGGGACACGGTGGCCGAGCGGCACGACGCCAGGGGACACGCTGCCCGGCGCAAGGCCCTGCACGCCGTCGAGCGTGCGGCCTACCGGGAGGCACTGGACCGGCTTGCGGGGCACCGCAGACAGGCCGTGGTGATCGTCCGCGACGGCCGTCAGGTCCTGGTCCCAGGGCCGCGCCCCGACGAGATCCCGCCGACGTGGCACGCCCGGGACGGGCGCGTCCTCGACCCCGTGACAGGCCACGCTGCCGCCGAGTGGCGGGTCGCCACCGATGGACGACTGATCCTCATCACTCCATCCGACCAGCGCACCTATGACGAGCTGGCCGCCGCCCATGCCGAAGCCCTCAGCGAATGGAACTCCGCCGCATGAACCAACAACCTCCACCTGCAGATGCCAAGAACGAAGAAGTCACCGCCCGGGCCCTGCGTGAGCAGTACGAGTCAGGTGCCACTGTCGCCGAACTCGTCGCCACCAGCGGGCTGTCCTACGGCACAGTCCTCAACCGCCTGCGCGTGGCCGAAACCGTGATGCGCACCTCGTGGCAGACCCGCAGGATGCGCGACGGGCAGGCCCGCCGCAAACTCGCCGCCCACCTGCGCCGCCTCTACGAGCAACACGGCGCGACCCTCACGGAGCTGGCCGCAGCGGGGTCGGTGACGCGGCGCGCCGCGCGGCGGCTGCTGATCGAGGCCGGGGGCACGCCCCGCACCACCCAGCAGACGCTCCGTATCCGCTCCGCAACCGATGCCATAGCGCGTAAGAGGCTGGCGGTGTCCCTGCGGGCGCGGTATGAAGCCGGCGCCTCAGTACCGAAGCTGGCCACAGAGTGCAGCTACTCGGTCGCCACCGTCTACCGGCTCCTGCACGAGGCCAACACCCACATGCGGCCCCGGCACCACCACGGCCCCGCTCGCACCCACGGGAAGCGGTCATGAACGGCCCCAACTGGCTCCTCGCCTGTCACGCCGTGCGTGCCGGTCAGCTGCCGACTCCCCAGCAGTGCCATCCCCGTTGTCGCCGCACGGCACGCGCTCCTCCTTCAGACCACTGCACACGTGCGCCACCACCAACCACACCAGACAACACCCTTCTACTTTCTGGAGATTGAACCCACGTGAACGAAATGACCCGTCACAGGACCCTGACGGCGGCCACAGCCCGCCCGTGGGACGCCTTCGTGATCGTCGTCGGCATGCTCAAGGGCGGCACCGGCAAGACCACCTCCGCCTGGTTCATCGCCCTCTACTACGCCGTCGTCCTCGGGCTGCCCACGCTGCTGCTGGACGCGGACGCCAGCAGCCAGTCCGCCTTCGACTGGTTCAAGGTCGCCCAGGCCGCCGGCTTCGAGATCCCCGAGAACCTGGTGGTCGAGCGGTACCCGTTCGACGACATCGCCGAGTACCTCCGCGACAAGCGCGCCGAGTTCGGCGCCATCGTGGTCGACGCCGGAGGCGGCAGCGCCCGGATCTTCCACGAGGCTGTTACCGAGGCGAACCTGCTGCTCGTACCGGTCGCCCCCACCAAGATCGAGCGCCGCAAACTCGTCGCCACCTTCGACGAGGCCGAACGCGCCGCAGCCCGCAACGAACGCGACGTCACCGCCCACGTCGTCGTGGTCAAAGCCGACGACCGCACCAGCCTCCCCCGCACCGCCAAGGACCAGCTCCTGCAGCCCGATGAAGGCCAGGGCATCGGCCCCGACCGCGACGAAGCTTTCCCGCTCGCCGAAACCGTCATCCACTCCTGGGTGCACTACATGGAGGCCTTCGGCGAGATCCCCACCGAACTGAGCGAGTACGCCGAGCTGATGAAGGAGCTCACCGCATGAGCGAGAAGAACGACAGGCCCAAGCCCCCGCCCCGCCGCACCGGGCGTGCCCTCGGTGGCGCCGCCAAGAAGACAACCTCTCCCCCACCACCGGGCGCCGAGTTCACCCCCGAGCAGATCGCCGCCGAAAGGACCATCGCCCAGGACGAATTCCATCCCGCGCCGGCGAGCGAGCTCCAGGTCCAGCCCGCTCCCTCCATAGCTCCCGTCGAGGAGTCGGCGCAGGATCGCACCGAGACGGTGCCCGAAGCGGCGCAGACGTCCGTCGAGCCGACCGTCGAAGACGCGCCGAACACCCCTGTGCGGGAGGCGGCCGGCAGCCAGTGGGCTCCCCCAGCCACCGCTGCCCGCCAGCCGTGGCAGCCGCCCGCTGGAGAGCCGGTGGAGCGGCAGGTGCCGCCCACGGACCCAACTCCTGAATCCGCGACACCGACAGTCCTGCCCCTACAGCCCCACGAGCACGCTTCGCACAACGGGTCGTCTCATACCGCGCCCCCGGCTACTGCCGCGACCCCACTCGCGGAAGTGGCCATCCGCCGGACAGGCGCTCCGGTCGCAGGCACTACCGCGTTCCCAGTGAGAGCAGAGGCATCGAGGGCTCAGCAGGAACAGAGCGGGCACCCCGAGGCAGCCCCCAGCGAGGGGACACCGTGGGCTCACGGCCCCGGCCGCCCCAGGGACATTCCCGAAACGGCCGTCATCCTCAACCAGCGCATCATCACCCGCGAGAGCCTCGACTCGTCCGTACCCGCCGCACTGAAACTGAAGAAGCGGCTCAAACGCTTCGCGCTGGACAACGAACTCGACCACCTCCCCATCGGCGACATCGTCTCAGTCGCGCTGGACGAGTGGCTCACCACCCGCGGCTTCTGAACCAGCACGTCCCCAGGGTGTCCGCGAACGATTCCATTCGTTCGCGGACACCCATCCGCCCGCCTAGTCGACTAGTCCAATAGGCGCCTAACTAGTCGACTACTGGACCGAACTGGAGCACCCCATGCCCGATCTCTCACGCCACGCCCGCCGGCTGCGTGAATTGGCTGACGCTCTCGACACACAATCCGACCTGACCGACGACCCGTTGGTGCCGCATCCAGACACGTTGAAGGTCATCGGTGGCCGCAACACCAGTCGAGGTCAGATCAACTACGCCGTCCCCGACGCTCTCCAACTCCAGCGGCGCATCCGCCGCTACCACGCGGACCACGGTGTCCAACACGGCGACATCGTCGCGCTCGCACTCGACGCATTCCTCCGCGCCAAGGGCTACCCACCTGATCTCAAACCGCCCAACTCCGAAGCGCCATGACAGGCAACCAACCCATCTGCCACTGGAACCGCTTGCCCCCGCGGCGGTCTGTGAAATAGGACGGCTCTTGGCAAGACCAGAGGAGCATGGATTTCAGGTGTGGACGACGCCTGTCGGGTTATGCGGGTTGAACAGCAGCTAGACCCAATGCCGTTGCTTTACGGGTCTGGGGCGGGTGGTTGGGGTCGTTTGATGTGGATGGCTTGGGTGCCGGCGTGGGTGGGTTGGGGCCAGGTGTGA
>NZ_JBSFYW010000116.1:0-11447 GCF_053599975.1 Streptomyces sp. NPDC005141 | reverse complement strand
TCCACCGCCACCGCACCCGGCGACACCGCCGCACGCTCCGCGATCAACTCCGGCACCGACACCTCACCCACCGACACCACCGTGTCGTTCCAGGCGGAGAGCACCAACTCACGCTCACCGCCGGGCAGGATCGCCTGTTCGGCGTCGCCATCGGCGTTCGTGGCCATCTCTTCGAGGACGGTGCGGTACATCGAGGCCAGGCGGTCGACGCCGGTGCGGCCGATGATGTGGCGGTTGGCAGTGATCACGATGAAGCCGGCACGGGTGGAGACGCCGAGGGGGAACTCGGTGGGGCTGTCGTCGATGGTGGCGGCGTAGTCGATGACGTCCTGGTCGACCTGCCGGAAGTTCTGATAGCTGAAGCGGACGTCGACGAGGCGTTCCGCGGCGCCGAACTCGCGTTGCATGGCGCCGAGCGGATAGCGGCGGTGCGGCCAGACCTCGATCTCCTGGTCGAAGACCTGGCGGACGAGGTCGTGCCAAGTACGGGCGCCGCGCCGGAAGGCGAAAGGCAGGGGGTTGAGGTAGACGCCGTGGACGCGTTCGGCGCCGACGGCCTCGGGGCGGGCATTGGTGACAAGGCCGGTGCGGAAGGTCTCGTCGGGGGTGAGACGGCTCATCACCGTGAGGTGCGCGGCGTGCAGCACACTCTTGATCGGAACCTGGGCCTCGGAGGCGAGGGCGCGGAGCCCTGCTTCGAGGTCGTGGTAGGGGACCCAGGCCCGGTGCAGACCGCGCGGCGCGGTGAGCGGGTCGTCGCCCCATCCGGCCGGCGGTACGAACTTGGGGTGGCTCTCCACGATGCCGTGCCAGTAGGCGCGGTCCTCCTCGGAGTCGAGGGACTTGAGCTCGGCGGCCACGAAGTCGGCATAGCGCACGGCGGCCGGTTCCGGCTCCTGGAGCGGCTGTCCGTCGCGAAGGGCCCGGTAGGTGGTGACGAGTTCCATGAGGAGGGAGTGGTGGCTCCAGCCCTCCAGCACGGCGTGGCATTCGGTGAGGGTGAGCCACCAGCTGCCGTCGTCGCGGGTGTGCGCGGAGAAGCGGATCAGCGGGGCGCGGGTGAGGTCGAAGAGTTCGGCGCGTTCCTCTGTCATGAAGGCGCGCAGGGAGCGTTCGGCCGCTGCCGCGTCGAGGGACGTCAGATCCCGTGTGCGGACGGTGGTGTCGACCCGTGCAGGGTCGTGGACGAGCTGAAGCGGTACCGAGTAGCCGTCCAGGGCGAAGGAGGTGCGCAGGATCTCGTGGCGGCCGATGACGACCCGTACCGCCTGCTGGAGTGCCTCGGCGGAGAAGGTGTGCTCGTCGAGGATCCGGAAGCAGGTCGAGTTGTGGTAGTGATTGCGGCCGTCGTCGGCGAGCATCTCCACGACCATGCCGAGCTGCACCTGGGCGAGCGGATAGGCGTCCACGACGCCCTCGGGCAGGCGCTCGCGGTCCTCCTCGGCGAGCAGCGCGAAGGGGGTCACGCCGGGCTCTGGGCGGGCCGGGGCCGGGCGGCCGGTGAGGTATTCGACCAGGTCGGCCGGTGTTCGGTGCGCGAAGACGTCGCGGACCGTGACGTCGTAATCGGCGTCGCGCAGGGCCGCGGCCAGCGCCACGGCCCGCAGCGAGTCGCCGCCGAGGTCGAAGAAGCTGTCGGTGACACCGACGCGGTCGATGCCGAGGACCTCGCGCCAGAGGTCGGTCATCCGCTCTTCGGCGTCGGTGCGCGGGGCGACCTGGGTGCGCCCGACGGCGAGCGCGTCGCGGTCGGGGGCGGGCAGGGCGGCCTGGTCGAGTTTGCCGTTGACGGTGAGCGGGATCCTGCCGAGCGCGAGGAACGCGGTGGGGATCATGTAGGCGGGCAGGGTGCGGCCGAGCAGGGCCCGTAGTTCGCTGGGGGCGGCGACGGCCTCGCCGGCGGGGACGACGTAGGCGACGAGCCGCTTGTCGCCGGGGGTGTCCTCGCGGGCGACGACGACGGCGTCACGGACCAGCGGGTGGGCGGTCAACGCGGCCTTGATCTCGCCGAGTTCGATGCGATGGCCGCGGATCTTGACCTGGTGGTCGATGCGGCCCAGGTAGTCGAGGCCGCCGTCGGGGCGGCGGCGGGCGAGGTCGCCGCTGCGGTAGAGGCGGGTGCCGGGCGGGCCGTACGGGTCGGGTATGAACCGTTCCGCGGTGAGGCGGGGGCGGCCCAGGTACATGCGGGCGACCCCGGGTCCGCCGACGTGGATCTCGCCGGGGACGCCGATGGGCACCAACTCGCCATGCGGTCCGTGCAGTTGCACCTGGAGGTCGGGGAGCGGGACGCCGATGTCGTTGCCGTGGTCGGCGTCCAGGTCGGTGTCCGTGACCGGGTGGTAGGTGGTGTGCACGGTGGTCTCGGTGATGCCGTACATGTTGATGAGGGCCGTGCGGTCGAGGGCGCGGCGCGCGACCCAGGGGCGCAGGGCGGGCATGTCGAGGCGTTCGCCGCCGAACGTGACCACGCGCAGGGCGAGTTCGTCGATCAGCGGGTGGCCGTCCCCGGCCAGCGTCACCAGACCGCGGAAGCCGGAGGGGGTCTGGTTGAGGACGGTGACGCGCTCGTCGGCGAGCAGGCGCAGGAAGTCCTCGGGGGAACGCGCGGTGTCGGGCGGGACGACGACAAGACGTCCCCCGTACAGCAGGGCGCCCCACATCTCCCAGACGGACATGTCGAAGGCGTACGAGTGGAAGAGCGTCCAGACGTCGTGTTCGCCGAAGTCGTAGTGCTCCTCGGTGATGGTGAACAGGCGGAGCACGTTCGCGTGGGTGAGTCCGACGCCCTTGGGCCGGCCGGTGGAGCCCGAGGTGTAGATGGTGTAGATGAGGTCGTCGGGTCGGACGTCCACGGCCGGGGCGGTAGTGGGCGCCGCGGCGAGGGCGGCGCTCTCGCGCTCGCCGTCGAGGTTCACCAGCCGGCCGTCGTGGGCGGCGGCGAGGTGGGCGGCGTGCGTGTCGGAGGTGACGACGATGCGGGCGCCGGCGTCCTGGAGGGTGCTCGCGAGGCGCTCCGCGGGGTGCTCGGGGTCGAGCGGGAGGTAGGCGGCGCCGGATTTGAGGACGCCGATCAGGGTGGGCAGGAGGGCGGGTCCGCGGTCGAGGCTGACGCCGACCAACGCGCCCGGTCCCGCGCCGAGTTCACGCAGGTGGTGGGCGAGCCGGTTGGCGCGGGCGTCGAGTTCGGCATAGCTGAGCCGTTGTCCGCCGCAGACGACGGCGGTGGCGTCCGGGGTGGCGGCGGCCCGTTCCTCGAAGACCTGGTGGACGCATCGGTCCGGGTCCGGGAAGAGGCGCGGTTCGGGGGCGATGACGGCCAGGTCCGTGTCGTCGAGCAGGTCGAGCAGAGAGAGCGCGCGGTCCGGGTCGGCCGTGGCGGATTCCAGCAGGCGTACGTAGTGGCGGGCGAGCCGCTCGGCGGTGGCCCGGTCGTAGAGCGCGGTGCTGTACTCCAGCGTGCCGTGGACGGAGCCGTCGGCACGCTCGCCGAGCTGGAGGGTGAGGTCGAAGCGGGAGACGCGGGAGGGGGCGCGCAGCGGTTCGGCGGCCACGCCGGGGAGCCGGAATCCCTCGGTACGTTCCTGGTGCAGGGTGAAGGCGACCTGGCACAGCGGGGTGCGGGACATGTCGCGTTCGGGCTGGAGCTCGTCGACCAGCCGGGCGAAGGGGTACTCCTGGTGGTCGAAGGCGTCCAGGACCGTGTCGCGGGTGCCGTCGAGCAGGGTGCGGAACGACGGGTCGCCCTGCCAGCGGCCGCGCAGGACAAGGGTGTTGACGGCATAGCCGACGAGCTGCTCCAGCTCCGGGCGGCCGCGGCCGGAGGCGACGGTGCCCACGGGGATGTCGTCGCGTCCGGTGTAGCGGGACAGCAGGGCCTGGTATCCGGTGAGCAGGGTGGTGAAGAGGGTGGCGCCGTGCGCCGAGCCGAGGGCGCGGAGGCGTTCGGCGAGCGGGGCGGTCAGGGTGACGGGAACGGCGTCGCCCGCCCAGCTGCGGGTGGCGGGGCGGGGCCGGTCGGTGGGCACCTCCAGCGGGGCGATGCCCCGCAACTGCTCGCGCCAGTAGGTGACATGGGTGTCGAGCGTGCCGTCGGCGAGGCGGGAACGCTGCCAGGCCGCGTAGTCGGCGTACTGGAAGTCGACGGGGGTGAGCGGGTCGGGCCGGCCCGCGCCGAACGCCTCGTACAGGGCGGCGAGTTCGCCGAGGAGGAGCCCGACGGACCATTCGTCGCAGGCCACGTGGTGCAGGACGACCGCGAGGATGTGGTCGTCGTCCGCGACGCGGATCAGCCGGGCACGCAGTGGGTCGCCCCGCTCCAGGTCGAACGGGCGGCCGGGCTCGGCCTCGGCCAGGGCGAGCGCCCGCCGCTCCCGCTCCGGCCCGTCGGCGAGACCGGTCAGGTCGTCGACGGGGAGGTCGAACGGGCCCGGCGGGTCGATGAGCTGGACCGGCTCCGCGCCGTCGAGGCGGTAGCGGGTGCGGAGGATCTCGTGGCGGGACCGCAGGGCCTCGAAGCCGCGGCGCAGTGCGTCGGTGTCGAGCGGTCCCCGCAGCCGCAGCACGACCGGGACGCTGTACTCCCAGCTGTCCGGGTCGAGGCGGCTGAGGAACCACATCTGCTGCTGGCCGTGGGAGAGGGCCAGCGGGCCGTCCCGGTCGGCCCGCCGCAGTGCGGCGCGCCGCCCCCGGCGGGCGCCGGCGAGCCGGGCGCGCACCAGTTCCTCGCGCTGGTCCCCGGCTTCCTGGCCCGTACGAACTTCGCCCGTGCTCATGCTGAGCGCTCCTCCCCCACCGTGTGCTTCTCTGTTTCCGGCCGTGGTGCTGTGTGCGTGTGCGTGGCTGTGCGGAGTGCGCGGGTCAGGCGGACGCCTGCTCCATGCGGCGGCGCAGGCTTGCCGGGCGCAGATCCGTCCAGACCTCCTCGATACGGTCCAGGCACTCCTGCCGGGTCCCCTCGGTTCCTTCCGCGTGCCAGCCCGCGGGCAGGTCCCGGTCCGCGGCCCAGATGGAGTACTGCTCCTCGTCGTTGAGGACCACCCGGTACACGCGGTCGTCGGTCTGCTCGTCAGCCATGTCGGCTCTCCCTCTCGGATGTCTGTTCGGACAGCGGACCGGAAGGCGATTCCGGATCCGTCGTCAGCTTCCGGTGGGGGCCTATACCGCGCCTCTACGCGAACTGTCGTACGGGTGCGGGGGTTTGCAGGTGGCGCGCCGGGCACGACGAAGCGCGCGACCCGGTCCCCACGGGGGGAGGGACCAGGCCGCGCGCGGTCTTTCGGGACAGGAGCTCGCGCGCCGCGCGAGCACCACCGGCCGGGGCTACTCCCGGGCGCCCACGAGCTGGACGATCCGGGAGCGCAGTGCCGCCGTGACCGGCAGCACCGTACCGATGACGGCGAGGACCGTGGAGACGGCGGCGATGCCGACGACCACGAGCCAGGGCGCCACGATCGGGGTCGTACCGAAGAGCTGGAGCAGTGCCGCCCACAGGGCGGCGATGTTGAGGGCGGACGCGATCAGGGCGAGGACGACACCGATGGCGGCCACCAGCAGGGATTCGGCGACGAAGAACCGTACGACCTGCCGGGGCGTGGCTCCGGCCAGGCGCAGGACCGCCAGGTCGCGGCGGCGGTCGGCGGTCGCCATGAGGAGGGTGTTGAGGATCGCGATGAAGCAGAACAGCACGACGATCACGGCCGTTGAGCGCTGCCGCACCTCGATGAGATGGCGGGCGTAGGCGGCTTCCGAGGCGACCAGTTCGGCGCGGGTCAGGAAGTGGGCCCCGCTGCCCTGGACGGCTTTGGTGATCGCCGCGGTCGCGGCGGCCTTGTCCGTGCCGGGTTCCAGGTTGATGTAGGCGCGCCGGGCCAGTCCGTCCCGGGCGTACGCGGCCGAGGCGGCGAAGCGCTCCGGAAGGTAGGCGACGTCCTCGCCGCGCATGGCCTTGTAGACCGCCGCGACCTTCAGTGTCGCTTCGGAGCCGTCGCCGAGCAGGATCTTCCGCGAGGTGCCGGCGTCCCAGCCCCACAGGTCGGGGGCGGCGATGCTGTCGTCGTCGAGCTTGTCCAGGGAGCCCTGGGTGATGGTGAGGTCCATCGTCGACTTGAGCACGGATGTGTCCACGACCATGCCGTCGTTCTCGTCGTAGCGGTCCTCGTCGCGGGTGTAGACGGTGGTGAGGAGCGGTGCCGCGATCTGTACGCCGTCGATCTTCTTGACCCTGTCGACGACTTCGGGGCTGATGCCCGGGGTGCCGTCGGGGGCGAGAGCGTACGGGGAGGCGATCTGGTTGCGCAGTCCGTGGTCGCGGGCCGCGCCGAGTGAGTCGGTGGCGGCGAGCAGCGACAGGGCGAGCCCGACGGTGAGCAGGATGGGTGCCGCGGTGGCGGCGGTGCGGCGCCGTGAGCTGAGCACGCTCTCGCGCACGAGCATCGCGGTGGGTCCCGCCGTGTTGCGGAACGGCCACATCAGCAGCCGGGCCAGTGGGCCGATCGCCAGGGGGGCGATGACGGCGGCGGCCAGGACGGGGACGAGGAGTTCGGTGACGTAGGTGTTGGGCGAGAGGATGGTGGCCGGTTTGCCGACCGCGATCCATGCGGCGAGGCCGACGCCCACTCCGATACCGAGGGCGCCGATCAGCAGGCGCGACGGTGTCATCCCGGAGTCGTCGACGGCGGCCTCGCGCAGCGCCTCGACGGGTCGCACCCGTCCGGCGCGATACGCGGCGGTGGCGGCTCCGCAGAGCGCGACCAGCACGCCGACGAGGAACGCGCCGGCCAGCGGGGCGGTCACCGTCCAGTGCAGGGACGTCCGCACCTGGAACCAGGGCGGTGAGATGTCGAGGTCGATGAGCATGTCGGTGAGCAGCTGGGCCCCGTACAGGCCGAGGGCCGCGCCGAGCGCGGAGGCCAGGGTGCCGACGAGCAGGGCCTCGCCGCGGATCATGCGGCGGACCTGCTTGGGCGTGGCGCCGACGGTACGCAGGAGCGCGACCTCGCGGCGGCGCTGGATGACGGCGAAGGCGAACGTGGACGCGACGACGAACACGGAGGTGGTGCCCGCGACGGACGCCATCACCGGGACCAGCGTGATGGTGTTGTCGAGGGTCTCGCGGTCCTCCGCCTCGCTGGCGTCGGCCTTGTGCCTGTCGCTGCCGGTGAGGACTTCGGCGTCCTTGCCGACGGCCTCGCGCACCTGGGCGGACGGACCGAGCGCCACGAGCGCCTGGACGCGCGGGGAGATCCGGGCCGCCTCGGCGTCCCCGAAGAACACCGCGTTCTCCCAGCCGACGGGGGCGACCGTGCCGGACACCGTGTAGGGGGAGACGCCGGCGGCGGTCATGACCGTCACCTTGTCGCCGGTGTGCGCCTGGTCGGAGGGTACGACGATCTCGTGGTCGCCCGACGGCTGCGAGCCGCTCGTCAAGTGGTAGCCGCCGAAGCGGGCGACCGCCCAGGGGTGACCGACCTGGTTGCGCGGGCCGTCGTGGAGCTGCGCGTAGAAGGCCCGGTCGACGACGGTCTCACCGGTGGCCCGGACGCGGTCGAGCAGGTCGGGGGAGACGCCTTCGGCCTCGGGCAGCGAGCGGACACCGAGGTCGTGGTGGGCGGGGTTCCAGTCGGGGTCGGTGGGCAGCACGACGGCGGAGGCCTGGGCGAACCGCTCAGGCGGCCGGTCGGGCAGATCGAGCATGGTCATCAGCAGGATGCCCATCGCGGCGACCTGTGCCACGCCGAGCACGAGGGCCACGATGGTGCCGAGGAAGGACACCCAGCGCGCCCGGAGCGTCTGAAAGGCGATGCCGAGCACTACGACACCGCCAGATCGGTCATGCGGGCGGCGACCGCCTCGGCCGTCGGGTCCTTCAGCTCGCCGACCAGCGCGCCGTCGGCGAGAAACACCACGCGGTCCGCGTACGCGGCCACGTTCGGGTCGTGCGTGACCATCACGATCGTGGTCGGCTGGTCGGGCTCGGGGTCGTCGACCCCCCGCTCCCCGGTCACCGGGGTGCCCACCAGCTTCCGTAAGACTTCGAGCAGTTCACGTCCGGTCGTGATGTCGAGCGCGCCGGTCGGCTCGTCCGCGAAGAGCACGGCCGGACGCGTGACCAAGGCACGGGCCACCGCGACCCGTTGCTGCTGGCCGCCGGAGAGCTGGCTGGGCCGCTTGTGGGCCTGATCCTCCAGGCCGACCTGGGCCAGGGCCTTCAGCACCAGCTGGCGACCGGGTTTGCGGCCGGCCAGCCGCAGCGGCAGCCCGACGTTCTGCGCGGCCGTCAGCGAGGGCAGCAGGTTGAACGCCTGAAAGACGAAGCCGGTGGACTCCCGGCGGAATTCGGTCAGTCGGGTCTCGTTCAGGCCGCCGATGTCCGTACCGTCGATGAACACCCGCCCGGACGTGGGCCGGTCGAGCCCGGCGGCACACTGCAGCAGTGTGGACTTGCCCGAACCCGAAGGCCCCATGACGGCCGTGAAACTGCCGCGTGGGAAGGACAGGCCCACGTCGCGCAACGCGCCGACCGCGCCGCTGCCCGAACCATAGGTCTTGCTGAGCGACTCCAGCCGCACTGCGTCATTCATCGATTCTCCGTAGCGTCATGGTGGTGGGGGACCGGCCGTCAGCTCCCGCTGATGTCCGGACGCCTCGTCCTGGGCGCTCCGGTCTTCGAGCTCCGCCCCTCGGCGGGTGAACACGACGGTCGCCACCACGGCGAGCAGGGCCATCACTCCGGATGCGATGGCCAGTGTCCCGCGCGTGCCGACACCTTCGAGGAGAAAGCCGGTGCCGAGCGCGCCGACCGAACTCGCCCCGGAAACCAGGAGCATGACGACGCTGCCGACCCTCCCCTGCATGGCGTCGGGTGTGATGCGCACCTGATGGGACATGCCGCAGACGGTAACAGCCGCTCCTATATGCGACGTTATGAAGAAGAGAATCCCAAGTGTCACCGGATGAAGCAGAAATACCGTTCCGGGCATGATCAGAGCCCAGGCGACATGGGCGTAGATCATGACGCGCCGCATCGGCAGCCGCCTGGTCAGCCACCCTCCGCTGAAGGCCCCGAGGAGTCCGCCGATACTGCCGGCCGCCATGATCAGGCCGACCGTGCTCGCCGGTCTGTCCTGCTCCCTGACCAGCACGGCGACCGTGAGGATGAGTCCCTGGAAGACCAGGTTGCTCCCCGCGATGACGAGCAGTGCCGAGCGGAAGTAGGCGCGCTCCCACACCCAGCGCAGTCCGCTGGAGATCTCCTCACGCATCCCCCGGGCGCTCTTGCCGGCGCCGCCGGACTGCCGCTTCGGGATCCTCAGCCGGGTGAGCGTCAGCAGGGACAGCAGGTAGAGGCCTGTGCTGGACAGAAAAGGTACCCACGCCGACAGGCCGAAGAGCACACCGCTCGCCGGATGTCCGACGAAGTTCACGGCCCGGGACCGCGCCTCGTTCTGCGCCATCGCGGTCGACACCTGCTGCGGCGGTACGACACCGCGTACCGCCGCGCGTTCGGACAGCTGGTAGAAGACGGTGAGACTGCCCTGGACGAAGGCGACCAGGGCGATGTGCCAGACGCGCACGTCGTCCCCGACGAGCGACACCGCGACCGACCCGATGGCCAGCGCCCGGCCCGCCACACAGAACAGCATCACCCGCCGTCTGTCCCAGCGGTCCACCAGTACACCGGCCGGCAACTGCATGACCAGCATGGGCAGCAGGGCACTGAAGCCGACCAGTCCGGCCGCGCTCTTCGACCCGGTGTGCCACAGGACGAGCAGGGTGAAGGCCATGCTGGAGGAGCGCTCCGCCATGACCGAGAGCGCGGATCCGCCCCACAGCAGCCGGAAGCGTACGTTGCTGCGCAGCGGAGGCGGCTTCTCCTCGCCGCCGTCCCGCACCTGGAGTTCCGTGCTCATCGACTGCCCGCCCAGCACCACTCCAGCACAGCCATCGCGCTGTGCAGCTTGTGCGTGGCCTGGGTGAAGGCGATGCTCACCGGCCCGTCGAGCACCTCGGCGGTGACCTCCTCGCCGCGGTGGGCGGGCAGGTCGTGCAGGAACACGGCCTTCGGGCTGCCCTCCCACAGGTCACGGGTGACCTGGAACGGAGCGAAGACCTCCCGCCAGTCCTCGGTGGGCTTGCTGGTTCCGGTGGTCTGCCAGCGGGTGGTGTAGACGGCGTCGAGGTCGGCGGGCAGCGCGCTCATGTCGTGCCGCTCGGCGACCTTCGCACCACTTCGCTCCGCCTGCTCCGTGGCCCGGGCGAGCACGTCGGGCGCGACACCGTAGCCGGGCGGTGTGCGCAGCTCCAGTTCGGTGCCGGGAAAGCGGGTAAGGGCCAGCGCCAGGGCGGCGGCGCTGTTGTTGCCCTCGCCGACGTACAGCAGCCGTACGCCGTCCACTCGCCCGAAGTGCCTTTGCAGCGTGGTCAGATCGGTGAGCCCCTGCGTGGGGTGCTCCTCGGCACTCATGGCGTTGACCACCGACATGTCACCGGCCGACGCCCAGGTGCGCAGTTCCTCTGTGGCGTCGGCGGTCCTGGCCACCAGCAGGTCCAGCATCCCGGCGAACACCCGTCCGGTGTCCTCGCTGGTCTCGCCCGTATTGGTCTGCAGATCGGCCGGCCCGAACGTCACGGTCTGCGCGCCGAGCCGCAGCGCGCCGGCCGTGAACGCCGTGCGGGTGCGGGTCGACGTACGGCGGAAGTAGACGCCGACGACGGCGCCGTCCATGGTCCTCGCCCGCTCGCCGGAGGCGAACGCGACGCCTCGCGCCACGATCCCGCGCAGCTCGTCGTCGGTCAGGTCGGTGATGGAGATGAGGTGTCGCACGGATCCCATGACGATGGGGGTCCCTTCTCGTGGGCTGATGGCGGGGCGGGCGGGAGCGCTCAGGGCGCTTCGGTGAGGAGCGCGTCGATCTCGGCCCGCACCCGGTCCTCGATCTCCACGGCGAGCTGCGCCACGGTGGGCCGTTCGAAGGCGACCCGCACCGGCAGATCGAGGTCGTACTCGGCCTGGAGCCGTGAGATCAGCCGTACGGCGAGGATGGAGTGGCCGCCGAGCTCGAAGAAGTTGTCCTCGACGCCGACCTTGTCCAGTCCCAGGACCTGGCCCCAGATGCCCGCGACGCTCTCCTCGATCTCGCTGCGCGGCGCGATGTACGCGTCCGACGTGCCGGTCTCCGGATCGGGGAGAGCACGCCGGTCGAGCTTGCCGTTCGCGGTCAGCGGGATTTTCTCCAGCTCCACGAACAGGGACGGCACCATGTACTCGGGCAGCACACCCGCGACCGCCTCGCGCAGACCGTCCGTCTCACCCACCACATACGCGACCAGACGCTGATCCTCGGTCACGACCACCGCCGCGTCGGACACCACCGGATGAGCGGTCAACGCGGCCCGGATCTCACCGAGTTCGATCCGATAGCCGCGCACCTTCACCTGATCATCGA
>NZ_JBSFYW010000115.1:0-11903 GCF_053599975.1 Streptomyces sp. NPDC005141 | reverse complement strand
CCCCTCAAACCACTCTCCCCTACCCCCCGCTCTTCCTCCCTGCCCGCACCCTCGAGGGTGCGGGCCCACCGGCGTTTCCGTGCGGACGTCAGCGGACGTCAGCGGATCTCCGGGATCAGCCGCTCGGGGCCCCTCGCCGTCTCGGACTTCAGCTTGGCCCGGAGCTTCAGCTCCGCCGCGGAGAGCGGCCCGGGGGCGGCCCGGGGAGGCAGGCCGTGGATGGTCTCCGGTGGGGCGAGGGGGGCCTCGTAGTGGTCCGGGGCGGTGCCCAGCGTCAGGGCGGTCACCCCGATCAGCAGGACCGTGAAGGCGATGGCCGCCCGGGTCCACTGCTGCGCGCGGCGCTCGCCGTACCAGCGGACCGTGCGGGGCTTCGCCGCGCGCAGCCGCTCCGAGCTCGCGAGCTCGGCGAGCCGCCAGTGCAGTTCCTCCGGCACGGCCAGCTCCGGCAGCCGGGCGGCGACGGCCTCGCGCGCGTGCAGCACCCGGTTGGCCGCCGCGGGCGTGCTCGCCTCCGTCTCCGCCGCGGTCTCCGGCAGCCCGAGCCCGACACCGTCGTACAGCAGCAGCGTGCGCCGGTACACGGGCGGCAGATCGAGGAGTACGTCGAGCAGCGCGCGGTCGGACGCGCCGGCGGGCGGCGCCTCCGGGTGCCGGTAGCGCGGACGCAGCCGATGCCAGGGGGAGAGCGCGTACTCGTAGGCCATCGCGCGCACCCAACCGGCAGGGTCCCGGTCCACGGCCACCTCGGGCCAGCGGTGCCAGGCCAGTTGGAACGCGCGTTCTACGGACTCGCGGGCCAGCTCGCGCCGCCCGGTCAGCAGATAGGTCTGCCGTACGAGGGCGGGGGCACAGAACGCGTAGAGCGCGTCGAAGGCTTGAGCGGGCGTCAGCGACGACTCCGGGGGAGCGGAGTCCCCGCCCTCGACAGACCGCTCCCTGCTCTCGACAGACCGCTCCCCGCCCCCGGCGGACCGCGATCGGCCCCCGGCAGGCCACTCCCCTTCCTCCGTGGACCGCTCCCTCACCTCCGCGGACGACTCCCTGCCCGCGGCGGACCGACCTCTCCCCTCGGCTGGACGCTTCCTGCCCTGCGCAGAGGGCTTCCCGGTCCCGCCGGACCGTTCGCCGCCCCCGCCGGGCCGTTCGTCGCTTCCGCCGGGCCGCTCCCCGCCGACGGCGGACCGGGTCTCTCCGTCGGTGGACCAGGCCTCGTGCGCCGGTGCCGCCCCCGCCCCGACCAGCTCGGGGGAGGTTTCCTCCTGACGGGCGTTCACCTCGGCGGGGGAGTCGGCCGGATCGGCGTTGAGCAGCCTCACGTACGCTTCCCGCTTGCGGCCGCGCGGTGTCGTGCGGCCGGTCTCCCACGAGCGCACCGTCGCCCGGCTGACACCCAGCCGGGTGGCCATCTCGGACTGGGTCAGCGACTGGTCCTCGCGCAGACGGCGGCGCTCCTTGGGCGCCGGCAGCGGGGTGGAGGGGCTCTGTGTCATGTCGGATTCCACAGGACACCCCTTCGTACGAAAAAGTACATAACTGCATATTGGGCGACACATCCGAGGTTCGCCTGTTACGACGAGAAAGAGTGTGTCGTTGGGAGCATGACGGACGTGACCCAAATCACCGACCGCAGGCTCTCGTTGTCCCCCATGCTCACCCGGATGCGCGACCGATCACCCGGGTTGGCGGCCGGCCTCCTGGGCGGCGCCCTCGCCGCGGGCCTCGGACTCGGCTCGTTCGCCGTCCTCGTCATGGTGCTGTGGATCAGTTCGCCGTACCCGGACAGCGGGCCGGACGGGGCGCTGCATGTCGCCGCCGCGCTCTGGCTGCTCGCGCACGGCGTGGAGTTGATCCGCACCGACACCCTGTCCGGACTGCCGATGCCGGTGGGGGTGACGCCGCTCCTCCTGCTCGTACTCCCGGCGTGGCTGCTGCACCGGGCGGCGCGTGAGGCGGCCGATGTCACCTCGGCGGCGTCGCCGCGTACCGCGTGGGCCGGCGTCACGGCCGGCTATCTGTCCGTCGGCTGGGCCGCCGCGCTGTACGCCTCGGGCGGCGCGTTGCGTCCTTCCTGGGCCTGGGCCGCGATCTGCCTGCCACTCCTCACGGCGATCGCCGCGGGAGCAGGGGTCTGGACGGCGTACGGGCGTCCGTGGGGGCCGATGCCACGGTGGGGGACGCGGGCCGTGGACGCTCTTCCGCTCACCCGAGTGCGTCCGGTGTCCGCCGTACGCCGGCTCGCCGCCGACGACGACCGGGTGCTCGGGGGTGCGGTGCGGGCCGCCGCCGCCGGGGTCGCGGTCCTCGTCGGAGGCGGGGCCCTGCTCGTGGCGGTGTCGCTGGTGTGGCACGGGGACACGGCTCGCGCCTCGTTCCTCCAGCTCACCGGTGGGTGGTCGGGGTGGTTCGCCGTTCTGCTGCTGTGTCTGGTCCTGGTGCCGAACGCGGCGGTGTGGGGAGCGGCGTACGGGCTCGGGCCCGGTGTCGTCCTGAGCGCCGGTCATGTCGTGGGTCCGTTGTCCGCGGCCACTGCGGGAACGCGCGCGCCGACCGATCTGCTCCCGGCGTTCCCGCTCCTCGCGGCGGTGCCGGGGGCCGGGTCCGGGGCGCAGCTGAACTGGGTGAGCGGGCTGGTGCCGGTGGCCGCCGGGGTGACGGTGGCGTGGTTCGCGGTGAAGGCGGGGGCCGTGCGGGGGACCACGGGCCGGGAGGAGCCCTGGTCGCTCGGACGGACGGTGGCCGTCGTCTCGCTCGCCGCCGGATGGTGCGGTGTCGCGCTCGGCGTGCTCGCCGGGCTGGCGGGAGGGCCGCTGGGGGTGGCGGCCCTCATCCACTTCGGACCGGTGTGGTGGCAGGTGGGGCCCGCCGCGGCGCTGTGGACGGCGATCGTCGGGATTCCCGTCGCGGTGGGCGTGGCGGAGTGGCGGGGCCGGGGGCACAGGGCGCCGAAGGCCACGGGTGCCCACCGAAACACGCGTGGATTCGGGCGGACGACCCGGCCGCGGATGCCCGCCTGGATGGCGCGCCGGATGAGAGACACCCCCGCGCCGCCGCTGCCCACGCCGCTGCCCAGGCCGAAGTCGCCGTCTCCCACGGCCCGGGCGGAAGCGGCGGGCCGGGTCGACCCTGCGGTGCTGGAGTCCGTCCTTGAGGACTTCGAACCGTACGACCTCTTTGACCCGTACGACCCCCTGCCGGGGGAGGCCGCTGCGGCCGCCTGGCACGAGGAGACGTCGAGGGAGAACCGCTGGGAGGCACTGAGAAAGGCGAGCCGACCAGTCGACTCGGAGGGCTCGGAGAACCCGGAGGACTCGGAGAACCCAGTGAACCCAGCGAGCCCGCAGAGCTCGGCGGGCCCGGACCGAGGGCGGACCGGAGGAGTGGAGGACTCGCGCTGAGGGCGGTCCGCAGGCGCGGAGGCCTCCTGCCGGGTGGTAGTCCCGGCAGGAGGCGCGGCGTCAGTTGCCGGTGCCCAGCCAGTCGCGCAGCTCCGACGGGAGCAGGTCGTTGCAGGACTGCTTCGCGGCGTGCGTGAGGGCGTCGTTCGTGCAGGAGTAGTAGTCGCTGTAGACGAGCTGGGCGGTGAAGGTCGCGGCGACCATCACGATGGCCAGCGACGCGGTGACGACTCCGCTCACGGCGGCGGTCGTCTGGGGGCGGACGTTCGGATCGGGCGCCGGGGCGTCCGGGTCGGGTGTGCGCGCCTTGGCGCGGAGCGCGCTGATGCCCCAGTACAGGGCGAGCGCGCCGAGCAGCAGCGCCACGTACGGCCAGCTGAAGAGGGCGAAGAAGAACGCCCACATGCCGGAGAGCAGCGCGTAACGGGCACGGCGCTGGGCGGGGTCCGTGGGGTCCCAGCGCATGCCCGTACCGGGTCCGCCGCCGGGTCCTTCGGGACCGCCCTCATTCTTCGGCGCACCGGGCCGGTCGCCGAAACCGCCACCGCTGGAGGGACCGGGCTGCCGGTCGCTCCACTGACTGCCCCAGGGGGTGTACCCGGGGCCGGACTGTCCGCCCTCGCCGTCCTCGCCCGAGTCCTGGCCGTTCCCCTGTCCGTGTCCGCGCGGCTGCCACGGCCGGTCGGGTGTCCCCTCCGGCGGCGGCGCGAACGGATTGTCGTCGGGGGTCGAGGGAGCGGACGGGGGAGTGTCGGGCGCGTCGGGTCCGCGCTCGCCCGAGGGGGCGCCGCCGCTTCCACCTGCCGAGCCGCCGTTCCCGTCCGCGGAGCCGGGTCCGCCTGTGGAGCCGTCCCCGCCCGACCTCGGCGGGGTGGACGAAGGGCGCCGCTCGCGCAGCAGGAGCGGAGGGAGTCGGAGACTGCGGTCCGGCATCAGGTGAGCGTCTTCCCCTTGGTGGTTCTGGCAGGCGGCGTGTCCACACAGCTTCCGGCTCGTGACGCGCGCCCCGAGCCGGTCCTCCCGGGCTGACGCCTCGGGTCGGTCCGCCCCGGACTGACGCCCCGAGCTTCGCACTCCGGACTCGCGCCCCGAGCTTCGCACCCCCGGACACGCGCTCCGGATGTCTCCGGGGCCGTGCCGCAGGTGGTGCCGGGGCCCGTGCCCCGGCGGTTCGTTCTCGTCCCAGGTCAACGTCCCGCGAGCGCGGGGCGTTCCCCGTGCCGGACGGTGTTCCGGGTGGATCCTCCCCAGACGCTACCTTCCGGCCGCGCCCCCGTCCCGTGGGGGCCGCCCGGTGTGCCGGTATCGTTGCTGCCGGTCGGCCGCTTCGTAGACTTCCCCGTATCCGGGGGCGCGAAGCATTCGTACGACCGTACAAGTGCTCCCCCGAGAAAGGGCCCCGTCGTGGCCAAGGCCAAGCGCCTCGTCGTGCTGGTCTCCGGATCAGGTACGAATCTGCAGGCTCTGCTCGACGCCATCGCGGAGGCGGGCTCAGCGGCCTACGGTGCCGAGATCGTGGCCGTCGGCGCCGACCGGGACGGCATCGAGGGGCTCGCGCGGGCCGAGCGCGCCGGGCTCCCGACCTTCGTGCGCAAGGTCAAGGACTACGGCGGCCGGGACGCGTGGGACCAGGCGCTCGCCGAGGCCACCGCGGCGTACGAGCCCGATCTCGTCGTGTCCGCCGGGTTCATGAAGATCGTGGGGAAGGAATTCCTCGCCCGGTTCGGCGGACGGTTCGTCAACACCCATCCCGCGCTGCTCCCCAGTTTTCCCGGCGCCCACGGCGTCCGCGACGCGCTCGCGTACGGAGCCCGGGTCACCGGCTGCACCGTCCACTTCGTCGACGACGGCGTCGACACCGGACCGATCATCGCCCAGGGCGTGGTCGAGGTCCGCAACGAGGACGACGAGAGCGCTCTGCACGAGCGCATCAAGGAAGTCGAGCGAAGGCTGCTCGTCGATGTCGTGGGGCGGCTCGCCCGCAACGGCTATCGCATTGAGGGACGAAAGGTAGTTATCCAGTGACCGCCGACAGCACAGTCACGGCCGAGAGCACCGAGGGCACCAAGCGGGTCATCCGGCGCGCGCTCGTCAGCGTGTACGACAAGACCGGTCTCGAGGAGCTGGCGCGCGGGCTGCACGCGGCTGGCGTCGAGCTCGTCTCCACCGGGTCCACGGCCGCGAAGATCGCCGCGGCCGGTGTGCCCGTCACCAAGGTGGAGGAGCTGACCGGCTTCCCCGAGTGCCTGGACGGCCGCGTCAAGACCCTGCACCCGAAGGTCCACGCCGGGATCCTCGCCGATCTGCGTCTCGAGAGCCACCGGCAGCAGCTCGCCGAGCTCGGCGTCGAGCCGTTCGACCTCGTCGTCGTCAACCTCTACCCGTTCCGGGAGACGGTCGAGTCCGGGGCGACCCCCGACGAGTGCGTCGAGCAGATCGACATCGGCGGTCCCTCGATGGTGCGCGCGGCGGCCAAGAACCACCCCTCCGTCGCCGTCGTCACCAGCCCTGGCCGGTACGGCGACGTCCTCGCCGCCGTCCAGACCGGCGGCTTCGACCTGCACACCCGCAAGCGGCTCGCCGGCGAGGCCTTCCAGCACACGGCGGCGTACGACGTGGCCGTCGCCTCCTGGTTCGCCTCCTCGTACGCGCCGGTCGACGACTCGCAGTTCCCCGACTTCCTCGGTGCCACCTGGGAGCGCGCGCACACGCTGCGCTACGGCGAGAACCCGCACCAGCCCGCCGCCCTCTACACCTCCGGCACGGGCGGTCTCGCCGAGGCCGAGCAGCTGCACGGCAAGGAGATGTCGTACAACAACTACACGGACACGGATGCCGCGCGCCGTGCCGCGTACGACCACGAGGACCCCTGCGTCGCGATCATCAAGCACGCCAACCCGTGCGGGATCGCGGTCGCGTCGAACGTCGCCGAGGCGCACCGCAAGGCGCACGCCAGCGACCCGCTGTCCGCGTTCGGCGGTGTGATCGCGGTCAACCGGCCGGTCACCAAGGAGATGGCCGAGCAGGTCGCGGAGATCTTCACCGAGGTCATCGTCGCGCCCGAGTACGAGGACGGCGCCCTCGAGGCCCTCACCAAGAAGAAGAACATCCGCGTGCTGCGGGCCCACAACGCCCCCTCCAACCCCGTCGAGATCAAGCCCGTCGACGGTGGCGCGCTGCTCCAGGTCACCGACCGGCTCCAGGCCGCCGGCGACAACCCGGCGAGCTGGACCCTGGCGACCGGTGACGCCCTGAGCGAGGGTGAGCTCGACGAGCTGGCCTTCGCGTGGCGCGCCTGCCGCGCGGTGAAGTCCAACGCGATCCTGCTCGCCAAGGACGGCGCCTCGGTCGGCGTCGGCATGGGCCAGGTCAACCGCGTCGACTCCGCGAAGCTCGCGGTCGAGCGGGCCGGCGCCGAACGCGCCCGTGGCTCCTACGCCGCCTCGGACGCGTTCTTCCCGTTCCCCGACGGCCTGGAGATCCTCGCCGACGCGGGCGTCAAGGCCGTGGTCCAGCCCGGCGGTTCGGTCCGCGACGAGCTGGTAGTGGAGGCCGCGAAGAAGGCCGGCGTCACGATGTACTTCACCGGGACGCGGCACTTCTTCCACTGATCCGGCAGGAAACGCGAGGGCCGTGTCCCCCCTGGTGACGGGGTGGGGCACGGCCCTCGGTGCGCACGGTTCAGTAGCGCGGTCGGGCGAACCAGGCGGTGCCGCTCGACACGACCGGAGCCGCCGTGATGACGGCCGCGAACGCGACCCAGATCAGCGGGAAGATGACTGCGGAGGCCATGCCGGAGTCCAGGCCCACGAAGAGCATGATCAGGCCGACGATCCCGCCCAGCGCACCGTAGACGACGGTGGTGATGCGGACGCCCTGACCTCCCTTGCTGAACTTCACGCCCAGGGTGATCGACAGGGCCGCCAGGCCCGCCGCGATCAGGGCGATCACCACGATGACGCCGGACGCGATGTCGGCACCGTCACTGAACGCGCCGAACGGGTCGTCGGACGACGACGTGCTGTAGCGGTCCGCCGCGTCCGAGACGTCGTTGGCGATGGCGGCGAGGTAGAACCAGCCGAGCGCCGCCAGGACCTGCACCGCGGAGATGATGAACAGGAAGACGCGCGCCGTGACCAGCAGCCCCGGCATCGTCTGCGGGAACATCTGGTTGCCGCCCGGGTAGCCGGGATACGCCGGCTGCTGCGGGTAGCCGTAGCCCTGCGGGGGCACGCCGGGAGGGGCCTGCGGATAGCCGTAGCCGGGCGGGGCCTGCGGAGGGGCGGGGGGCTGCTGGGGCGGCTGCCCGTAAGGGTTGTTCGGGTCGCCGAAACTCATGGCGGGTATTCCTCCGTTGCCTGGGGACGACGCGTGGCACGGTTCGGAGGAATTTCTACAGAGCGGTCCGTCCCCCCGGCACTGCCCGCGACACACTGTGTGCTCATCGTTCTTTAGCGGACTCTTACTTGTCCAGCGGCATTCCCTATGTGTTGTGCAAGTGCAACATCGGTGATCATGGCGTGATACGGGTGAATCGGGCACCTGAGGGCCGGCTGCGGCCCCGGATTGGAACCGGGAGCGGGTCATCCGGGAGGATGGGGGCCATGACCGCCCAGATTCTCGATGGCAAGGCCACCGCAGCCGCGATCAAGTCCGACCTGACCGTCCGTGTGGCGGCCCTGAAGGAGAAGGGCGTCACGCCCGGCCTCGGGACGATCCTGGTCGGGGAGGACCCCGGCAGCCAGAAGTACGTCGCGGGCAAGCACCGCGACTGCGCCCAGGTCGGTATCGCCTCGATCCAGCGCGAACTGCCCGCGACCGCCACCCAGGAGGAGATCGAGGCGGTGGTCCGCGAGCTGAACGAGGACCCCGCCTGCACCGGATACATCGTCCAGCTGCCGCTCCCCAAGGGCATCGACGAGAACCGCATCCTGGAACTCATGGACCCGGACAAGGACGCGGACGGCCTGCACCCGATGAACCTCGGGCGTCTCGTCCTCAACGAGCCCGCCCCGCTGCCCTGCACCCCCAACGGCGTCCTCACGCTCCTGCGCAGCTACGGCGTGGAGATCAAGGGTGCCGAGGTCGTGGTCGTCGGCCGCGGTGTGACCATCGGACGCCCGATGCCGCTGCTGCTGACGCGACGCAGCGAGAACGCCACGGTGACCCAGTGCCACACCGGTACCCGTGACCTCTCCGCGCACCTCAAGCGCGCCGACATCATCGTCGCCGCCGCGGGCTCCGCGCACCTCATCAGGGCCGAGGACGTGAAGCCGGGCGCCGCCGTCCTCGACGTCGGTGTCTCGCGCAGCGCCGAGGGCAAGATCGTCGGCGATGTCCACCCGGACGTCGCCGAGGTCGCCGCCTGGATCTCCCCGAACCCGGGCGGTGTCGGCCCGATGACCCGCGCCCAGCTCCTCGTCAACGTGGTGGAAGCGGCGGAGCGCAGTGTCGGCTGACGGCACCACCCACCAGACCGGGGACGGCGCGGCGCGCGCCGCGCGTACCGCCGGTACCGAGTCGGCCGTACGGGATGCGGAGGGCGCTGTGCGTGATGCCGTCACCGGGGCACGCGGCGAGGCGGCCACGCGGACCGAGGCCGGACCCGACACCGGGGCCGGACCCGACACCGAGGCCGGACCCGACACCGAGGCCGGATCCGACACCGGGGATGAGGCTGGGACCGGGACCGACGTCGAGTCGCCGTCCGGGGCCGAGGCCGAAGCCGAAGCCGACAAGCGGGCCGAGGTCGAGGAGCAGGCCGGGACCGGGGAGCCGGCCGGGGCCGAGGAGCCGGCCGAGGAGACCGTGCGGGACGCCATCAGCGCGCCCGACGCCGAGGGGAAGCCGCGGCGCACCACGCGGCGCTTCCCGCTGTTCACCCGGGACACGGCGCGGCCCGAGGGTGGCGGCCGCGCCGCGTCAGGCGACGCTCCGGCGCCCGCGCGTCAGTGGCCCATCCTCACCGTGCTGTCGGCCGTCTCGCTCGGTCTGCTGCTCACCGCGCTCGACGCGTTCAGGGTCGGCACGATTCTGATCGGCGCCGCGCTGCTCGCGGGCGCCGTGATGCGCTGGATGCTGCCCAGCGTGGGCATGCTCGCGGTCCGCTCCCGCTTCACGGACATGCTCACGTACGGCGTCCTGGGCACGGCCATCGTCCTGCTCGCGATGATGGCCCAGCCCCAACCGTGGCTCGAGATCCCGTTCCTCGACGACACGTTGCACTTCACGGTGCGCTGACCGCGGACCGACTCGCGCGTCCGCGCCCGCCTGCCCGGGCGTACCGGCGGCCCGTCTTCTCCTTCGGGAGAGGGCGGGCCGTTCTGTTCCCCCTGTGCCGCCGTCTGTCGCCTGTCGCCCGCCGTCTTGTCCCGGTGGTCGGTGGGCGGCTCCGTCACGGGTTCGGGGACGACGGCGGCCCGTCCTCTCCCCCGAGTCAAGGACGGGCCGCGATCGGGCGAGTGTTCCGCCCGGGGTCAACCCTTGTACACGGGAACGGGCCGGTTCAACAGCCGGCAGTCCGCTGTGGCACGGAAGTGACCATTCCGGTACGGTCTGCGCGTCGTCCGGAAGGAACCGCCCGACTCCGGCTCCCGGAGCGGCCGTTCCGGCCCGCGGAGCCCCCGTTCCGGCCGTGGGTCACGTGCGAGGGCGCTGACCGTTTCTGGGGCGTCCGGGGGTGCATCTGTGTTCTCGTTGTGTCGATGTCTTGACAAGTTCGGGGATGTACGCCGATCTGTCACGACAGTCGGGCTAACGTTGCCAATCGGGACGGTACGGGACGTCCCGTGCGAAGAGCGGGGGTTCGGCCGGTCGTACACGATGCCGGTGGAACACTGGACCGTGACCCGGCGGGCGTGCAACGGTGCATGCCCCGGCTCGAATGCTCCCGTGCGCCCCCATCCCGGGAACTGAGATCCGGACCGAGCGCATCCCTGTGGGTAGCCAGAACGGGGATTCGGCGGAGATGGGGATGCCCCCTGCTCCACGCGTTGCCGAGAGCTCGGGGAGTCCTGCGCGGGGAAGACAGTTGTGCACGTACGGGGGGAAGAGGGGGGAAAGAATGCCTCGTTGGAAGGCCTTGCCGGATGAACTCGATCCGCAGGTGAGGGAGTTCGCCAGTCAGCTGCGACGGCTCGTCGACCGGAGCGGGCTGAGCATCGCCGCGGTGGCCGACCGCACGGGCTACAGCAAGACATCCTGGGAGCGTTACCTGAACGGCCGGCTGCTCGCGCCCAAGGGCGCGATCGTCGCGCTGGCCGAGGTGACCGGGACCAGTCCCGTTCATCTGACGACCATGTGGGAGCTGGCCGAGCGCGCCTGGAGCCGTTCGGAGATGCGCCACGACATGACGATGGAGGCGATACGGATATCCCAGGCGCGGGCCGCGCTGGGGGAGTTCGGGCCGTCTTCGGCGAAGGGGAGCGGTGGGCCGCAGCAGTCGGCCCGCAGGAGCGGCAGCGCGACCGCCGCGCCCGGTGTCGCGGGACCGGCGGGGGGCGCGCCGACTGTTCCGCCGTCGGTGCCTTCGGTGCCGGTGCAGCCGTCCGGGCGGGACGGGGGTGAGCCGTCGTACGGAGGGTCGTCGTCCGGGGTTTCTTCGTCCGGAGGGGCGTCCGGGGCGTCGCCGTCCGGGTTCGGCGGGACCTCCGGCTCCTCGGCCGGCGGGGCAGGGCGTGCCGGCGTCAGCTGGGGGGCTGTCGCATCGCCGTCCGACGGGGGCGGGCAGTTCGGTCCGGTGGCGCCGGTGGCGCCGGTGGCGCCGGCTCGTGCGGCCGGAGGGCCGCCGCCGGAGGACGCGCGGCCCGTCGGTGCCGGTTCGGGGGCCGACGGCGCGCGGCGGAAGCGGCGGCTGACGATGTTCCTCGCGGGGGTCGTGGGTGCGCTGGTCGTTGTCGCGGCCGCCGTCTACCTCACGCAGGGCGGGGACAAGGAGGACGCGGGCGGTACGCCGAAGACGCCCGCCGCGTCGGCCAGTGTTCAGCCCGATCTGCCGCCCGGGGTGAAGTGCAGTGGGGACTCGTGCGCCGGGAAGGACCCCGAGAAGATGGGCTGCGGCGGTGAACTCGCCAAGACCACGACCAGTGTGACGGTGGGGACGGCGCTGGTGGAGGTGCGGTACAGCAAGACCTGTGGGGCGGCTTGGGCTCGCGTCACGCAGGCGGCGGCGGGTGACCGGGTCGAGGTGTCGTCGGGGGCCGCGGCGAAGCAGACGGGTCTGGTGGACGCGGACGCGGATGCGTACACGCCGATGGTCGCGGTGAAGGACGCCGGTGACGCGACGGCTTGCGCGACGCTGAAGTCCGGGCAGAAGGGCTGCACGAAGTAGCGGGGTGCCGGTGTGGGGTGCGGGTGCGCTCGCGCTGGCGTTTCGGGTGCGGGGGCCTCGGCGGTTCTCGGGTGCCGGGTTCGGTGGGTGGGTCGGGGCCGTGCCGGTACATCCCAGTCCGTCGCCGCTGGATCAGACGTGGGTCCAGGAGGGAACCGCTGCTCGATCCGGACGTA
>NZ_JBSFYW010000114.1:0-13466 GCF_053599975.1 Streptomyces sp. NPDC005141 | reverse complement strand
GCCACCCCAAACTCGCCGCCTGGGTGCCCTCGATGGAACAGGCAGTCGAGACCGGGGCGACCTTCTCCAGGGCCATCCCGCTCACCCCCGAGGTCTTGATGGGCGAGCCCAGCTCGATGCGGCGCTTGTCGACCTCGGGGCCACCGGACGCCTTGATCGCCGAAGCGACGTCGGCCTGGGTGACGGAACCGAAGAGACGACCGGCGTCGCCGGAGCGAACGGCCAAACGGACCTTGACGCCTTCGAGGCGGGCCTTGATCTCGTTGGCCTGCTCGATGGTCGCGATCTCGTGGATCTTGCGAGCACGACGGATCTGCTCGACGTCCTTCTCGCCACCCTTGGTCCAGCGGATCGCAAAGTTCCGCGGGATCAGGTAGTTGCGAGCGTAGCCGTCCTTGACGTCAACGACGTCGCCCGCGGCACCGAGGCCGGAGACCTCGTGGGTGAGGATGATCTTCATTTGTCGGTCACCCTTCCCTTATCGCGCGGTGGACGTGTAGGGCAGCAGCGCCATCTCACGGCTGTTCTTCACAGCCGTGGCGACGTCACGCTGGTGCTGCGTGCAGTTGCCGGTCACGCGGCGGGCACGGATCTTGCCGCGGTCGGAAATGAACTTCCGCAGCATGTTCGTGTCCTTGTAGTCCACGTACGTGACCTTGTCCTTGCAGAACGCGCAGACCTTCTTCTTCGGCTTGCGCACAGGCGGCTTCGCCATGGTGTATCTCCTGTGTGATCAAGAAGTGGGAGTACGGCCCACCCTCGGCCCTGGGGCCTAGAAGGGGGGCTCGTCCGAGTAGCCGCCACCGGAACCGCCGGAACCGCCGGAACCGCCGGAGCCGCCGGAGCTTCCGCCCCAGCCGCCACCGCCGCCACCGCCGCCACCCTGGTTGCCACCAGCGGGAGCGCTGGTTGCCCAGGGATCGTCGGCAGGAGCGCCGCCGCCCTGCGGAGCACCGCCGGAGCCACCGCCCCAGCCGCCGCCCTGCTGGCCGCCGCCACCACCGCCGCCGTAACCGCCCTGGCCACCTCGGCCCGTGGTCTTGGTGACCTTGGCCGTGGCGTTCTTCAGGCTGGCGCCGACTTCCTCTACATCCAGCTCGTAGACCGTGCGCTTGACGCCCTCACGGTCCTCGTAGGACCGCTGCTTCAGCCGGCCCTGCACGATGACGCGCATGCCTCGCTGGAGCGACTCGGCGACGTTCTCCGCCGCCTGACGCCAGACCGAGCAGGTCAGGAACAGGCTCTCGCCGTCCTTCCACTCATTCGTCTGACGGTCGAAGGTGCGGGGAGTGGACGCGACACGGAACTTCGCGACCGCCGCACCGGAAGGGGTGAAGCGCAGCTCGGGGTCGTCGACAAGATTGCCGACGACCGTGATGACGGTCTCGCCTGCCATGGGGGAACCTCTCGGCGGGTTTGCTGCTGGCTGCTGGTGCTGCTACTCGATGCCCGAGATCAGCTGAGCTGGAAGCTCAGTGGGTCTCGGGACGGAGGACCTTGGTCCGGAGGACCGACTCGTTCAGGTTCATCTGGCGGTCGAGCTCCTTGACGACCGCAGGCTCGGCCTGCAGGTCGATGACCGAGTAGATGCCCTCGGGCTTCTTCTTGATCTCGTACGAGAGACGACGACGGCCCCAGGTGTCGACCTTTTCGACCTTGCCGTTGGCCTCACGGACAACGGAGAGGAAGTTCTCGATCAGGGGGGCGACAGCGCGCTCTTCCAGATCGGGGTCGAGGATGACCATCACTTCGTAGTGACGCATGTGGAACCCACCTCCTTTGGACTCAACGGCCACGGTCGTTCCGTGGCAGGAGGGTTGTGATGCGTACGCAACGGTATCGGCCGCCACTGACAATCGGGCCCGCCGATCGGTGAACCGAGCGGCAATCCCTGTCGTGACCTGGCCATGAGCCTGGGCAGACACCGGTGCAGAGAGTACAGACTACCTGCACACCGGCTTCCGGTTGAAATCCGACCGGGTTGGCCGTCAATCTGTACACATCGGGTGTGTATGGCGCTACGATGCGCCGCCTTCCGCAGGAGGTGCCCTATGGCACAGGCAATGCGACCCAACACCACCGGCTCCACCGGCTCACTCTTGGCCACCGACGGCAAGGCTCATCCGCTCCAGGACACCTTGCTCGTGGTGACCCTGGTGTGCGGAGTCCTGGCCTTCACCACGTCGATGTTCCACAGCCTCCATCTGCTCAGTTCCTGGGCCGGTCTCATCGGGATCCTCGCCGGCGCCTACGGGCAGTTCATCTCCGAGACGACCCGAGAGCGCTTCGGACTGATCGTGGGACTCGGCCTCTCGGGCGTCGGCTTCTACCTCGGCCTGGCTCACGGCGGCCTCTTCGGTGGTGTGATCTGAGTCGAACGTCCGTTTTCCCCTGACCCCGGAACGCTTCACACTCCATCTCCGGGGTCCAGGTTCGATACGGCCAGACGGGGCGCTCGCAGGGCGCAGTAGGCTTCGGCGCGAGAGCCGGAGCCCCTGTACCCATGGGGACACACCAGCCCGAGGAGCGCCCGAATGAGCCTGACCCTGAGGACCATCAGCCGAGAGCAGCATCTGGCATACATCCAGAGCCTGCCCGCGGCTAGTCACATGCAGGTCCCCGCCTGGGCAGACGTGAAGGCCGAGTGGCGCTCGGAGAGCCTCGGATGGTTCGACGACAGGACCGGCGAGATGGTCGGCGCGGGCCTGGTGCTGTACCGCCAGCTGCCCAAGATCAAGCGCTATCTCGCCTACCTGCCCGAGGGTCCTGTCATCAACTGGTTCGCGCCGAACCTCGACGACTGGCTGCAGCCGATGCTCGCGCACCTCAAGCAGCAGGGCGCCTTCTCTGTGAAGATGGGCCCGCCGGTGATCATCCGGCGCTGGGAAGCCACCTCCATCAAGGGCGGCATCCAGAACCCGGACGTGAAGCGCCTTCGCGACATCGAGGCCGACTTCATCGAACCGCGCGCCTTCGAGGTCGCCGACAAGCTGCGCCGCATGGGCTGGCAGCAGGGCGAGGACGGCGGTGCCGGCTTCGGCGACGTCCAGCCCCGCTATGTCTTCCAGGTGCCGCTCGCCAACCGCTCCCTGGAAGAGGTCCACAGGAACTTCAACCAGCTGTGGCGCCGCAACATCAAGAAGGCCGAGAAGGCGGGCGTCGAGGTCGTCCAGGGCGGATACCAGGACCTGGAGGAGTGGCAGCGGCTGTACGAGATCACCGCCGTGCGCGACCACTTCCGGCCCCGCCCGCTGTCGTACTTCCAGCGCATGTGGACGGCCCTCAACACCGAGGACCCCAACCGCATGCGGCTCTATTTCGCACGTCACAACGGGGTGAACCTGTCGGCCGCGACGATGCTCGTCGTCGGCGGACACGTCTGGTACTCCTACGGCGCCTCGGACAACATCGGGCGCGAGCACCGGCCCTCGAACGCGATGCAGTGGCGCATGCTGCGCGACTCGTACGCCCTGGGAGCCACGGTCTACGACCTGCGTGGCATCTCCGACTCGCTGGACGAGACCGATCACCTCTTCGGCCTGATCCAGTTCAAGGTGGGCACGGGCGGAGAGGCCGCGGAGTATCTCGGCGAGTGGGACTTCCCGCTCAACAAGCTGCTCCACAAGGCGCTCGACATCTACATGTCGCGCCGCTGAGCCGTCCCGAACCGCATGCCGAGCCGCTGTTCCAGCCCGGCATCGCCCCATCGGTCCGGCGAATCGGCGACAATTCCTTTTCATACCTCTGATACACCGCAGCCACGAGAAAGGTTCCGGGACCGGCCATGGCGCTCACGCTCTACGTCGACACCGCGCGCTGGCGGGCACACCACAAGCAGGTGTCCGAGCAGTTTCCGGGGCTGGTCCCCGTCTGCAAAGGCAACGGCTACGGCTTCGGCCACGAACGGCTCGCTGACGAGGCCACCCGCCTTGGCTCGGACATCCTCGCCGTCGGCACCACGTACGAGGCCGCCCGGATCAAGGACTGGTTCGGCGGCGATCTGCTGGTCCTGACGCCGTTCAGGCGGGGCGAGGAGCCCGTACCGCTGCCCGACCGTGTCATCCGCTCCGTGTCGTCCATCGACGGCGTGTACGGCCTTGTGGGCGCCCGTGTCGTCATCGAGGTGATGTCCTCGATGAAGCGGCACGGAGTGAGGGAGGAGGAGCTGCCGCATCTGCACTCCGCCATCGAGAACGTCCGGCTCGAGGGCTTCGCGATCCACCTGCCGCTGGACCGCACCGACGGCTCGGACGCCGTCGAGGAGGTCATCGGCTGGATGGACCGTCTCCGTGCGGCCCGCCTGCCCCTGCACACGATGTTCGTCAGCCACCTCAAGGCCGAGGAACTCGCGCGACTTCAGCAGCAGTTCCCGCAGACCCACTTCCGCGCCCGTATCGGCACGCGGCTGTGGCTGGGGGACCACGAGGCCACCGAGTACCGCGGGGCCGTCCTGGACGTCACACGCGTCTCCAAGGGCGACCGCTTCGGCTACCGGCAGCAGAAGGCGGCCGGCGACGGCTGGCTCGTGGTCGTGGCGGGCGGTACGTCGCACGGGGTGGGCCTGGAGGCCCCCAAGGCGCTGCACGGCGTCATGCCGCGCGCCAAGGGCGTCGCACGCGCCGGCCTCGCGACGGTCAACCGGAACCTTTCTCCGTTCGTCTGGGCGGGCAAGCAGCGCTGGTTCGCCGAGCCCCCGCACATGCAGGTCTCGATCCTCTTCGTGCCGTCCGACGCCTCGGAGCCGAAGGTCGGCGACGAACTGGTGGCCCACCTGCGGCACACCACCACGCAGTTCGACCGCGTGGTCGAGCGCTGACCCCGGGGTCAGCGCTCTCCGCCCCAGCCAAAAGGCCGTACACGGAAACCGTGTACGGCCTTTTTCGTGCCTCTCCCCGACCCTGTTCGCTCAGAGCGAACGGTCCTCGGGCGACGCGTTCCGGCCGCCCCAGTCGACCTGGGGGAGCCCGTCGAACTGGGCGGCGTGCCGCGGCGGATGAGCGGCCGCGCCGAGCACGAAGACGTCCTCGGCGCCGTCGAGCAGCCCGCCGGACGGGTCGTCGTCCCCGGCTCGGCGCACCACGTCGCGCTCCGGCATGAAGATGTCCCGTACGACCACCGCGCACAGGTACAGCGTCCCCAACAGGTGGACCGCGATGGCGACTTGGTATCCGTCGGTCGGCAGACCCTTGTGAGCTTCCCCGCTGGTCGTGTACGCGAGGTACATCCAGATGCCCAGGAAGTACGCGACCTCGCACGCCTGCCAGATCAGGAAGTCCCGCCAGCGCGGCCGGGCCAGCGCGGCGAGCGGGACGAGCCACAGAACGTACTGCGGCGAGTAGACCTTGTTCGTGAGAATGAAGGCCGCGACGATCAGGAAAGCGAGCTGGGCGAAGCGGGGGCGGCGCGGGGCGGTGAGCGTGACGGCGCTCAGCCCGGCACAGATGATCAGCATCATGATCAGCGCCCACGCGTTGGCCGCGTCGGGGGTGATCGTGATCTTCAGCCACTGCGAGATGAACAGGAAGACCGAACCGAAGTCGACGCCACGGTCATGGCTGAAGCTGTAGAACTTCGCCCATCCCTCGGGCGCGAAGTACATGACCGGAAGGTTGACGACCAGCCAGGCACCAACGGCACCGAGCAGCGCCGTTCCGAACTCACGCCACTTGCCCGCCCGCCAGCACAGCAGGAAGAGCGGCCCGAGCACCAGGAACGGGTAGAACTTGGCGGCCGTGGCGAGCCCGATCAGAACACCGAAGGCCAGAGCGCGTCCCCGCGACCACATGAGCATCGCGGCGGCCAGCAGGGCCACGGCGAGGAGATCCCAGTTGATGGTGGCCGTGAGCGCGAAGGCGGGCGCCAGAGCGACCAGGAGGCCGTCCCAGGGGCGACGGCGGTGGGTACGTGCTGTGCATACGGCGATGACCGCCGCGCACACCATCAGCATCCCCGCATTGACCATCCAGTAGATCTGCTCCTGGTCCTGGATGCTTCCGCTGCCCGGAGTGAGCCAGGCCGCGACCTCCATGAACACGCCGGTCAGTACCGGGTACTCGAGGTACTCCATGTCGCCGGGGATCTTGTCGAAGTACGGCACAAGACCGTCGGCGAATCCTCGCCCCTGGTAGAGGTGCGGGATGTCCGAGTAGCAGGCGTGCGTGTACTGCGAACTGGCTCCGAAGAACCAGCCGCCGTCGTAGCAAGGCAGCTTCTGGACCATACCGAGGGCGAACATGCCGATCGCCATCAGCGCGACGACCCGCACGGGCGTCCACCAGGACGTCCCGAGCAGGGCCCTCCGCCCGATGGGGCCGCCGATCAGCTCACTGCCGCTGGCGGCGACCTCGTCATCCTTGGTCGGCCGCACCAGCTCCGGCTCGTGCACGCTCGCTCGCGTCGTCTCTGCACTGGGCATGCCGCACATCCTGCCGTACGCGTCTAGGAATAGGCCGAGGGCCGCCCCACCTGGTCGGTGTGGCGGCCCTCGTTTCACGTGAAACGGTGTGTTTCACGTGAAACACACACGGAGGCGGCTATCCGCTCGGCCCTCCGAAGAGGCCTCCGCTGTTGCTGCCATTGCCGTTGCCTCTACTGGTCCCGGTAGAGGCGGATTCCGTGGGTGAAGCACTCACCCCCCCGTCGGTGGTGCCACCCGTATCGGTACCGCCCGTGTCGGTCCCACCGGTGTTCTGGCAGTTGAAGTCGAACTTCCTGCAGGTCTCGCTCGCGGAGGGCGAGGGGGACGTCAGGGTCTCGCTGGGGGTGGGAGTCGGCGTCGGGCTCTCGGTCACGCTCTCGGTGGCCGAAGGCGTCGGCGTCGGGCTCGGGGTGTCATTGAGGACCACACCGATGTCCTCGGGCTTCGGGAAGGCCTCCGCCTTCTCGCCCTTGAGCGCCACCTCCATGTAGTCCCGCCAGATCTGAGACGGGAACGAAGCGCCGTGAATGGTCTTCTCGCCGCCCGTGCCGTACATCTGCAGGAACTCGCGATTCTTCTTGGTCTCGTCGTCGTCCAGGCGGTACATGCCGATCGACGTGGCCAGCTGCGGGGTGTACCCGACGAACCAAGCGGACTTGTTGCCGTCGGTCGTACCGGTCTTGCCGGCCACCTCGCGGCCCTTCAACTGGGCGTTGGTGCCGGTGCCCTTCTCCACGACGGTCTTCAGGACGTCGGTGACGTTGTCGGCGACCGCCGCGGTGAAGGCGTCCTTCGTCTTCGCGATCTTGTCGTGCTGGAAGACCATGCCGTTCTTGTCGGTCACCTTCTCGACCGAGTACGGATCCCGCTGCTCGCCGCTGGCCGCGAAGGTGGCGTACGCGCCGGCCATACGGATCGCACTCGGAGATGAGGTACCGAGGGAGAACGACGGGAACCTCGAACTGGCGAGGCTCGACTCCTTGATGCCCGCGTCCACGACGGCTGCCTTGACCTTGTCCAGGCCGACATCCATGCCCAGCTGGACATAGGCGGAGTTGACGGACTCGCGCATCGCCTCACGCAGGTCGATCTTGTAGCTGGGCGGGTTGTACGACTGCTGACCGTCGTTCGTCTGCAGCCACTCCTTGCCCTTGTCGTCCTTCCAGTCCGTTTCGTCGTAGTCCTTGATCTTGAGCTTGTTCTTGCCGCTGTACAGGCTCTTCGGCGAGACGATGGTGCGCTCGTCCTGCGCCTGCTCCGGGTCCCCATCGGGATTCCTGGCACCCCAGGACATGGCGGCCGCCAGGACGAAGGGCTTGAACGTCGAACCCACCTGGGCACCGGTCTGGTCGGCGTTGTCGGTGAAGTGCTTGGTCGCGTCCACACCGCCGTAGATGGCCTTGATCGCGCCGGTGTCCGGGTCCACGGACGCTCCGCCGAACTGGACGTACTTGTCCGTCTTCGGGCGCAGCTTGGGCTTTATGTTGGCCTTCTGGACCTTCTTCACCGCGGCCTCGAGCGCGTTGACCTTCGCCTGGTCGAAGGTCGTGTGGATCTCGAGACCACCCTGCCGAAGCCTGGTCTCCGTGATCCCGGTCTTGTCGCTGTTGTTGATCAGGTACGAGTTGGCCAGATCGACGAGATAACCGATCTGCCCGCTCAGCGCTGCGTTGGACCGCGGGCTCTGGATCTCGGGGAACTCGGTGTACTTGTCCCGCACCGCTTGGCTCAGGCGGCCGTCCTTGACCTCTTCGTCGAGAATCCACTTCCAGCGGATCTCCGCGCGCTTGCGGTTGGCCTGAGGTGAGGCTGCCGGGTCGATCGACTGGGCGCCCGCGGGGTCGTAGTACGTGGCACCCTTGAGCACCGCCGCCAGGAAGGCGCACTGGCTCGGGTTCAGGTCCTTGGCTTCCTTGTCGAAGTAGGCACGAGACGCGGCCTGGATCCCGTAAGCGTTGCGCCCGTAGTACGCGGAGTTCAGGTAGCCGGCCATGATGTCTTCCTTGGGCACCCTGGCGCCGACCTTGATGGAGACGAACAGCTCCCTGAGCTTGCGGGAGACCGTCTGCGACTGGTCCTCCAGCATCGCGTTCTTCACGTACTGCTGGGTGATGGTGGAGCCACCCTGCGTCTGACCGCCCTTGGCCATGTTCACGAAGGCACGGGCGATGCCCATCGGGTCGACGCCGCTGTCGGTCTCGAACGTCTTGTTCTCGGCCGACATGACCGCCCAGCGCATTTCCTTGGGGATCGTCGCGTAGCCGATGATCTGGCGGTTGGTCTCACCACCCGTGGCGACCATCGTGTCGCCGTTCTTCCAGTAGTAGACGTTGTTCTGCGCCTTGGCCGTCTTGCCGACGACCGGGATGCCCACCAGGGCGTACGCGACGCTCGCGGCCACGACCAGGCTGCCGCAGAAGCCGATGAACAGCCCCGTCACGAGCTTCCAGGACGGCACCCAGCGCGCGGCGCCGTACTTACCGGCGCGCGGGTAGTCGATGATGCGTTTACGGGCAGGCTCGGGGGCGCGGCCTCGGCCGCGTCCTGGCCCGCTCGGGCCCGGAGGACCACCACGTCGGCCGCCCCCTCCTCCGGGGCCACCGTGTCCCGCGCCGTCGGCGGCTCTGCGCCGGCCTCCGTTGCTCCCTCTCTGTGTGGCCCGCCGTGCCTCGGCACGGCTACCGAACGGGCTCTCTCCACCCCCCGAGTCGTAAGAATCGGAAGGAGACCCGGTGGCGCCTCGCGGTGTCTCACGGCGGCCTGCGGACGGCCCGGGCTGTGGCTGGCCGCGCCGGGCCGCGGCACGTCCGCCGCCCTGCGGCTGCGGCGGTTTGCGACGGTGCTCGCTCATCGAACGATTACTCCTCGGGCAGGCGCACCTTTGCGCGCCTGGAAACGGCGGCTGGTTTCCGGTCCCCCCGAAGTACGGATGCGGTCGTTAGCGCATTCACCCGTACTGCACCGAAGACGTTGACGTTCTCAGGCGTCACTCGGTTCCCGGTGGTGTGCATGCCGCACAGACTACGCACCGTCAAAACCTGCCTAGCACCGAAGTTCACCCCAAATCAGGCAACTTGCTTCGTATGAATCGGTGATGTGACGCCGTTCACCCTGTCCCCTCTTGTCGCATCCGCAGCGGCGTTCTATCGTGCTGATGTATCGAGTCGATACATCAGCGCGGCATAAAGACCGTGCCGACGAGACAGCGACAGGGAGGAGGCGACGATGAGCCGGCGTTCCGGGATCCTCGAGTTCGCTGTACTCGGCCTGCTCCGCGAGTCCCCGATGCACGGCTATGAGCTGCGCAAACGACTCAATACGTCACTGGGCGTGTTCCGTGCCTTCAGTTACGGAACCCTCTACCCCTGCCTCAAGACGCTGGTCGCCAACGGCTGGTTGATCGAGGAATCAGGATCCACACCTGAAGACGCCCTCACGGCAACGCTCGCAGGGCGTCGCGCCAAAATCGTCTATCGATTGACGGCCGAAGGTAAGGAACACTTCGAGGAACTTCTCGCGCAGACGGGTCCCGACGCGTACGAGGACGAGCACTTCGCCGCTCGCTTCGCCTTCTTCGGGCAGACGTCACGCGATGTACGCATGCGCGTACTGGAGGGTCGCCGCAGCCGTCTGGAGGAGCGCCTCGAGAAGATGCGCGCCTCACTGGCGCGCACCCGGGAGCGCCTCGACGACTACACGCTTGAGCTCCAGCGCCACGGAATGGAGTCCGTGGAGCGCGAAGTGCGCTGGCTGAACGAGCTCATCGAGAGCGAGCGGGCCGGACGGGACATCAAGCAGTCCGCCTCCGAAGGCTCCGCTCAGCAGGACATCACATCTGGAGAGACGGGCGGCCTGCCCCGGCACCGGGACAGCACCCGGCCGGATCCGTCCGACGACACCGCAACGTGAGACCCATCCGGGGTTTCACCGATACACACAGGGAGCAACCGGAATGGGTTCGGTTCGCGTAGCCATCGTCGGCGTGGGCAACTGCGCCGCCTCGCTGGTTCAGGGCGTCGAGTACTACAAGGACGCCGACCCGGCGACCAAGGTCCCCGGCCTGATGCACGTCCAGTTCGGCGACTACCACGTCGGTGACGTCGAGTTCGTCGCCGCGTTCGACGTCGACGCGAAGAAGGTCGGTCTCGACCTCTCCGACGCCATCGGTGCCAGCGAGAACAACACCATCAAGATCTGCGACGTCCCGAACAAGGGCATCACGGTCCAGCGCGGTCACACCCTGGACGGTCTCGGTAAGTACTACCGCATGACCATCGAGGAGTCCGCCGAGGCCCCGGTCGACGTGGTCCAGATCCTCAAGGACAAGCAGGTCGACGTCCTCGTCTGCTACCTGCCCGTCGGTTCCGAGGACGCGGCGAAGTTCTACGCCCAGTGCGCCATCGACGCCAAGGTCGCCTTCGTCAACGCCCTCCCGGTCTTCATCGCCGGCACCAAGGAGTGGGCGGACAAGTTCACCGAGGCGGGCGTCCCGATCATCGGTGACGACATCAAGTCGCAGGTCGGCGCGACCATCACGCACCGTGTGATGGCGAAGCTGTTCGAGGACCGCGGTGTCCGTCTTGAGCGCACCATGCAGCTCAACGTCGGCGGCAACATGGACTTCAAGAACATGCTGGAGCGCGACCGCCTCGAGTCCAAGAAGATCTCGAAGACGCAGGCCGTCACCTCGCAGATCCCCGACCGTGACCTGGGCGAGAAGAACGTCCACATCGGTCCCTCGGACTACGTGGCCTGGCTGGACGACCGCAAGTGGGCGTACGTCCGCCTCGAGGGCCGCGCCTTCGGCGACGTCCCGCTGAACCTGGAGTACAAGCTCGAGGTCTGGGACTCCCCGAACTCGGCCGGCGTCATCATCGACGCCGTGCGCGCAGCGAAGATCGCCAAGGACCGCGGCATCGGCGGCCCGATCCTCTCCGCGTCGAGCTACTTCATGAAGTCCCCGCCGGTCCAGTACTTCGACGACGAGGCCTTCGCCAACGTCGAGAAGTTCATCAAGGGCGAGGTCGAGCGCTAAAGCACAGCTTCGCGCCTGCTGTTGAGGGTCCCCGGGCATTGCGCCCGGGGACCCTCCTCGTATGTGAGGCTGTGCCCCATGGCCGTCGTGCGTGACCTGCGCGTCCTCCTGCGCTTCCAGGGATTCAGACGCCTGCTCGGCGTACGACTGCTGTCCCAGGGCGCCGACGGCGTCTATCAGATCGCGCTGGCCACCTATGTGGTCTTCTCACCGGAGAAGCAGACCTCGGCGGCGTCGATCGCCTCCGCGATGGCGGTGCTGCTGCTCCCTTACTCCCTCATCGGTCCCTTCGCGGGTGTCCTGCTGGACCGATGGCGGCGTCGGCAGGTCTTCCTGTACGGCAATCTGCTGCGCACGGCACTGGCATGCGTGACAGCGGTCCTGATCCTGAGCGATGTCCCCGACTGGCTCTTCTACGCCTCCGCGCTCTCGGTCACCGCGGTCAACCGATTCGTCCTGGCCGGGCTCTCGGCTTCGCTGCCCCGTGTCGTGGACGCGGACCGTCTCGTACTGGCCAACTCCCTTTCACCGACCGCCGGAACGCTCGCGGCGACCCTCGGTGGAGGTCTCGCGTTCGCCGTACGGCTGGTCGTCCCGGACTCCGACGCGACGGTGGTCCTCGTGGGAGCGGCGCTGTACCTCTGCGCGGCCCTGGCCTCCCTGCGCATCGCCCCGGACCTCCTCGGGCCCGAGCAGGAGTTGGTCCACCCTCATCTGGCCACGGCCCTCGCCGGCACGGCACGAGGCCTTGCGGCGGGCGTACGTCATCTTGCGGAGCGCCAACGGCGGGAGGCGGCCTGGGCTCTGATGGCCATGACGCTGATGCGCTTCTGCTACGGCGCCCTGACGGTCATGGTGCTGATGCTCTGCCGCTACGCATGGGCAGTCGGCTCGGACGACGGGCTGGCGCTCCTGGGGCTGGCCGTGGGTGTCTCGGGAGCCGGCTTCTTCGTCGCGGCCGTGGCGACACCTTGGGCAGCCGGGCAACTGGGCCCCGGCCGCTGGATCGCCGTCTGTGCCGGAGCCGCCGCGGTCCTGGAACCCGCACTGTGTCTCCCGTTCGCGCCCGCGCCCATGCTGGTCGCCGCATTCGTGCTGGGCGTGACCACGCAGGGAGCGAAGATCGCCACGGACACGATCGTGCAGTCCTCTGTCGACGACGGCTTCCGCGGCCGAATCTTCTCCGTTTACGACGTCCTGTTCAACGTGGCTTTCGTCGGAGCGGCTGCAGTAGCCGCTCTGATACTGCCTTCTGACGGACGGTCGGTTTCCCTCGTCGTGACCGTGGCGGTGGTCTACGCGTCAATTGCGGGCGCTATGGGCCGCTTTGAACTTCAGTAAGTGTCACATCAGTGCCACAGAGCCAATCCTGACTACTGAGATGTCACAGGGTCCCGATAGCTTACGTGCGTCTTATTCGCATCACGCGCTTACGTTCTAGGGGGACCCCCAAGTGACAACTCCGCCGCCCCAGGGCCAGAACCCGTTCGCTCAGGGCCAGCCGCCCTACGGCCAGCCGCCCCAGGGTCAGGCCCCGTACGGCCAGCAGCCCCCGCAGGGATACCCGCAGCAGCCGGGCCAGCCCGGGTTCCCGCAGCAGCCGACCGCTGGGTACGCCCCGGTCCCGCCGCAGCGCCCGAAGCGGGGCTTCAAGCAGTACCTGCGCATAATCGTGGCGATCGCGGGCGTCTCCATCATCGTGGGCGGTTGGCTCTTCAGCAAGGACGAGGACGCCAAGAAGCTGGCCGTCGGCGACTGCCTCTACAACAAGGGCACTGGCACCGACCCGGATGTTGTGCAGGTCGACTGCACCGACCCCAAGGCCACGCACAAGGTCCTCAAGAAGGCGGACGGCGCTTCGCTGGCCCAGCTGACGTGCCAGAGCGTTACGGGGACGACGGCGACGCTGACGTGGAAGGAAACCGGCGATTCCTTCACGCTCTGCCTGGGAGACAACAAGTAGCAGGCAGAACCAGAAGTGCGAAGGGGCGGTGTTTCACGTGAAACACCGCC
>NZ_JBSFYW010000113.1:0-14247 GCF_053599975.1 Streptomyces sp. NPDC005141 | reverse complement strand
GGCCCCATCGTCGTACGGCGTCAGTCCGTGATGGAGGGCTTCTCGCGGCGCTCGTTGCCGCCGCCGGAGGAACCGCTGTTGCCCGAACCGCCGGCCCCGCCCAGGCCTCCGAAGTTGCCCATGGCGCCGCTCAGGCCCTTGAGGGCGTCACCGATCTCGCTGGGCACGATCCAGAGCTTGTTGGCGTTGCCCTCGGCGATCTTCGGGAGCATCTGGAGGTACTGGTAGGAGAGGAGCTTCTGGTCCGGGTCTCCGGCGTGGATGGCCTCGAAGACCGTACGGACGGCCTGGGCCTCGCCCTCGGCGCGCAGGGCCGCGGCCTTGGCCTCACCCTCGGCGCGCAGGATCGCGGACTGCTTCTCGCCCTCGGCGGTGAGGATCTGCGACTGGCGGATGCCTTCCGCGGTGAGGATCGCGGCGCGCTTGTCGCGGTCGGCGCGCATCTGCTTCTCCATCGAGTCCTGGATGGAGGTGGGTGGTTCGATCGCCTTGAGCTCGACGCGGTTGACGCGGATGCCCCACTTGCCGGTGGCTTCGTCGAGGACGCCGCGCAGGGCCGCGTTGATCTCCTCGCGGGAGGTCAGGGTCCGCTCCAGGTCCATGCCGCCGATGATGTTGCGGAGCGTGGTGACGGTGAGCTGCTCGATCGCCTGGATGTAGCTGGCGACCTCGTACGTCGCGGCTCGCGCGTCGGTGACCTGGTAGTAGATGACGGTGTCGATGTTGACCACCAGGTTGTCCTGGGTGATCACCGGCTGCGGCGGGAACGGGACGACCTGTTCACGCAGGTCGATGCGGTTGCGGATCGAGTCTATGAACGGGACGACGATGTTGAGGCCGGCGTTCAGTGTGCGCGTGTAGCGGCCGAAGCGCTCGACGATGGCCGCGCTGGCCTGTGGGATGACCTGGATGGTCTTGATCAGGGCGATGAAGACCAACACCACCAGAATGATCAGGACGATGATGATCGGTTCCATCGATGCTCCCCGTACCCTTCTCCACTCGGTAATTCCGAAAGATCTTATGGCAGTTGAAGATCTTGCTGGACGAGTGTGACAGAACGTCGTCTACCACGTGGGGCGTTCGGTTCACTTGCGTTGTGCGAGGTCACATGACGATCGCCGTGGCTCCGTCGATGTCCACGACGTCCACTTCCTGACCCTCCTCGTAGGCCTGGCCGGCGTCGAGGGCGCGCGCCGACCAGATCTCTCCGCCTAGCTTGATGCGGCCGCCGCCCGAACTGTCCACGCGTTCCAGGACGATGGCCTGCTTTCCCTTCAACGCTTCTACGCCGGTGGCGAGTTGAGGGCGTTGCGCGCTGTGCCGGGCGGCGATGGGGCGTACGACTGCGATGAGCGCGACCGACACGGCCACGAAGACCAGGACTTGGACGACGACACCGCCGCCGAGACCCGCCGCGACCGCGGCTGCGACGGCGCCCACGGAGAGCATGCCGAACTCCGGCATCGCGGTCACCACGAGCGGAATGCCGAGTCCGGCCGCGCCGACCAGCCACCACACCCATGCGTTGATGTCGTTCACATGGTCATGGTAGGACCGCGCTCCCCCGGCGGACAGAGCGCGCGATCAAGTCGGGTACGCCGAGTGAGGGGTGCGCGTCCGCGTGCCACGGCCGTTCAGGCCATCGGCAGGCCCTGCGCGGTCCAGCGCTCGCCGACCTGCTCGACGACGAGCGGGAGGCCGAAGCAGAGGGAGAGGTTGCGCGAGGTGAGTTCGAGCTCGAGCGGGCCGGCGGCGAGCACCTTGCCCTGACGAATCATCAGGACGTGGGTGAAGCCGGGGGCGATCTCCTCGACATGGTGCGTGACCATGATCATGGAGGGGGCGATCGGGTCGCGGGCGAGGCGG
Source organism: Streptomyces sp. NPDC005141 (assembly GCF_053599975.1). NCBI lineage: Bacteria > Bacillati > Actinomycetota > Actinomycetes > Kitasatosporales > Streptomycetaceae > Streptomyces > Streptomyces sp. NPDC005141. The sequence goes on along the minus strand of NZ_JBSFYW010000113.1, from coordinate 12,378 downwards.
CCGAGGCGGCGCACGAGGTCCTCACGGCCACCGAGGTCGAGGCCGGCCGCGGGCTCGTCGAGGAGCAGCAGCTCGGGGTCGGTCATCAGGGCGCGGGCGATCAGGGTGCGCTTGCGCTCACCCTCGGAGAGGGTGCCGAACTTGCGGTCCAGGTAGTCGCTCATGCCGAGGCGGTCGAGGAAGGCGCGGGCGCGCCGCTCGTCGATGTCCTCGTAGTCCTCGTGCCACCCGGCGGTCATGCCGTACGCGGCGGTGAGAACCGTCTGCAGGACCGTCTGGCGCTTGGGGAGCTTCTCGGCCATCGCGATACCGGCGATGCCGATGCGCGGGCGCAGCTCGAAGACGTCGACCTGGCCGAGGGTCTCGCCGAGGACGGTGGCGGTGCCCGAGCTGGGGAAGAGGTAACTGGAGGCGACGTTCAGGAGAGTGGTCTTCCCGGCGCCGTTGGGACCGAGGATGACCCAGCGCTCCCCCTCCTTGACCGACCAGGAGACCTGGTCCACCAGAGCCCGGCCCTCGCGGACCACGGATACGTCCTCCAGCTCCAGTACATCGCTCATGAGCGCGTTGTCTCCCATTGCAGTCTCGGCCGTCGCTTACGTCTGTGGACGCAGCCCCCAGGGAAAACCTACGCCACCGGTCGGCCACACCGATCCATCGGCCGGTCCTTAGGGTGGGGGCATGCTCTCGGAACCACGCTCAGGACAACTGGCCCCATGGGGAAATGCCCTATTGGCCGGACTTGTTTCTCCGGACGACGCCGTGCTCGCCATCGTCGGGGACGACGCGGTGCACCGGGTCGAGGGGTTGCCGGGCGAGTCGGGGCCCGTCGGGCTCACGCTCGCCCTCGGCCGGCTGCGCACGCTCGGGGTGACCGGGCTGCGGGTCGCGCTGCCCGCGCCGGGGCATCCGCTCGGGCTCAGCGGCCCGCCCGCGTTCAACGCGCGCGCTCTCGACGCCGAGGAGGCCGTGGTCTGCCACGGAGCGGCGCTGGGGTTCGTGCCGGAGGTGTACGAGGCCGGGCCCGCCGGCGATGTGCACGTCGAGGTCGTCTGGCACTGCCTCGCCGTACGGGAGGCGCCGCCCGCCGATGTACCTTCGCTCGGGGAGGCCGAGCGGGAGCTGGCGGAGGCCCTCCGCGAGGCGACGGAGGTGTTGTCGCGGCTGGACGTGGCCGGGTCGGGGCCGGTCGCGGAGGCGGCGATCGAGGCGTACCGGGCACGGGCGGAACGGGGTCGGGAGCTGCTGGCCCCCGGGTACCCGCCGCGTGCGGTGCGCGTGTTGGAGCTGGCTCAGCGCGTCGGGACATTGATTTCCGTCGCGTACGACAGCGGGCACGGCGGGGCGGTGAGCGCGTCGGAGATGGCCGCTCGCGCCGAGGCCCTGCGGCCGGTGGAGCGGACGGCCCGGCGGGCTCAGGTGGCGGCGTACAACGCGTTCGTGGAGGAGCGGGAGCGCGGGGTGCGCTGACCGCTGCCTGACGCCCGTGCCTGCACCCTCGGCTCCTGGTCTCCGCGGTCCGGTGCCTCGGGCGCTACGGCCGCCACGGGCGCTCGAGGCTCTCGCGCTTCGGGCGGCTTCGGCTCCGTGGGTGCGCGGGCGGCCCGGGGGCTCGGACGCTTCGCGTGGTCCGGAAGAAGTGCGGGGAGTCCCGGCCGGGGGTGGGCCGGGGCTCGGGACGGCGCGGACGCGGAAGGGCCCCGCGAATCGTTTCCGTTCGCGGGGCCCTTACTGCTGGTGGTGCGTCAGTCGTTCACGCCCGTGTTGCCGAACGCCGGGTTCAGGACACCGACGAGGTTGGCGGTGTTGCCCACGACGTTGACGGGGATGTGGACCGGCGCCTGGACGACGTTGCCGGAGACGACCCCCGGCGACTTCACGGCCGCGCCCTTGGCACCCGCGTCGGCGACAGCGGCACCGGCACCGGCACCCGCGGCGATACCGGCGACGGTGATGGCCAGGGCGGCCTTCTTGGCGATGTTCATGGGAAATGCTCCTCTTGCGTCTGTGAATCCGACCCGGCCGCGGGTCGTACGCTGAGCAACGCCGGGGAGTCGGGGACGGCACGGGAAGGCCGTTCCGATTGCCCCGTCCGGTTCAGTCAGCCGATGAGCCGACAACCCGACCGGCCTCCCGGGGAGTCCCGGAAGGCCGGTGGTCGTGAGCGTTCCGGCGGGGAACCTCAGCGGTTGAGACCGAGGTTGCCGAAGGCCGGGTTCAGGACGCCGATGACGTTCACGCTGTTGCCCACCGCGTTCACCGGGATGTGGACCGGCGCCTGGACGACGTTGCCGGAGACGACCCCCGGAGAGCCCGCGGCCTTGCCGCCCGCCCACGAGCCGTCGGTGGCCGACGCCATGCCCGCACCGGCGGCGACCAGGCCACCGGCCACCATCGCGACAGCTGTGACCTTCTTCAGGTTCTTCACTTCCGAAACCCCTCCTCGCGAACACCGCGGCAGATCGCCGCAGCGCACTGGAGAACGGCCGAGCCTCCCGGAGGATGCGCCATCCGGGTGACATACACACGACGGTATGAATCTCATCCCGGAGCCGGACCCTCCGAGTCGCCGCCCGGTCGCACCGTCCCGCCCGTGCGCCGAGGGGATGCGCCGGAGCCTGATCCCCGGGCGGGCGGCCCCTCGACGATCAGCCCGCCATCCCGTGCCGTACGGCCCAGAGCGCGGCCTGGGTGCGGTCGGCGAGGTCGAGCTTCATCAGGATGTTCGAAACGTGGGTCTTCACCGTCTTCTCCGAGAGGACGAGGGCGCGGGCGATCTCCCGGTTGGAGCGGCCGTCCGCGATCAGGCCGAGCACCTCGCGCTCCCGCTCGGTGAGTGAACCACCCCTCCCCTGACCCGAGTTGACCTCCTCCTGGGACAACAGGGCGCCCGCCACCTCGGGTTGGAGGAGGATGTGCCCCGCGTGGACCGAGCGGATGGCTCCGGCCAGCGCGTCGGGATCCACGTCCTTGTAGACGTACCCGGCGGCGCCCGCGCGCAGGGCCGGCACCACCGTGCGCTGCTCGGTGAAGCTGGTGACGATCAGCACCCGTGCGGGGTTGGCGAGTTCGCGGAGCTTGCGCAGCGCGTCGATGCCGTCCATCCCCGGCATCTTGACGTCCATGAGGACGACGTCGGGTTTCAGCTCCTCGGCGCGGGCGACTCCTTCCGCACCGTCGGACGCCTCTCCGACGACCTCGATGTCGTCCTGCACTTCGAGGAAGGTGCGCAGGCCACGACGGACGACCTGGTGGTCGTCGACGAGCAGCACCTTGATTGCGTCAGCCACCAGGGACCTCCATCTCGATCATGGTGCCCTTTCCGGGCGCCGATTCCACGGTGAGTGTGCCGCCGACCCCGCTCGCCCGGTCCCGCATCGACACCAGGCCGAGGTGGCGGCCGGCGCTGCGTATCGCGGTGGGCTCGAAGCCGCTGCCGTCGTCGGTGACGCGCAGGACGGCGCCCGGGCCACGCCGCACCAGGGTGACGCCGACGCGGGTGGCCCCGGAGTGCCGCAGCGCGTTGTGCAGGGCCTCCTGGGCGACCCGCAGCATCGCCTCCTCCTGGGAGGCGGGCAGCGCCCGTACACCGTTGCTGGAGAAGGTGACGCGCGCGGAGTGGGCGCGGTCGAGGACCTGGATCTGGGTGCGCAGGGTGGCGACCAGGCCGTCCTCGTCGAGGGCCGCGGGGCGCAACTCGATGACGGCGGCGCGCAGTTCCTCGGTGGCCTCCGCGGCGAGCGCGGCCACCTGCTGGAGTTCGCCCTTGGCCCGGGAGGGGTCTCGGTCGACGAGGGTGGCGGCGGCCTGCGCGGTCAGGCGCAGGGAGAACAGCTTCTGGCTGACGGCGTCGTGCAGCTCGTGCGCGAGCCGGGAGCGCTCCTCGGCAATCGTGAGCTCGCGGCTGCGTTCGTAGAGCCGGGCGTTGGTCAGGGCGATCGCCGCGTGCTGGGCGAGGATGGTGAGGAGTTCCTCGTCGTCCTCGGTGAAGCCGCAGCCGCCGTCCCGCCGGGGGCCGGCGGTGTGTGGGTGGTGTTCCTCCGCGGGGCGCAGCTTGTTGGCGAGGAAGAGCGCGCCGATGATCTCGTCGCCGTCGCGGATGGGCAGGCCCAGGAAGTCGGACATGTCGGGGTGGGCCTCGGGCCAGCCCTCGAAGCGGGGGTCCTCGCGCACGTCGGCCAGGCGCTCGGGGCGGGCCTCGCGCAGCATCGCGGCGAGGATGCCGTGCTGGCGCGGGAGCGGCCCGATGGCCTTCCACTGGGCGTCGCTGACCCCGTCGACGACGAACTGGGCGAAGCCGCCGTGGTCGTCGGGCACGCCGAGAGCCGCGTACTGCGCGTCGAGCAGCTCGCGGGCCGAGGCGACGATCGTCTTCAGGACGTCGCGCACTTCGAGGTGCCTGCTCATGGCCAGCAGCGCGGAGCTCACCGCGTACAGGCCCGACCGGGGTCCATGGCTCATGACCCCCAAACTACCTGCGGGGTGTGACAGTGCGTATCGGCCCTGTGATGGCGCTCGCCCCGGCCATTGGGCCTAGGTCGAAGGGCCCCTGATCATTGCGGCCCGCGCACGAGGCGCCCGGGCGGTCCCCGTTCCTACCGTGAGGGCACCCGCCGGGAAGGCGGGCCAAGGACGAGGGGACGGTTGTCATGCCGGTAGCGATCATCACGGGGGCCTCGAAGGGACTGGGGAGGGCGCTCGGCGCGGCTCTGGCGGAGCGCGGCTGGGATCTGGTGCTCGACGCCAGAACCGCCGGGGTGCTGGAGGAGACCGCGGTGGCACTGTCCGCGTACGGGACGCGGGTGGAGGCCCTGCCCGGGGACGTGACGGACGAAGGTCACCGTGCCGAGCTGGTGGCGGCGGCCCGGAAGCTGGGCGGTGTCGACCTTCTGGTGAACAACGCGAGCGCGCTGGGGGCCGAGCCGCTGGTGCGTCTGGAGGAACTGGGTCTGGACGGGCTGCGGCGGGCTCTGGAGGTCAACGTGGTCGCCGCGCTGGGCCTGATCCAGGAGGCGCTGCCGCTGCTGCGGGCGGCCGGGGCGGGCACGGTCGTCGACATCAGTTCGGACGCCGCGGCGGAGGCGTACGAGACATGGGGCGGCTACGGCGCCTCGAAGGCCGCGCTCGACCATCTCTCGGCCGTTCTCGGCGAGGAGGAGCCCGGTCTGCGGGTCTGGGCCGTGGACCCCGGGGACATGGCTACGGACCTCTATACGGCGGCCGTACCGGGTGACGACGATCCGCGGCCCGCGCCGGACAGTGTGGTGCCGGCCTTTCTGCGCCTGCTCGAGGAGCGGCCGGCCAGTGGGCGTTTCGCGGCTCCGGCCCTGCTGGAGGGGCGATGACGACGGCGATGGGGGTCCCTCCGGTCGGGCGCGGCCGGGAGTGGGGAACGGTTCCGGAGGAGTTGTCGGCGCGGGTGCCCGCCGAGCAGCGCGGTCCCGGTCGCGACCGGGATTCCGTACGGCTGCTGGTGTCGCGCGGTACCGAGGTGTCGCATCACGCGTTCGTGGAGCTGCCCCGGCTGCTGAGCGCCGGGGATCTGCTGATCGTCAACACCTCGGCCACCCTGGCGGCGGCCGTGGACGGGCGGATCGGCCGCGCGCGCGTGGTCGTGCACTTCTCCACGCGCGGCGATGACGGGCGGTGGGCGGTCGAGCTGCGGGATCCCGACGGAACAGGGACCACGCGTGCGCGTGCGGGCGGGCCCGCGGGGACAGTGGTGCGCCTGCCCGGGGACGTACGCCTCTTCCTGGAGGAGCCGCTGACCGCGCGCAGTCCGCGGCTGTGGTGGGGACGGCTGCCGGACGCGGACGTGCTGGGGCTGCTGCGGCGGTACGGGCGGCCCATTCGCTACTCCTATACGGAACGGGACCAGCCGCTGTCCGTGTACCGGACGGTGTTCGCGCTGCCGTCGGACGACGGCGCGGGGAGCGCCGAGATGCCGAGCGCGGCCCGCCCCTTCACCGCGCGCCTGGTGGCGGAGCTGGTGAGCCGGGGTGTGCAGTTCGCGCCGATCACGCTGCACACGGGTGTCGCGTCGGCAGAGGCGCATGAACCGCCGTATCCGGAGCGGTACGAGGTGCCGGGGGCGTCGGCCCGGCTGATCAACGCGGCGCGGGCCGGGGGCGGCCGGATCATCGCGGTCGGCACGACGGCCGTGCGGGCCGTGGAATCCGCGACCGGGGCCGACGGGCTGGTCCGGGCGGCGAAGGGCTGGACCGCTCTCGTGGTGACCCCGGAGCGCGGCGTACGGGCCGTCGACGGGCTGCTGACCGGGCTGCACGAGCCCGAGGCCTCGCATCTGCTGATGCTGGAGGCGGTCGCGGGAGGAGCGGCCGTCGACCGTGGCTACGAGGAAGCGCTGCGCCTGCGCTACCTCTGGCACGAGTTCGGGGACCTGCATCTCATCCTCCCGGAGGAGAGCCCTCACCCTGAGCATTGCTCTCGCAACTCCGAGTCAGAATGACGCGAGGCCCATGTGAGCCCGCGCATAGGGTCCAGGTCACGTACGAAGGAGCATAGGAGATAAAAGGGACAAGGTGAACAGGGAAGACATGCCAGTCTGCCCCGATTTGCACCTTCCGTCTCCACTACCCGGCTTCGTAGGTCACACCTTTGCCACAGCATTTTGCGGCCGCTAAGAATTGCGTTGTCGCTCAGCGCCGCGGGTTTCACACCGCGGCGTTTGTTCCGGAAACACACTGTCCCCCACCGGGACGAAGAGCGACCTCCGCGCTATTCGAAGAGGTCTATCAGACATGCCCAAGAACATCACCACTCCTGGACATAGCCCGAAGCTGACCAAGCTCCACAAGCTCTCGATCGCCGGTGTGGCCACCCTCGGTGCCGCCGCCCTCGCGTTCTCCCTGGTGCCGGACAACTCCCGGACCACCACGAACGACGCCGCCGTCTCCACGGCGAAGGTCGCCTACAGCGAGCAGCAGATCAAGGACGTCAAGGCCAGCGTCACCGACCAGCTGGCCGGCGCCGACCTGAAGGCCCAGGCCATCGCGGCGAAGAAGAAGGCCGCGGCCGACGCCACGGCCGCCGCCAAGAAGAAGGCCGCGGACGCCGCAGCCGCCAAGAAGAAGGCCGCCGCCCAGGCCACCGCGAAGAAGAAGGCCGCCGCCTCGCGTGCCAAGGCCGCTGCCGCGAGCCGCTCGACGCAGCGCATCAAGATCGAGACGGTCGCCGCGAAGACGTACGCGAACAACCTCGACGGCTGGATCCGCGAGTCCCTCGACATCATGAAGGCGAAGGGCATCCCGGGCTCCTACAACGGACTGCACCGCAACATCCTGCGCGAGTCCTCGGGCAACCCGATGGCCATCAACAACTGGGACATCAACGCCATCAACGGCATCCCGTCGAAGGGCCTGCTCCAGGTCATCCCGCCGACGTTCAAGGCCTACCACGTGGCCGGTACCTCGTGGAACATCTACGACCCGGTCGCCAACATCACCGCCGCCGCCAACTACGCGGCCGACAAGTACGGCTCGATGGACAACGTCAACAGCGCGTACTGAGGGCCGAGCGCGGAGCTCCGACACAGACGCCGAAGGGCGGCACCCCCATCCGGGGGGCCGCCCTCGCGTCGTCCGCGGACACCTACTTGCGCATGACCTCGGGCTCGTGGCGGCGCAGGAAGCGCGCCACGAAGAAGCCGCAGATCACACCGAGGGCGATCAGGGCGATCATGTCGATCGTCCAGGCCCCCGCCGTGTGGTCCCAGAGCGGGTCCGTGCTCGTCGGGTCGTCCTGGTTCGGGAAGATGTTGTTCAGGTCCAGCGTGGCGCCCGAGGCCGCCACCGCCCAGCGGGCCGGCATCAGGTACGAGAACTGGTTGACGCCGATGGTGCCGTTCAGGATGAACAGGCAGCCGGTGAAGACGACCTGGACGATCGCGAACATGACCAGGAGCGGCATGGTCTTCTCCGCGGTCTTCACCAGCGACGAGATGATCAGTCCGAACATCATCGACACGAAGCCGAGAGCCATGATCGGCAGGGCGAGCTCGACCTTGGGCAGACTCTTGAGGATCAGCCCCTCGGACGGGACCTCACGGCTGCCGAAGCCGATGGCACCGACCAGAGCGCCCTGCAGCAGGGTGATCACACCGAGGACGATCACCTTGGACATCAGGTACGCCGAACGCGACAGACCTGTCGCGCGTTCCCGCTCGTAGATCACCCGTTCCTTGATCAGCTCACGGACCGAGTTGGCGGCGCCCGCGAAGCAAGCGCCGACCGCGAGGATCAGGAGCACGGTCGTGGCCGTGCCGTTCGCGACATGGGCGCCCGAGGGCAGCACCTTGTCGTTGACCAGCAGCGTCTTGCCGCTGTCGATGAGCAGGCTGACCGAGCCCAGGACCGCCGGCAGGATCACCGTCAGTGCCAGGAAGCCCCTGTCCGACGCGATCACCGACGCGTAGCGGCGGATCAGCGTCATCAGCTGGGAACCCCAGCTCTGCGGCTTCGGCGGCTTCATCGCCTGCGCGGGCGGCATCTGCGTCGACTGCGGAGCCACCGCGTCGATGTCCGCGGCGTACATCTGGTAGTGCTGCGAGCCCTTCCAGCGGCCCGCCCAGTCGTAGTCGCGGTAGTTCTCGAAGGCGGAGAACACGTCGGCCCAGGTCTCGTAACCGAAGAAGTTCAGCGCCTCCTCCGGCGGACCGAAGTAGGCGACGGAGCCACCGGGCGCCATCACGAGGAGCTTGTCGCAGATCGCCAGCTCGGCCACCGAGTGCGTGACGACGAGGACCGTACGGCCGTCGTCGGCGAGGCCGCGCAGCAGCTGCATGACGTCGCGGTCCATGCCCGGGTCGAGACCGGAGGTCGGCTCGTCCAGGAAGATCAGCGACGGCTTGGTGAGCAGCTCCAGGGCCACCGAGACACGCTTGCGCTGGCCACCGGAGAGAGAAGTGATCTTCTTCTCCTTGTGGATGTCCAGCTTCAGCTCGCGGAGCACCTCGTCGATCCGGGCCTCGCGCTCCTGGCTCGTGGTGTCCGCGGGGAAGCGCAGCTTGGCCGCGTACTTGAGGGCCTTCTTGACGGTCAGCTCCTTGTGCAGGATGTCGTCCTGCGGGACCAGACCGATGCGCTGACGCAGCTCGGCGAACTGCTTGTACAGGTTCCGGTTGTCGTAGAGGACGTCACCCTGGTTGGCGGGGCGGTAGCCCGTGAGCGCCTTCAGGAGCGTCGACTTGCCGGAGCCCGACGGGCCGATGACCGCGACGAGCGACTTCTCGGGTACGCCGAAGGAGACGTCCTTGAGGATCTGCTTGCCGCCGTCGACGGTGACCGTCAGATGGCGGGCCGAGAAGGAGACCTCACCGGTGTCGACGAACTCCTCGAGGCGGTCGCCGACCAGACGGAACGTCGAGTGGCCGACGCCGACGATGTCGTTCGGGCCGAGCAGCGCGGAGCCGCCCTTGGCGATCGGCATACCGTTGACATACGTGCCGTTGTGCGAGCCGAGGTCGCGGATCTCGAAGCGGCCGTCCGGCGTCGCGTGGAACTCGGCGTGGTTGCGGGAGACCTGGAGGTCGGAGACCACCAGTTCGTTCTCCAGCGCACGGCCGATGCGCATCACGCGGCCCAGCGAGAACTGGTGGAAGGTCGTCGGGCTGCGGTCGCCGTAGACCGGCGGCGCCCCCGCGCCACCACCGGGTCCCTGCTGCTGCGGGATGCCCGCCGCCTGCTGCGGGCTGCGGGCCTGCTCCGGTGACTGCGGCGTCGGCTGCTGAGCCCAGCCGGGGCCGGCGCCCTGAGCCGCGAACGGCTGCTGCTGCGGCTGCGCCACCGAGGCCGCCGCGCCGGACAAGCTCAGGCGCGGTCCGTCGGTCGCGTTGCCGAGGTGCACGGCCGAACCCGGGCCGATCTCCATCTGGTGGATCCGCTGCCCCTGTACGAACGTGCCGTTGGTGCTCCCGTGGTCGTCGATGACCCAGCTACGGCCGTTCCAGCTGATCGTGGCGTGACGCCAGGAGACCCTGGCGTCCTCGAGCACGATGTCCCCCTGCGGATCACGTCCGAGGGCGTAGGGCCTGGTCGCATCGAGCGTCCAGGTCCGTCCATTCAATTCCAGTACGAGTTCCGGCACTCCAGCCCCACTGAGTTGTCCCCCGAGTTACCCCCATCACAGGGAGTCTAGGGATGTCGAACATCGTGGGGAACTATTTCAGTAGAGGCCCCCTGACCGAAAGTCGGGCCATGTGAAGGATGGGTACGGGCGAGTTGCCCGTTTCCGTTGACGAGGTTGAAACCGGCCCGGAGAGTGGTAATCCCACGCGAGGGGGACATACGCGGGGATCGCCGCCGCGCGGATCGGGGGGTCTTGCGATGAGCATCGGAACGACGCAACACGGCGGGAGCACCAGGAGTACCAGGAGTGTGCCGTGGGGGGATGTCCTGCTGTCCGCGATCGCCTCCGTGAGCTGGGCGTTGATCGGCATGGCGGGCACCGCCGCGCTCGGTCTGCACCTGCTCGGGGCCGATGCGACGGCCTCGCTCGGCCCGATGACCGCCGCGGTGGTGGCCCTTGGGGCGGGCGGTGCGGTGACGCCGTCCGGCGACGTCTCGGCCTTCGGCCTGAAGGGAGCGGAGGCGCACACCGCCATCCAGATCACGCCACTGGGCGTCGGGCTGGTCGGCGCGCTGCTCATGTCGTGGTTCTTCCTGCGGTCCCTGCGCGGGGCCGGAGTTGTCATCACGCCCGCCGAACTCCTGGCGCGGGCCGGCTCGGTGATCGTCCTCTTCGTCGCGACACTGGGCGGGCTCGCCTGGGCCGGCCACGACGTCATCACGATCGACGGCGGGCAGCTCGGGCTCGACAAGGTCACCGGCGGTGGCGGCGGGCTCGGGGACATCACGGACAAACTCCCGGGCGGGCTCGGGGATCTGGGCGGTCTGCTGCCCGACAAGATCGGCGACCTGGTGGACGCGAAGGCGGCGGTGGGCTTCTCCGTGGACACCGCGCCTACGCTGCTCGGCGGGGCCGCGTGGGCCGCCGGGGTCCTGCTGATCGCCCTGCTGGCCTCCCGGCGTACTCCGTTGCCCCGCGGCTGGGACGCCGTGCACCGCGCGGTGCGGCCGGCCGTCTCCTCGCTCGTCGCGGTCATGCTGGTCGCGGTCCTGGCGGGCCTCGCGGCGGCGGCGTACGCGGCGATCGGTGACGACCATCCGAAGCGGATCGCGGGAGCGGCGCTGCTCGGTGCGCCCAACGGTGTGTGGCTGGGCATCCCCGTCGGGCTCCTCGTGCCCTGGGACGGCAAGGCGACGGGTGAACTCGCCAAGCTGCTGCCCGACCCCCTGGACAAGCTGCTGGCCGTCGACACCGACCGGCCCGTGACGCTCGGGCGGCTCGCCGAACTCGACGGGCGCGTATGGCTGTTGGGGGTCGCTGCCGCGCTCATGATGCTGTACGCGGGCGTCCTGACTGCGGCGCGTACGCCATTTGTACGGGCCGGGAGTGCCACCGTTGCGGGAGTACCGGGTGCCTCAGATGTACGGGGTGGGAGTGCGCTGCGGTTCGGGGGGCGCTGCGCACTGCGGCTCGGGGTCGTGACGGCGCTGGCGCTGCCGCTGCTCGCGTGGCTGACGGAGGTGTCGGTGGACGCCTCCCTGTCCGTGCTGGGGTTCGACGCGTTCGGGGCGGGGATCGAGTTGCGCGGGCGGCTGGGGGTGGCGTTGCTGTTCGGTGCCGCGTGGGGGGCGGGGGCGGGTGCGGTGGGGGCGTTGCTGGCCTGTGCGAGTGGGGCTGCGGGGCGGAGGGCTGCTGGGTTGGCACGGGGTGACTTGGGGGGTGGGGGGCTTGGGGGGGCCGGGGGGCTTGAGGGTGTTGGTGTCGGTGCGGGTAGTGGGGTGGTTGCGGGGTCGGATGCGGGTTTGGGTGCTGATGCGGGGGCGGGGGCCGATGGGAGTGCTGGGCCGTATCGGCCTCGGCGGTCGTACCGGGCGCCCAACCCGGACACCAATCCGTATCTGAGGGTCCCGGACGAGTTGCGGGAGCCGGAGGATCGGGGGCCGGCACCCGGTGATGTCTACGGGGCGCCCACTGTGGTGGGGCCGATCGGGCCCGCGCCGAAGCGGAGGCAGGACGGGTCTCCGCCGCCTCCTCCCCCGCCGTCCGGTCCGCCCTCGTCGAACGACGGACCTCCGCCGCCTCCGCCGCCTGCGCCGCGCGGGCCTCGGCGTTGAGGGTCGTCTGCCGGAGGCGTCCGGACAGGGGTGCGGGTGCGCTCGTGCCGGCGTCGGGTGGGGTCCGGATCCCGGGTGCGGTCCGGTGGGTGGGTCGGGGCCGTGCCGGTACATCCCAGTCCGTCGCCGCTGGATCAGACGTGGGTCCAGGAGGGAACCGCTGCTCGATCCGGACGTA
>NZ_JBSFYW010000112.1:0-14460 GCF_053599975.1 Streptomyces sp. NPDC005141 | reverse complement strand
GTTTCCGTATCCGATTTCCTCGGTGCTTTCCAGGTTCCCGCTTCCGCGTTTCCCTTTCCGGCGAGTCCGACTCTATCAGATCCTTTCGGGCCTGACCCCCAGTCAGCGGGGCTTGTCTTCTCGGCCGTTGGGCCGTTCCGACGTCTCAAACTTTAGCGGATCTTCTCGGCAGTTCCTAATCGGGCCGCCGCACCCAAATCGAATTGAATTCGGGCACGCCGAATTCGCCCCGGTTGGGAGATCGTGCTGGTGGTTTGAGTTGCCGCATCAAGCGGCAGAGGTGCTGTCGCAGAACCGTTACGGCCCCGTGGCAACTCGAAGAACCTTACGGATCCGCCAGGGCAGTGTCAACCTCCCCTGTCAAGATCTTTAATCGAGGTCGCTGAGCCGGCCGCCGGCGTCCGGCTGGGCGTCCTCCACCCGTCGCAGAAGACGGGTCAGGACCTCGCCCAGAACGCTCCGGTCCTCGTTGGACAGGTCCTGGAGGAGGTCCTCCTCGAAGACCGTGGCGAGGCGCATCGCCTCGAGCCACTTCTCGCGGCCCTCGCCCGTCAGCTCGACGATGACGCGCACGCGGTTGGACTCGTCGCGCTCCCGGGTGACCAGCCCCTCCCCCACCATGCGGTCGATGCGGTGGGTCATGGCGGCCGGGGTGAGGCCGAGGCGCTTGGCGAGTTCGCTCGGGCCGAGGCGGTACGGGGCACCGGCGAGGACGAGCGCCTTCAGGACCTCCCACTCGGCATTGCTGATGCCGAGTGCGGCGGTCTGGCGGCCGTAGGCGACATTCATCCGCCGGTTCAGGCGGGACAGCGCCGAGACGATCTTCTCGACCTGGGGGTCGAGGTCCTGGAACTCGCGCTGGTAGGCGGCGATCTGTTCTTCGAGTGTCGGCTCACTGACGCCGGGGGTGTCGCCCATGGCCCGAGTATCGCATGACACCGCTTGGCGTCGAAGTCCTTCGAGGTGTACAGTTCAACTTCTAATTTTAGCTTCGAAGTCTTCAGGCTTGCATCCATGCACAGGGAACGTGTCACGAACACGGTGCCGGGCACGGGTGGGCCGGGACGGCTTCACGACCAAGGCAGGTGAAAGTGACCAGGGCGATGGGCGCAGCGATGCGCCGAATCCACGTGGGCAACGCACTCAGCGCGTTCGGGCTCGGCTTTACCGTCCCCTTCCTCTACGTCTATGTGGCGCAGGTGCGGGGACTCGGCTCCATGACGGCGAGCGTCGCGCTCGCCGTCTTCGCCGTGGCCGCTCTCGTCGTGCTGCCGTTCGCCGGGCGGGCGATCGTCCGGCGCGGCCCGCTGCCGGTTCTGCTCACCGCTCTGGTCACCGCCGCGCTCGGGGCGCTGAGCCTCGGGCTGGCGGACAGCGCGACGACCGTGGTGCTGTCGGCGGCCGCGCTCGGTGCCGGTCAGGCCGTGATGCAGCCGTCGCTCGCGACGATGATCGTGGACTGCTCCACGGCGGACACCCGGTCGCGCGCCTTCGCGACGCAGTTCTTCCTGCAGAACCTGGGCCTCGGTGTCGGCGGTCTCATCGGCGGTCACATCGTCGACCCGAACCGCGCGAGCTCGTTCACGCTGCTGTTCGCGATCGAAGCCGCGATGTTCCTGGTGCTGGTCGTCCTGATGGCGACCGTGCGGATGCCGCACGCTCCGCGGATCGACGGGGACACACCGCAGGCCAGGGGCGGCAGCTGGAAGCAGCTCCTCGGCAATCGGGCCATGGTGCAGCTGTCCGTGCTGGGCTTCGTGCTGTTCTTCGCCTGCTACGGGCAGTTCGAGTCGGGTCTCTCCGCGTACGGCGTGGAGGCGGCCGGGATCTCCACGTCCGCGCTCGGTACGGCGATGGCGGCGAACACGGCGATGATCGTGGTCGCGCAGTTCGCGGTGCTGAAGTTCGTCGAGCGCCGCAAGCGGTCCCGGGTGATCGCCGCGGTCGGGCTCATCTGGGCCTTCGCGTGGGTGGCGGCCGGGTACGCGGGCCTCGGGCACGGCAGCCAGACCATGGCCACGGCGGCCTTCGTCTCGACGTACGCACTCTTCGGGCTCGGTGAGGCGATGCTGTCGCCGACGATCGCTCCTCTGGTCGCCGATCTGGCGCCGTCGGGCATGGCGGGTCAGTACAACTCCGCCTTCGCCCTGGTGAAGCAGCTCGCGCTGGCGATCGGTCCGGCGGTGGGCGGCCCGATGGGGGCCTCGCTGCACGGCCCGTACATCGCGACGTTCCTGCTCTTCTCGCTCGGGATCACCTTCCTGGCCGTGCGGCTCGGGCGGCAGCTCACCCCCGTACAGAATCAGCCGTCGCTCGCGAGGAGCCGGGTGGTCGCGCAGGGCGGGGCTCCGGCGGAACCGGTGCCGGCGAGCGCCTGACGGCCGGGCTGACGGACTTGGCGCAGCAGGAACAGGCGAACGTACGACGGCCGCCATCACGTTGCGACGTGGTGGCGGCCGTTCCGTGTGCGCGGTCGCGGGTCTCAGCGGACGCCGGTCAGCAGGTTGGCGGTGAAGGGGAGGGTCGCGCTGCCGTCGGGGGCGGTGCGGTCGGCGAGGCGGGTGTGCATGGCCCGGCCCGCGCGGAGGAGGGCGTCCTCGCCCGCGGTGTCGACGATCGCCTGCCCCCAGGATGTGGACGAGAGCTGGCCGGGGGCGTACCCGGCGAGGGGCGGGAAGGCGATGCCGAAGCCGACCTGGTGGACGGTGACGTCGTGGAAGCCGGCGCCTCGCAGCGCGGCGGAAAGGCGCTCGGGCGTGCCGGAGAAGGCTCCCTCGTAGTCCGCGGCGACCTCGGGGCCCCCGTACTCCGCGACGGCCTCGTACTGGGCGACGAAGTAAGGGATCGATTCCCGGGCGGCCCAGGCGGTGGCGGCGAAGCGGCCGCCGGGGCGGATCACGCGGGCCGTCTCGGCGAAGGCGGCGTCCAGGTCGGGGAAGAACTGGACGCCCTGCTGGCAGACGACCGCGTCGAAGGCCGCGTCCTCATAGGGGAGCTTGTCCGCGGGGGCGACGGTGAACTCGATGTCCGGATACATGCGGGGTGCGTGCTCTCCGGCCACCCTGATCATGCCCGCGTTGACGTCCGCCCCCGAGACCCGGCCCGCGGGGCCGACCCGGGCCGCCGCCGCACGGGCCGCGAAGCCGGTGCCGCAGGCCAGGTCGAGCACCTTTGCGCCGGGGAACAGGTCGACCGCGTCCAGGATCGCGTCCACGAAGGGCGACATGAACGGCGCGGCGTACTGCTCGTAGCGCTCGGGAGCACTTCCGTTGAGCTGAAAGCCCGATTCGTCTGCCATGGGGAGCTCTTAGCACCGGGCGGCCCGGTCGGCCAGAGGACGCGCGCGGTGGGGCCGGAGGACAACAAGGATCGGGGTGCGGGCCGGAGGAAGCGGGGGCCGGGCGTCGCCCGAACTGAGGCGTCCGGGCGTCCGGATTCGCCCCCGGATCCAGACCCTGGTCCGTCTTCGGATCCAGACCCTGGTTCACCTCCGGATTCGGCGCTCGAGTCGGTCCCCGGCATCAGGCGCCCGGATTCAGCTCCCCGTGCGCGGGAGCGCGAACTCGCACCACACCGCCTTGCCGCCGCCCGGTGTGCGGCGGGAGCCCCATCCGGAGGCGATCGTGGCCACGATCGCGATGCCGCGGCCCGCTTCGTCGGCGGGTTCGGCTCGGCGGCGGCGCGGGAGGTGGTCGTCTCCGTCGGTGACCTCGATGATCAGGCGGCGGTCGGTACGGCGCAGTCGCAGCCGCATCGGCGGCGTGCCGTGCTGGAGCGAGTTGGCGACGAGTTCGCTGGCGGCCAGGACGCCGAGGTCGTGCAGATCGGCCGGGAAGCGCCAGCTGGCCAGCACGCCGGAGGCGAAGGCACGCGCGCGTGGGGCCGCTTCCACTCCACCGAGCAGTTCCAGGGCGGCGTTACGGAAGAGCTCGCCGTCGGGGCCCGTACGGGAGGGGTGCTGAAGGACCAGGACGGCGACGTCGTCGTCGTGGTCGGCGGTGACGCCGGCCGCGCGGACCAGACGGTCGCAGATCACCTGGGGGGTGCCCGTGGCGCCTGCCAGGGCGCGCTCCAGGGAGGCGATGCCCTCGTCGAGGTCCTCGTCGCGGCGCTCGACCAGCCCGTCCGTGTAGAGGACCGCGGTGGAGCCGGGGCCGAGAGGCACCGAGCCGGAGGCGTGCAGCCAGCCGCCGGTGCCGAGCGGCGGCCCGGTCGGCTCGTCGGCACGGTGGATGGTGCCGTTCTCGTCGCGGACGAGGATGGGCAGGTGGCCGGCGGAGGCGTACACCAGCCGGCCCTCGTTCGGGTCGTGGACGGCGTACACACACGTGGCGATCTGGTTGGCGTCGATCTCGGTGGCGAGGCCGTCGAGGAGCTGGAGGACCTCGTGCGGCGGCAGGTCGAGACGGGCGTACGCGCGGACGGCGGTGCGCAGCTGGCCCATGACGGCCGCCGCGCGGACCCCGCGGCCCATGACGTCGCCGATGACGAGCGCGGTGCGGCCGCCGCCGAGGGTGATGACGTCGTACCAGTCGCCGCCGACCGCCGCCTCCGTGCCGCCGGGCAGGTAGGTGGCGGCGACGCGCAGGTCGTCGGGCTCCTCCAACTCCTGCGGGAGCAGGGAGCGCTGGAGGGTGACGGCGGTCTCGCGCTGGCGGCGCTCGCTGGCGCGCAGCCGCTCGGCGGCCTCCGCGTGATCGGTGACGTCGGTGGCGAAGACGAGTACGCCGCGGCCGTGGTCCTCCGGAGAAGCGTCGACGGGGGTGCAGGTGAAGGTGTAGGAGCGGCCGGTCGACACCTTGCGGGACTTGACGGTGCGGGGCTTGGCGCTGCGCAGGACCTGGTCGAGGAGCGGCAGCAGGCCGAGCTCGCCCAGTTCCGGCAGTGCCTCGCGCGCGGGCAGGCCGACGGGACGGGCGCCGAAGGCCGCCGAGTAGGCGTCGTTGACGTAGGAGACGCGGTGCTCGGGACCGTGCACGAGCGCTACGAGCGCGGGGACGCGGTCGAGGACAGCGCGCACCGGCAGTTCGTCGACGGCGAGCCCGGGCGGCATGTCGTCGGTCAGCTGCTCGACGCGGGCCGCCGGGACGGAGCCTTCCCCGCGCCGGTCCGGGGCGGCCGTATGCGCGGCCGTGTGCTCGGTCCGCGCTGCGGCGCGGCGCTGCGTTCCGGGGAGCCGGGCGCTCCAGCGCGTGAAGTTCACAGTGGGGAAAGCCTCGTGTTAGAAGGGCGAGCGGTTCACCCGCCCAAAGTCGTGGACCTGTCTGGCAGTCTGACCGACCGGGCCGACATCCGTCAGACGCCGTCCCTGCCGGTGGAGTTCCTCGGTCCGGTCAGGACGACCCCTTCGGGTCGGTAGGAGGCTTTCCACCGGCCGCCAGTTCGAACTCCGCACGGGGGTGTTCGAGCGAACCGAGGGACACGATCTCCCGCTTGAAGAGACCCGCCAGGGTCCATTCGGCGAGTACACGGGCCTTGCGGTTGAAGGTCGGCACCCTGCTGAGGTGGTAGACGCGGTGCATGAACCAGGCAGGATAGCCCCTCAGCTTGCGCCCGTAGACGTGTGCGACTCCCTTGTGCAGCCCGAGGGACGCGACGGAGCCGACGTACTTGTGGGAGTACGTCTCCAGGGGCTCGCCGCGCAGGGTGTGCGCGAGGTTGTCGCCGAGGACCTTTGCCTGGCGGACGGCGTGCTGGGCGTTGGGCGCGGTCTCCTTGCCGGGCTTCGCGGTCACGTCGGGAACGGCGGCGGCGTCCCCGGCGGCCCACGCGTGCGGGGCGCCGTCGACGGCGAGCTGGGGGGTGCACTTGAGCCGGCCGCGTTCGTTCAGGGGGAGGTCGGTCTCGGCGAGGATCGGGTGCGGTTTCACGCCGGCCGTCCACACGACGGTGCGCGTCGGGAAGCGCGCGCCGTCACTGAGGACCGCGACCCGGTCCGCGCAGCTGTTGAGGCGGGTCTCCAGGCGTACGTCGATGTTGCGGCGGCGCAGCTGGGTGACCGTGTACCTGCCCATCTCCTCGCCGACCTCGGGCAGGATCCGGTCCGAGGCCTCGACGAGGATCCACTTCATGTCCTCGGGCTTGATGTTGTGGTAGTACCGCGCGGTGTAGCGGGCCATGTCCTCCAGCTCGCCGAGCGCCTCGACGCCGGCGTAACCGCCGCCTACGAAGACGAAGGTCAGGGCGGCGTCGCGGATCGCGGGGTCACGGGTGGAGGAGGCGATGTCCATCTGCTCGATGACGTGATTGCGCAGGCCGATGGCTTCCTCGACCGTCTTGAAACCGATGGCGTACTCGGCGAGCCCGGGGATCGGCAGGGTGCGCGCGATCGAGCCGGGGGCGAGCACGAGTTCGTCGTACGTGATCTGCTCCGCGCCCGCGCCCTCCTCCTCGGTGGCGAGCGTGGTGAGCGTCGCGGTGCGCTTGGCGTGGTCGATCGACTGGACCTCGCCGATGACGATCCGGCACTGGCCGAGGACCCGGCGCAGCGGAACGACCACATGGCGCGGCGAGATCGAGCCCGCGGCGGCTTCGGGAAGGAACGGCTGATACGTCATATAAGGGTCGGGCGAGACGACCGTGATCTCGACCTCGCCCCTCTTCAGTTCGGGCTTCAACTGCCTCTGGAGGCGCAGAGCGGTGTACATCCCGACGTAGCCGCCGCCGACAATGAGAATGCGCGCACGTTCCTTCACCATCCCATGACGCACCCCTCTCCGGAGTTTGTCCACAGCCCCAGCAAATTGTGTGACCGCTCGCCGACAACGTGCAGGGTTGGCCGATTTGCCTGAGTCCAGAGAGAAAGCGCAGGTCAGGGTGGGCGAGGGGGGTACTCGGAGGGGGCGCAACCGGGACGTAACCGGCCCGTACTCCGATCGGGGGGCGCTCCGTGCGGAACCTGCCCCTTCTGAATTGACCCCCTCTCAACTATGTTCGTGGGACGACGGGGTGTAGGGGGATGCGCTCGGCGAGTCCGTACGACGGGCTCGTGCACAAGCTTGTTCCACACGCTCCGGCCATCAATGGCGGGGAGAGTCTCCGGGGGGAGACGTCATTACCGGGGGAACGCTTATGCACATTCAGGACTCTCATTGGTCATCCGCGTCCGCCATCGCACCAGGTGGTGCGATCGGCGCGGCGACGGGCGGCAACGGCCGCGGTCCGGTTGACGGATCGCGCACGACGCCGTTGCGCGTGGACGCACAGCGCAATCTGGAGCACGTACTGCGCGCGGCGCGCGAGGTCTTCGGCGAGCTGGGATACGGCGCGCCGATGGAAGACGTCGCACGGCGCGCGAGGGTCGGCGTCGGCACGGTGTACCGACGCTTCCCGAGCAAGGACGTCCTGGTGCGCCGGATAGCCGAGGAGGAGACTTCCCGGCTGACCGACCAGGCTCGCGCCGCGCTCGGCCAGGAGGACGAACCGTGGTCGGCGCTCTCGCGCTTCCTGCGGACGTCGGTGGCCTCGGGCGCCGGACGGCTGCTGCCGCCGCAGGTGCTGAGGGTCGGCGTCGCGGAGGACGGGGCCGAGGCGGACGGGGCGCGGGTGCCGCAGCAGCGGTCCCAGCTCGCCCCCGAGCTGAGGCTCGTGGAGCAGCGGCCCACGCACGAGGACGAGCAGGTGATCGCGGCGGTGGACGACGCCGGCGCGGCGGCCCTGCTCGAAGTGGTCGGCCGGCTGGTGGACCGGGCACGCGCGGCGGGCGAGCTGCGCGCCGATGTCACCGTGGCGGACGTGCTGCTGGTCATCGCGACGGCGGCGCCCTCGCTGCCGGACGCGGCCCAGCAGGCGGCGGCCTCGGCACGGCTCCTGGACATCCTGCTGGAGGGCCTGCGCTCGCGTCCGGCGTGAACCGGACCGGAGGCCGGCTCGACACGGATGCCTTCCAGTCGCGGGGGTGTCGCCGAGTACGAAGGTGTTCCCGGGCGCGAGTGGATGCCACTCGCGCACCGGGAACCTCGGTCCACCACACCACCCAGCGGTCATTCCGTCATTCCGCCACAGAACGGCAACTCCCGAGCGGAAGACGGCTATTGAGCATTCCCCGAACGGGTGATGGTTAGTACTCCCGAGCGACAAATCCCCTCGGACGAGTGGTTGGTCCGGACAAGGAGGTCCCGCTCGGGGAGCCTGTGACACTCTGTCCCGGTATTCGGTCCGAGTGTGCAGGCGGGGGCTTTCCGCGATGAGCTTTGACGGGCGGGACGAGTCACTCGGTGACGGTGGTCCCGACGGCGGCACGGAAACCGGCGGCTCACCGTCGCGGCAGGTGCCGAGCCAGGGCGGCCCGCACGGCGGAAGCCCGCACGGCGGAAGCCCGAAATTCCCTCCGCCGGGCGCCCTGCCCGGTGACGCGCACGCTTTCGGCGGCACCGGTGCTTCCTCGGACGCCCAAGCGGCCGACCCCAGCGTGCCTTCGCAGCGCGACCGGTTCGACCGGCGCGAGGGCAGCGTTCTGCCGCCCCCGGTGGAACCGCCGCCTCCCGACACCGGCCTGATCGAGCGGATGCGCGCGGGCGACGACTCCGCGTACGAGGAGCTGTACCGCCGGCACGCCGAAGCCGTCCGGCGCTACGCCCGCACCTGCTGCCGTGATTCCCACACCGCCGACGACCTCACGGCCGAGGTTTTCGCCCGCATGCTTCAGGCCGTACGCGGCGGCAGTGGTCCCGAGCACGCCGTGCGCGCGTATCTCCTCACCACCGTCCGCCGGGTCGCCGCGAACTGGACGAAGACGGCCAAACGGGAACAACTGGTCGACGACTTCGCGGTGTTCGCCGCACAGGCCGCCCGCCGCTCCGAGGTCTCCGACGACGACACCCTCGACCTCGGCGCGGACGTAAGGGCGATGCACGAGGCCGAACAGTCCATGGCCATGCAAGCCTTCCGCTCGCTGCCTGAGCGCTGGCAGGCCGTGCTGTGGCACACCGAGGTCGAGGACGAGTCCCCGAGCGAGGTGGCCACGCTCTTCGGCCTCGACGCCAACGGCACCCGCGTGCTCGCCAGTCGCGCCCGCGAGGGCCTCAAACAGGCCTATCTCCAGGCGCACGTCAGCACCACGCTCACGATGGACGAGGAGTGCGCGCGCTACGCCGACCGGCTCGGCGCCTACGCGCGCGGCGGCCTGCGCACCCGGGCCGAACGGGGGCTGCGCAAGCACTTGGAGGAGTGCGCCAGGTGCCGCCTGGCCGCGGGCCAGATCAAGGAAGTCGCCGGCGGGATCCCCGCGGTCGTGCCGGTCGCGGTCATCGGCTGGTTCGGGACCGCCGGCTATGCGAAGGCCGTCGCACTCATCGCCGGTGGTGCCGGAGCGGGCGCCGCGGGCGCGGCAGCCACGGCGGGCGGCGGCTCGGGAGGAGCGAGCGCCGGAGGCGGTGCCGCGGCCTCCGAGGCAATCGGCGCACCGGTCAAGGCCGGTATCGCGGCGGGTGTCGTCGCCGTGGCCGCGGCGGCCGTGGCACTCGCCCTGGTCGGCAACGACAGCCCCGCCCGGCGCCCCGAGGCCGGACCGGCCGCCTCACCCGCCGTCGAAGCGCCGGTGCCGTCGCCGAAGCCGCCCAAGAAGGAGCCCGCGCCGAATCCGCCGGTGGTGGTCCACAGACCGACACCCACCCCACCCCCCTCGACAGCACCGAAGCCCACCCCGAAGCCGACGCCCAGGGCGACTCCCAACCCGCCCTCCGCGCCGAGACCGGTTCCGACCCCGACCCCGACCCCGGCTCCGAAGCCCACCCCGACCAAGGCCGAGCCGAAGCCCCCGCCGGCCCCGACGCCTCCCCCGCCCGCCCCGACCGTCTACCGGTGGAGCGAGCTGGAGTACGACGTCAGCGGCGACCACACCGAGCCGGAGATGCGACTGGGCGAGAGCAACTGGGTCTGGCAGCGCAACGAGATGAAGATCGCGGACACCCGGTACACGGACGGAGTGACCGTCCACGGCCAGTCCTCCGTCACCATCGACCTCAACCGCAGTTGCAGCGCGTACGACGCGATGGTCGGCGTCGACGACCTCACGATGGGCCTGGGCAGGATGCGGTTCACCGTCTACGCGGACGGATCCCCCCTGTGGCAGTCACCGCTGATCGCGGGCGGTGACCGGGCGGTCCCCGTCCATGTGAACCTCACCGGCCACCGGACGATCCGGCTCGTCGTCGAACCCCGCACACCGTTCGGCTCGGCGGCGCTCGGGGACTGGGCGGAGTCCAGATTCCTGTGCCGGTGAACGCCGGCACCTACTCGTCGGCGTACACCTTGAGCGCTTCGGCCAGGTCGCTCAGGGCCTCTTCCTTGGTGTAGCCGGAACCCTGGGCACGCTCGGACTCGTAGCGGTCCGCGCCGAGCGCCGCGAGAGCCGCGGCTTCGACCCGCCGGACATCGGCGCTCTCACGCGCGGGACGCGGATCCCCTCCACGCCAGCGGGTGCCGGCGGCCAGCAGCCGAATCGCCATCGGGTGCGCCTCCAACTCGGTGAGGAGACCCGCCGCGACTTCGACGAGACCCGCCGCCACCACATCGGCGCACCGGTCGCCCACCGCCTCCCGCACGGCGGCGTTCAGCTTCCGCAGGCCCCGCACCGGGCCGGACTCGGCGGCCGTGACGATGGCGTCGACCCAGTTCAGTGCCGCGATGAACTGCGGCGGCGGCGTACCCCGGGAACTCTCCTCACGCGCCTTCTCGAGCAGCTCGCGCGCGAGGCCGACCTCCCCGTCGTCCAGGACGACTTGGGCACGCAGCAGATGGACGAACGCCCGGGAGTCCATCACCCCGTACAGGTCGGCGGCGACGCTCGCCTCGTCCAGGGTGGCCAGGGCCACGGTCCGGTCCCCCGCGCGGTAGGCGATCTCGGCCTGCCGCGCCATGAGGAAGGGCACCTCCGCGTACGCCCTCACCTCATAGGCGAGCCGCAGCGCCTCCGCGTACTCGCCCTCCGCCTCGTCGAACCGGCTGCGCGCCATCGCCGCCTCTCCGGCCGCGCTGCACACCTGGGCCCGCATCCAGCGGTCCCCCACCCGACGGCTGATCCCGCGCAGTTCCTCCAGGTCCTCGTCCACCCCGGGCATACCGCCCGGGGCGTCGACGACCACGTGCGTACGGAGCATCAGGGCGACGCCGATCTCCCATTCCCCGCCGTACTCACGGCAGTTGGCGACCGCCGCGTCCATCGCGGGCCGCGTGTCGTCCGCGCCGCCCAGGAAGTGCGCGGCCATCGGCCAGATGATCCCCGGCATACGCGCCGCGTCCGGACCGCCCTTCTCGAAGGCGGCTCGCACCCGCCCGACGTACTCCGGCAACCGCCCCTCCCCCCACTCGTCCAGTGGCACGACGTCCACCTTCATGAACAGGTGGAACATGCGCAGCCGCATCCGCGTGCCGTGCAGCGGGTGCCGCTCGTCACGCTCGGGGTGATCGAGGAAGAGGGCGACCGGATCGACGCTCTCGAGCTCGGGGAAGAGGCCGTCACCGGTGGCACTCTCCGCGTCGGCGACGGACACCGCGGCACCAGCCGTGTCGCGACGGCCGCTGTCACCGCGACGGCCGCCGCCCACGTCACCGCCGGTCGCGTCACCGCCGATCGTCGTGAGGCTTCCGGTCCCCGTGAGGCCACTGGTCGAGGTGTCGAGCAACGCGCCCAGCCTCAGAACGAGTTCCGTCCAGTCCGTGCCCTCGCGGCGGAAGTTGCGCAGCCACCAGAACCAGCCCATGGCGAGGACCAGAGCACTCGCCTCTTCCTCGTCACGGGCGGCGAGAGTGCGGTGGAGGGCCGCGCGGATGTTGTCGAGCTCGGTCTCCAGGCGCCGGATCCAGGGGAGTTGAGCGGCCGAGCGCAACCGGGGCTCGGCCTCCTCCACGAGAGCGCGCACCCAGGCGCCGTGACGCCGCTCGGCAGCGGCACGCAGCTCGGGAACCTCGGCAGCACGCTCGGTGGCGTACTCGTGGATGGTCTCCAGCATGCGATAGCGCATCCCACCACCGACACCACCCGCACCGCTCCCCGGGCCCCCGCCGCCACCGCTCCCGCTCCGCCCGCCGCTTCCTCCGCCACCCAGGACGTCCCGCCCGTCGTATTCACCGCCATGTTCACCGCCGTAGCGATCGCTGTCCGCACCATCCACGCGACCCGCCCGGCCGGCGCCACCCGTGCCCTCCATGGCGTCCGTGCCACCCATGCCGTCCGGGGTGGCGACGACGAGGGACTTGTCGACGAGCGCGCCGATGAGGTCGGCCGCGGGACCGGTGCACACGGCCTCCGCGGCCGCCAGGTCCCAGCCGCCCGCGAACACCGACGCCTCGCGCAGCACGGTCCGCTCCTGCTCGTCGAGCAGATCCCAGGACCAGTCGACGACGGCGCGCAGGGTCTGCTGCCGGGGCAGCACCGTGCGGCTTCCGGAGGTGAGCAGCCGGAAGCGGTCGTCGAGCCGGTCGGCGATCTGACGCGGGGTGAGCAGCCGCAACCGGGCGGCGGCCAGCTCGATGGCCAGGGGCAGGCCGTCGAGGCGATGGCAGATCTCGTCCACCGCGGCGGAGTCACGGGGCGCGGTGCCGGCGTCGGGGCGCACGACCGAGGCCCGCTCCATGAAGAGACGGCGCGCGGAATCGGGCAGGAGGGGCTCGACCGGGCGCACCAACTCGCCGGGGACGCCGAGTGGTTCACGACTGGTGGCGAGGATCGTGAGCCCTGGGCAGCGGGTCAGCAGCGTCTCGGCGAGTTCGGCCGCCGCGCCGATGACATGCTCGCAGTTGTCAAGGATCAGGAGCTGGCTGCGCGGGGCGCAGTACTCGACGAGCAGGGCGACCGGGTCGTCCTGCGGAACGGCCATCTCGTTGGTGATCAGCACGGTCTCGCGCAGACCGAGGGCGCTGACCACCGCGCCCGGGACCGCCTCGGGCCGGTCGAGCGGGGCCAGCTCGACCAGCCACGCCTGCGGAAGCCCGGCGACGGCTTCCTCGGCGAGGCGGGTCTTTCCCGAACCGCCCGGTCCGGTCAGCGTGACCAGGCGTGCCCTCTGCACATCCGAACGGATGGCCCCAAGCTCCCGTTCCCGCCCCACGAATGAGTTCAGACGGGGACGAATGTTGCCGGTTCGCTGGGCGCGGGAGGGTTCCGCGGCGTTGCGTCCGAGGGCGGGGCCGGACGCCACGGCGCCGCCCGTGCGGGATCGGGGTTCCTGCGGCCCGTGCGTGTCCCGCGGGTCCAGCAATGCGGCGTGCAGGGCCCGGAGTTCCGGCCCGGGATCCGCACCGAGCCCGTCCTGCAGCCCGCGGCGCACGTCCTCGTACGCGGCCAGCGCGTCGGCACCGCGGCCGGCCTCGCGCAGGGCGCGGATGAGCAGAACGTGCAGCGCCTCGTCGTACGGGTGGGCCGCTGTCAGCTCCTTCAACTCCGGTACGAGGTCAGAGGCGCGGCCGAGTCGCAGGTCCGCCTCGACGCGGCTGCGCGTCGCCTCTCGGCGCAGGGCTTCCGGGCGGGTCGCGGCGGTGCGGTCGGGGAGGTCCGCGAGGGCGGGGCCGCGCCACAGGGCGAGGGCTTCGCGCAGGCGGGTGGCAGCGGTGGGGGCGTCGCCTCGGTCGAGTGCGGACCTGCCCTCCGCGACGAGCCGCTCGAACACGAACAGGTCCACGTCGTCCTTGGCGGCCCGGAGCCGGTAGCCGCCGGACTCCGAGGTGACCGCGTCCTTCCCGATGGCCCGGCGGAGGCGGCCGACCAGTGCCTGCAGCGCGGCCGGGGCGTCCTGGGGTGGATCGTCCGCCCATACCTCGTCGATCAGGGTGTCCAGGGCGGTGGTGCGGGTGGGGTGGCGGGCCAGGGCCGTGAGCAGCGCGCGTACCCGGGGGCCGCCCACGGTGATCAGGGCCCCCCGGTCGTTCTCCACCTGGGCAACCCCCAGAATCCTGTACCGCACACCCCCATTCTCACCGCCGCCCCGCCCCAGGTCACCGCTTCACCCGGCAAGGCCGCCCGCACCCCCACGATTTCCCCCGAACTCCCCCCGGCACCGAGGCCCAGCAACAACCTTCTTTCGCCCCCTCCGCCCCTACCCGACCCATACCTGGGGCTCCGCCCCAGCCCCCGCTCCTCAAACGCCGGAGGGGCTGAAATCTTCCCTGGGGCGGAAAGCGGAAAGGCGCCCGCAGCCGAAAAGCGCACCAGAGTGGCGAGACCCAGGCCCCCGCTGCGCCGGAGGGGCTGGATCTTGCACCCGCAGTGAACCGCGTGCCTGAGGCCGCGCCCAAGCCCGGATCGCCCGCGCCCGTCCGCGCACGGGAGGGGCCGTGCCGGTACATCCCAATGTCCGTCGCTTACGTCCGGATCGAGCAGCGGTTCCCCCCTCCTGGACCCACGTCTGATCCAGCGGCGACGGACTGGTCTTCAGCGGCATCATCGCGGCGTCCACGGGGGACTTGACGCGCCACTTCTCCTTGCCCGTCGCCAGGTCGAACGCGACGATCTCGTTGGCTCCG
>NZ_JBSFYW010000111.1:0-14528 GCF_053599975.1 Streptomyces sp. NPDC005141 | reverse complement strand
GGAGTAGCGGACCGTCACGCGGAACGTCTCCCCCTTGTCGAGGTCGTCGTGCGGGTCCCCGAACTCCCGTCGATCGCTCCGGTCCGGGGGCAGCGCCCCCGGGTACGGGACGGGAAGGGGCGGAGGGGGCGAAAGAACCCCATGCCCCCGGCAGCACCCCTCAGTCCAGATAGCCCCGCAACTGGTCCGCGAAGGCATGGTCCCGCAGCTTGTTGAGGGTCTTGGACTCGATCTGCCGGATGCGCTCGCGCGTGACGCCGAAGATGCGGCCGATCTCCTCCAGGGTGCGCGGACGCCCGTCCGCCAGCCCGTACCGGAGCTGGACGACCTTGCGCTCCCGCTCGCCGAGCGTGGACAGCACCGCCTCCAGATGCTGCCTGAGCAGCAGGAACGCCGCGGACTCCACCGGAGACGTGGCGTCGCCGTCCTCGATGAGGTCCCCGAGGGCCACGTCGTCCTCCTCCCCCACGGGGGCGTGGAGGGATACCGGCTCCTGGGCCAGCCGCAGGACTTCGCTCACCCGTTCGCCGGTCAGGTCGAGATGCGCGGCGACTTCCTCGGGACTGGGCTCGTAGCCGCGCTCCTGGAGCATCCGCCGCTGGACGCGGACCACCCGGTTGATCAGCTCGACCACGTGCACCGGGACGCGAATGGTCCGTGCCTGGTCGGCGAGCGCGCGCGACATGGCCTGGCGGATCCACCAGGTGGCGTAGGTGGAGAACTTGTAGCCGCGGGCGTAGTCGAACTTCTCGACGGCCCTGATCAGGCCGAGGTTGCCCTCCTGCACCAGGTCGAGCATGGTCAGGCCGCGGCCTACGTAGCGCTTGGCCACGGAGACGACGAGCCGCAGGTTCGCCTCGATCAGCCGGCGCTTGGCCATCCGTCCCATGACGACGATCTTGTCCAGGTCCAGGGCGAGCTGGCTGTCCAGGTCGGGAGCGAGCCGGAGCTTCTCCTCGGCGAAGAGCCCGGCCTCGACGCGGCGGGCGAGATCGACCTCCTCGGCCGCCGTGAGCAGCGGAATCCGCCCGATCTCCCGCAGATACTGGCGGAACAGGTCGGACGAGGGGCCACCGGTGTCGGCTGCGCGGCTTCGGGGCGGTTCGACGGGTTCGGGGGCCTCGGCCTCGGTCTCCACTTCCACCTCTGCCCCGGGAGCCTCGGGCCGGCCCTCCTGCTCGGCCTCGGGGTGGTGCGCGGCGCGGCGCTGCGGGGGGACGGCCGCGACGACGTCGGTATCCGCGTCCGTGTCGGTGGTGTTGTCGGTCTGGGCGAGGGTCTGGGTCTGCACGGGGGCGACCTCCAGGAATGTCGCTGCTGAGGCGTGCGGCAGCGGTACGTCGGGGATGGGGTCGACGGCCTCGCCGCTGTCCATCCCGTAGTCGTTTAGCGGAACCGCGGGGATCGGGAACCCGTCGCGTGCGGGTCGGCCGCGCTCCGAGGACTCAGGCACCGGAACCCAGTGTGGAGTACGACACATCGCTGCCACGAGGGGCGTGCGGTGACTTTTTGCGTCCGGTCCGTGACCGCGTGGTTACCGTCTTGTACGAGTGCGCAGCTCAGCGAAGACGAAACCAGGAGAAGCGCGTACGGGATTGGCATGTGCGCCGGGCTCCGTCGGCCGCTCCGGGCGCCCGTCGCGCCCCAGCGTTCCCGCCGGTCGACCCCGGGAACACCCCCGCGGCGCCCGCCGGTCCGTCCCCGGAACACCGGTGAAGCCCCCGCCGGTCCGGCTTCAGAGGGCTTCGGCGCCCCGCTCGCGGAGGGCCTGGCCGTACTGCTGGAGCACCCACAACTCGTTCTGTACGGCGGCCAGCTGAGCCGGGTCGCCGCCCGTGCTGAGGCGGGACAGGGAGCCCTGGACGTCCCGGATGCGGCGGTCGACGGCGCGGCGGCGGACCATGACGAGCTGGTCGGCCGCGTAGGTCTCGTCGACGGTCTTGCGCAGGATCGCCTCGACGGCCAGCTCGGTGACCATCGCGCGCACCGCGTCGTCCGGGGCGGCGTCACGGACCTGGATCAGAAACTCCTGGGGGTCCTGGACGCCGTACTCGGTGCCGCCCGCGTCCATGACCGCCTGGCGCACGGCGGCATAGGGCGGGGCGGTGAACTCGTCCATGCCGTAGGCGTCGAACGCCGGGGCGACCAACTCCGGCCGCTGGAGGGCGAGTTTGAGCAGCTCGCGCTCGGTGGCGAAGACGGGGTTGCGCAGGGTGAGGGCCGGGCCGCCGCCGGTGGGCGCCTGCACGGAGGCGTAGGTCTGCTGGGGGCGGCCGCCGGCCGGCGCGGGCCCCATGCCGCCGCGGTCGCGGGCCCAACGGGCCAGCTGGGCCACCCTCTTGACGACGAACTGGGTGTCGAGGATGCCCAGCATGCCGGCGAGCTGCACGGCGACCTCGTGCTGCGCGCCGCTGTTCTTGATGCGGGCGACGATCGGGGCGGCCTCGTCGAGGGCGGCCGCGCGCCCCGCCGGGGTCTCCAGGTCGTAGCGCAGGACGATCTGGCGCAGCGCGAACTCGAAGAGGGGGGTGCGGGGTTCGACCAGGTCGGCGACCGCTTCGTCGCCCTTGGCGAGGCGCAGGTCGCAGGGGTCCATTCCGTCGGGCGCGATGGCGATGTAGGTCTCGGCGGCGAACTTCTGGTCGTCCTCGAAGGCGCGCAGGGCGGCCTTCTGGCCGGCCGCGTCGCCGTCGAAGGTGAAGATCACCCGTGCCGAGCCGTTGTCCATGAGCAGCCGGCGGAGGATCTTGATGTGGTCGCCGCCGAACGCCGTGCCACAGGTCGCGATGGCGGTGGTGATGCCGGCCAGGTGGCAGGCCATGACGTCCGTGTAGCCCTCGACGACGACCGCCCGGCTGCTCTTGGCGATGTCCTTCTTGGCGAGGTCGATGCCGTACAGGACCTGGGACTTCTTGTAGATCGCGGTGTCGGGCGTGTTCAGGTACTTCGGGCCGTTGTCGGACTCGTAGAGCTTGCGGGCGCCGAAGCCGACGACCTCGCCGCCGATGTCGCGGATCGGCCACATGAGGCGGCCGCGGAAGCGGTCGATGGGACCGCGGCGGCCCTCCTGGGAGAGGCCGGAGAGAACGAGTTCCTTGTCGCTGAAGCCCTTGCCGCGCAGATGGCGGGTGAGGTGGTCCCAGCCCTGGGGGCTGTAGCCGACACCGAAGTGGGCGGCGGCGGCCTGGTCGAAGCCGCGCTCGGCGAGGAACGAGCGGCCCGCGTCGGCCTCGGGGCTGGTGCCGAGCTGCTCGATGTAGAAGGTGGCGGCCGCCTTGTGCGCCTCGACCAGGCGGATGCGCTCGCCGCGCTGGTGGGCGGGGTTGTACCCGCCCTCCTCGTAGCGCAGGGTGATGCCGGCCTGGGCGGCGAGGCGCTCGACCGACTCGGAGAAGGTGAGGTGGTCGACCTTCATCACGAACGTGATGGTGTCGCCGCCTTCCTGGCAGCCGAAGCAGTGGAAGAGCCCCTTACTGGGGCTGACCTGGAAGGACGGTGACTTCTCGTCGTGGAAGGGGCAGAGACCCTTGAGGTTTCCGCCGCCCGCGTTGCGCAGCTGGAGGTACTCGGACACCACGGCGTCGATCGGGACCGCGTCCCGAACAGCCTTCACGTCCTCGTCATTGATCCTGCCTGCCACGTGGTGATTCTACGGGGCAGCACCGACACTCCTGGGGCAGGCGAACGGCGCCCGGCCGGGGTCCGGGGGCGGACCCCGGGATTCCCGGCACGGGGACGGCGCCGGAGCGGGTGCCGCCGTCGGTCACGGGACCAGGCTCTCCAACGGAATGTGCGGGTCGGCGAGCGCGTCGGTGTCCACCTGGACCCGGGACCGGATCAGCTGCTGGATCGGCTCCGTGACGTCCCACACATTCACGTTCATCCCGGCCAGCAGCCTGCCCTCCTTCACCCAGAAGGCGATGAACTCCCGCTTGCCCGCGTCGCCACGGATCACCACCTGGTCGTACGTCCCCGGGGGCGCCCAGCCCGAGTACTCCAGCCCCACGTCGTACTGGTCGGAGAAGAAGTAGGGCACGCGGTCGTACGTCGTACCGCGGTCCAGCATCGAGCGGGCGGCGGCCGGACCGCCGTTCAGGGCGTTGGCCCAGTGCTCGACGCGCAGCCGCGTGTCGAAGAGGCTGTGGTGGAAGGAGGCGACGTCACCGGCGGCGTACACGTCGGGGTCGGAGGTGCGCAGCCGGTCGTCGACCGCGATGCCGCCGCCGTACGCGCGGTCGGCCATGGCCAGGCCGGCGGCCTCGGCGAGGCCGGTGCGCGGGGCGGCGCCGATGGCCGCGAGGACGTCGTGGGCGGGGTGCTCCTCACCGTCGTCGGTGCGGGCGGCCAGCACCATGCCGTCCTGGCCGACGATCTCGGTGAGCCGGGCGCCGAAGTGGAAGCGGACGCCGTGCTCGCGGTGCAGCTCGGCGAAGAGCTCGCCCAGCTCGGGGCCGAGCACGCTGTGCAGCGGGGTCGGCTCGGGTTCGACGACGGTGACCTCGGCGCCGTACTCGCGGGCCGCGGCGGCGATCTCCAGGCCGATCCAGCCGGCGCCGGCGATCACGATGTGGCCGTTGTCCCGGCCCAGAGCGGCGAGGACGCCCTTGAGGCGCTCGGCGTGGGCGAGGCGGCGCAGGTGGTGGACTCCGGCGAGGTCGGTGCCCGGGATGTCGAGGCGGCGCGGCTCGGCTCCGGTCACGATGAGCAGTTTGTCGTAGTGGACGAGGGTGCCGTCGTCGCCGAAGCGGACCGTCTTGGCCGAGCGGTCGATCGCGTCGACGGTCTGGCCGAGGTGCAGCTCGATGTCGTTCTGCGCGTACCACGCGGGTTCGTGCACGAAGACGCTGTCGCGCTCCTCCTTGCCGAGGAGGTAGCCCTTGGACAGCGGAGGGCGTTCATAGGGGTGGTCGCGCTCGTCGCAGATCAGTATCACGCGGCCGGTGAAGCCCTCCGCTCGGAGCGTCTCGGCCGCCTTGGCGCCTGCCAGGCCTCCTCCGACGATGACGAATGTCTGATCCGCGTCGACCACTTGATGCCTCCTCGTAAGGATGTCGCCATATGCGAGCGTCCCGCACGGAGCGTGATGCGGGAAGGGGGAGTGGCCCGATCAGGCCACGCAGGGTCACACTTCTCCGCTCCCATGGGAACGCGTGGTGAGCCTGAGGTGCAGGGAACGCGCCGAGGCATCCGTGAGGGATGCGATCTGGTCGACGATCACGCGCTTGCGGGCGCGGTCGTCGGCCGCGTGGTCGAACAGCGCCCGGAACTGCGGATCGAGTACCTCGGGGGCGCGGGCGGTGAGCGCTTCGGCGAGCTCGGCGACGATGATCCGCTGGTCGGCGCGGAGCCGCTCCTGCTCGGCGCGCTGCATGACGTACCGGTCGGCGACCGCCTTGAGGACTGCGCACTCGTGCCGGGCGGCTCGCGGGACGACCAGCTCCGCCTCGTACCGGGTGAGGCGCCCGCTGCCGTACCTCGCGCGGGTGGCGCCCTCCGCGGCCAGGCAGAAGCGGCCGATGAGCTGGCTGGTGGCGTCCTTCAGGCGGGCCTGCGCGACGGCCGTTCCGTCGTACCCGTGCGGCCACCATTCCTGGTCGAGGAGCCGGTCGAGGGCCTCGGAGAGCTCGGCCGGATCGGTGTCGTCGGGCACGTACCGCCCGATGGCGACGGCGAAGATCTCCTGGCGTTCCGGTCCGGCGTGCAGCAGGCCGGGGTCGATGTGGCCGGCGTGCAGACCGTCCTCGACGTCGTGCACCGAGTAGGCCACGTCGTCGGACCAGTCCATGACCTGGGCCTCGAAGCACGTCCGTGTGCCGGGGGCGCCCTTGCGGACCCAGTCGAAGACCGGCCGGTCGTCCTCGTAGACCCCGAACTTCGGCGACTTCGGGTCGCTGGGACGGGCGCCTCTCGGCCAGGGGTACTTGGTGGCGGCGTCTAGGGCGGCACGGGTGAGGTTGAGGCCGACGCTGACGAGGTCGTCGTCCGCCGCGGCGGAGGCCGATGTCACCATGTCGCTGCGCACGAAGCGCTTGGGCTCGATCCGGGTGAGCAGGCGCAGCGACTGGGCGTTGCCCTCGAATCCGCCGCAGTCCTCGGCGAATTCGTTGAGCGCCTGTTCGCCGTTGTGCCCGAAGGGCGGGTGGCCCAGGTCGTGCGAGAGGCAGGCCGCCTCGACCAGGTCCGGGTCGCAGCCAAGGGCGGCGCCCAGTTCGCGGCCCACCTGGGCGCACTCCAGGGAGTGGGTCAGCCGCGTCCGCGGACTGGCGTCCCACACCTGGATTCCGGCGGCGCCGAGCACCTGGGGAAGGGTGCCGGGAGTGACCACCTGGGTCTTGCCCGCGAGGCGGCGCAGGGCGGCGGAGTGCAGCACACGCGCGCGGTCGCGCTGGAAGGCGGTGCGGCCGGGGCGTTTGTCGGGCTCGACGGCCCAGCGTTCGACGGCCGACACGTCGTACTCGTCGTGAGCCGGGTGGTTCTCGTGGGTCTGCGGTGCGGTGTCTTCGGTCTTCGGTGCCATGCCTTCCATGCACCGACAGTAGACGCAGGCAGTGACAATCGGGACGCGGTCGCCGGCGGTGCGGTGCCGGGCGACGGGGGAACCGCCGGGTTCAGGCCGGGATCAGGGCGCGCTCCGAGGCGGGCTCGGGGGCCGCGACGGCCTGGTCGTAGCGGTGCAGGACCAGGCGGGCCATCGCCGGGTGGTCGCCCAGCGGTTCGGCACAGATCCAGGGGGCCTCCTCGGCGCACTGCGTGGCGAAGCGGCCGGGAGCGGTGAAGTACGAGGCGACGGCGATCCGGTGGCGGCCGCGGGCGGCGAGGGCGCGCAGGGCGGCGGGAACGGTGGGCGTGGCGGCGGAGGCGTACGCGGGGACGACCGGCACGCCGAGGCGCTCGGCGAGCAGC
This sequence comes from Streptomyces sp. NPDC005141, assembly GCF_053599975.1. Lineage (NCBI taxonomy): Bacteria > Bacillati > Actinomycetota > Actinomycetes > Kitasatosporales > Streptomycetaceae > Streptomyces > Streptomyces sp. NPDC005141. Next base: position 7,625 of record NZ_JBSFYW010000111.1, on the reverse strand, counting down.
TGGGCGGTGCGGCGGGTGTCGGCGGCCGAGTCCGGGGCACGGGAACCGGCGGACGCGAGCACGACGGCGCTCGCACGGCGGGCCGAGTCGCTCATCCTGGTCCGCCAGCCGGCCTCGACGAGGCGCGCGAAGAGGGTTTCCACGAGCAGCGGGTGCGGGCCGAGCGGGGCGGCGACGCGGGTGCGCACGCCGGGGACGTCGGCCGCGGTCTCGGGGATGTCGCGCCGGACGTGGTAGCCGCGGCCGAGCAGCAGCGGGACGAGGACGGCGTCCTGCCTGCCCGCCAGGGAGGTGAGCGTGTCGCGGAGCAGGGGCTCGTTCAGCTCGATGTGGCCGAGGCGCACGGGCAGCTGGGGGCGCAGTTCGCGGACGCGTTCGATCAGGGTGCGCACGGTGGCGAGCGCGCGCGGGTCACGGCTGCCGTGGGCGACCAGGACCAGCGCGGGTGGCGCCGGACGGCGGGTGCCGTTGAGCGAGACGAGGCTGAGCTGGCTGCCGAGCTGGCTGGTGATCCGGTTCATGAGTTGCGCCGTACTGTCGAGGGGGCCTTCGAGGTGGGCGCCGCGCGGCGGCGGGCCGCCGGGGCGGTGGGAGGACTCGTCGCGAGCGGGGTTCGACGCCGTCATGGGGCGATCCTGACGGCAGGAGGTTGCCGGGCCGTTGCGCCGGGATGACGGGTGTTTTCCGGCGGTTCACCGTACGGCAGCGGTGCGGTGTGAGCGCCTCCCACCTGCGGCTCCCTCCCGCCGGGAGATCCGGATCGGCGCCCCTGGGTGAACCGAACGGCCTTACGACGCGTCCTCATCTGTCGAAGGGGAACGCGAGGTCCGGCCCGAAAGCGGAGCGGGAGCCGAAGCGAAATACGCTGCCGGGGCCGAACGGGAACGGCGGGAACACCGGCGCCCGCACCGGCCGCGCACCGCCGCGAGTGACCACACCTGGGGGACATCGATCATGCCGCGCCTGCCGCGCCCGAAGCGCCCGAGCTTCCGCCGACCGCGTCTGCTCCGCCTGCCGCGTACGCGCAAGGCGCAACGGCGGGCCGTACAGACGCTGATGGCCCTGTGTGTAATGGCGCTGCTCCCGGCGACGTGGATGTACGTAGTGACGGACGACCGGCTGCGGACGACGGCGGACGCCCCGCGCACCGAGGTCGCGATCGTCTTCGGCGCGGGTCTGTGGGACGGCGAGCCGTCCCCGTATCTCGCCCACCGTCTGGACGCGGCCGCGAAGCTGTACCGGGCCGGCCGGATCGAGGTCGTCCTCGTCACCGGCGACAACAGCCGCGAGGACTACGACGAACCCGACGCGATGCGCGCCTATCTCACCGCGCGCGGGGTGCCCGGCCGGCGGATCGTCAGCGACTACGCCGGCTTCGACACCTGGGACTCCTGCGTCCGCGCCCGCAAGATCTTCGGCGTCCACGAGGCCGTCCTGATCAGCCAGGGCTTCCACATCCGCCGCGCTCTCGCCCTGTGCGAGGCGGCGGGCGTCCGCTCGTACGGCATCGGTGTCGAGGCCAAGCACGATGCCACCTGGTACTACGGCGGCACGCGGGAGATCTTCGCGGCGGGCAAGGCCGCGCTGGACGCGGTGTTCGAGCCGGATCCGCGTTTCCTCGGGCCGAAGGAGCGGGGCGTGGCCCGCGCCCTGGCGGCGACGCGCTAGAGACGGATCGCCCGAGGCACGGGGCGGTCACGATCGTCCGGATTCCTGGCCCCGGCCGGGCGCGAACGAGGTGATCCACCACGTCAGGGCGTCCGTGCGGCGCGGGAGCACCTCACCGCGGGTCCGGCCCGGCCGGGAGGTCTCCGCCCCGGCCGTGTAACGCGTACCTCCCCGGCGCGTAACACGCCGACCGCACGCTGGGCGCCATGAACGCCTCCGTGACGCCCACCCACTGCCCGTACTGCGCCCTGCAGTGCGGGATGAACCTGACGCCCTCGCCCGGCGGAGGCGTCGAGGTGACCGAGCGCGCGGACTTCCCGGTGAACCGGGGCGCTCTGTGCGGCAAGGGGCGCACGGCGCCCGCGCTGCTGTCGTCCCGGGTGCGGCTCACCTCGCCGCTCGTCCGCACCGCGGGTGTCCTGGAGCCCGCGAGCTGGGAGGAGGCGCTGGGCAGGATCGCCGAGGGGCTGGCCCGCACACGTGCGGAGCACGGCCCGGACGCGTGCGGGGTGTTCGGCGGCGGCGGACTGACGAACGAGAAGGCGTACGCCCTGGGGAAGTTCGCCCGCGTCGTCCTTCGCACCTCGCAGATCGACTACAACGGCCGTTTCTGCATGTCGTCCGCGGCCGCGGCCGGCGTCAGGGCCTTCGGTCTCGACCGGGGGCTGCCCTTTCCGCTGGAGGACATCCCGCGGACCGGCTGTGTGATCCTCGTCGGCTCCAACCTCGCCGAGACGATGCCGCCCGCGCTGCGCTTCATCACCGAGCTGAAGGAGAACGGCGGCACGCTCGTCGTCATCGACCCGCGCCGCACCCGCACGGCCGAACAGGCGGACCTGCATCTCGCGCCGCGCCCGGGGACGGATCTGGCGCTCGCGCTGGGGATGCTCCATCTGGTGGTCGCCGAGGGGCGTACGGACGAGGAGTTCATCCGGGCCCGCACGAGCGGCTGGGAGGAGGCCCGGGCCGCGGCGATGGCGCACTGGCCGGAGTACGTCGAACGGATCACGGGGGTGTCCGTTCCCGAACTCCGCGAAGCGGTGCGGATGTTCTGCGAGCCCGAGGACGCGATGGTCCTCACCGCGCGCGGACCCGAGCAGCAGTCCAAGGGCACCGACACCGTGGGCGCCTGGATCAACCTGTGCCTGGCCACCGGGCGTTCGGGCCGGCCTCGGTCCGGCTACGGCTGTCTCACCGGGCAGGGCAACGGGCAGGGCGGGCGCGAACACGGCCAGAAGGCCGACCAGTTGCCCGGCTACCGCAAGCTCACCGACCCGGCGGCGCGACGGCATGTGGCCGAGGTGTGGGGCATCGACCCCGACACACTGCCTGGTCCGGGGCGCAGCGCGTACGAACTCCTCGACGCGATGGGGACGGACATCCGCTCCCTGCTGCTGATGGGGTCGAACCCGGTGGTGTCCGCGCCCCACGCCGCGCACATCGAGGAACGCCTGAAGTCACTGGACTTCCTCGCGGTCGCCGATGTCGTCCTCTCCGAGACCGCCGCCCTCGCGGACGTCGTACTGCCGGTCACCCAGTGGGCCGAGGAGACGGGCACGACGACGAACCTGGAGGGCCGCGTGCTGCTGCGCCGGCGTGCCCTCAGCGCCCCTGAGGGGGTCCGCAGCGACCTCGAGGTCCTGCACGAACTCGCCGCCCTCCTCGGCGTGGAGAAGGGGTTTCCCACCGACCCGGAGGAGGTCTTCGAGGAACTGCGCCGGGCGAGCGCGGGCGGACCCGCGGACTACTCGGGGATCACCTATCGCCGGCTGGCGGAGGAGAACGGGGTGTTCTGGCCCTGTCCGGCACCCCCGGCCCCGGACGCGGCCACGGCGCCGGACACCGGTACCGAGGACGCCTTCCCCGCCGTGGTGCCGGACGGCCCGGTGCCGGCCGCCACCGGCTCTGCAGACCACCCGGGCACGCCCCGCCTCTTCCTCGACCGGTTCGCCACCGAGGACGGCCGGGCCCGGTTCGTGCCCGTGTCGCACCGGCCCGTCGCCGAGGAGCCGGACGACGAGTACCCCGTGCTGCTGACCACCGGGCGCGTGGTCGCTCAGTACCAGTCGGGGGCGCAGACGCGTCGCGTCGACGAGTTGAACGCCGCGGCGCCCGGCCCGTTCGTGGAGATGCACCCGCGGCTGGCCGAACGGCTCGGCGCGGCGGACGGGGACGCCGTGACCGTGGTGTCGCGGCGCGGCCGGGCCGTCGCACCGGTCCGGATCACGACCGCCATCCGCCCGGACACCGTGTTCATGCCCTTCCACTGGCCGGGCGAGGGCCGCGCCAACACGCTGACCAACCCCGCCCTCGACCCGATCTCCCGGATGCCGGAGTTCAAGGCGTGCGCGGTGCGGGTGGAGGCGGTGCGCGAGGGGTGACGGCGGCGGTGCCGCCCTCGGGCCGACGCGCTGTGGGGCGCCGCGCCCGGGTGCGCGGCGCGCGTCGGTCCACGTCGGTCAGTCCCCGCCACGGCCGTCCGAGCCGGACCGCTCGACGGGCCGGGGGGCCTCCGCAGGTCCCGAGCCGGAGGGTCCGTCCGGCTCCGGGTCGGTGGAGCACGAGCTGAGCCCGATGCCCAGGGCGGCGCCGACGGCCGCCCCGCTGAGCGCGAGAACGCGTCGTCTGGTCATGGTGCGGTCGGTCATGGCCGGACCCTAGGGGCGAGGACGCCCGCGCCACCGGGGGCGCACGGGACGGCCACCCGCACGGGTGCACCCGGACACGGCGGACACGCCTCACCCACTGTCCCGAACCTCGGCCCGTCCTGTCCTGTCCCGTCCTGTCCGGTGTCCCGGCGGCGCGGCACGGCGCGGCACGGCACGGCACGGCACGGCGGTGGCGGCGGGCGCGCCGGTCCACCCCGGCAGCGAACGCGTGTCGGCCGCCGTCCCGTCCGGGGCCCGGTGCGGCCATCGCGCGCGGCGTCCATCCGCCCGCCGCATCCGGTGACCCACGCCCGGCGGATGGATGACCGCAGGCACCAGGGCTCCCAGCCCGCAGGCACCGGGGCTCCCGGCCCGCCTGCACGTCTCAGCCGTGCCGGCGGGCCGGGGTGTCTCTCCCGGTGCCGCGCCAGTCCCCGCCCTCGATCGGCGTGCCCTCGGTCCGCAGGCGCGCCGACACCGCGGATGCGGCGACGTACACCCAGGCTCGTACGATCGTGACGCCGTCCGCGCGCACGGCGTCGCGCGCGACCCGCTCGTACAGGTTGCGCGGATCACCCGGCGTGTACTCCTCCAACTCGTCGAGCGTCGCCAGGAGTTCCGCGTACGCCTCGGGCAGCGCGGTCACGAGTTCGCCGCTCACCACGCCGCCGGGTTCCTCGACGGCGTACGGATATCCGGGCCCCTCGTACAGCACGAGCCCCCGCATCCGCCCGGGTTCCTCGGACCGGGTCCGGCCCCGCAGGAAGAGGTCGTGGTTGTGCTCGCCGGGGCGCAGGGTGCCGTAGACGAAGAAGGGCAGTCCCACTCCGTCCGAGGAACTCGGAGGACTCGAAGAGGCCGAGGGAGCCGAAGAGTCCGAGGGGGGCGCGGGAGCCGAGTTGGTCGAAGGGTCCGGGGAATCCGGCGGGTCCGGGGGGTGAGGCGTGTTCAAGGGGCCGTTTCCTCTTCCAGCCAGCGCAGGTAGTCGGGGCTTCCCGCGACGACCGGGGTCGCGATGATCTCGGGTGTGTCGTAGTCGTGGGCGTCCAGGAGGTACGCCTCCAGCGCCGGGTAGCGCGCCCCGGTCGTCTTGAACTGGATCTGCCACTCGGAGGCGGTGCACACGGCGCCCTCCCAGCGGTAGACGGAGGTGACCGGCCCCGAGATCTGCGCACAGGCCGCGACCCGCGCCGCCACCGCGCCACGGGCCAGTGCTGTGGCCTTCTCGACGGCATCCGTCGTGGTCAGGACGGCCAGGCAGGCCGGCAATTCCATGATCGTCTCCATTCGTGAGGGTACGGAAACGATTCTCGCCGCATCCCGCACGCACCCTGCAGGCGCTATGGACATGACATGTCATGGACCTTTAAATCTAAGTCAGCTTTCAGCGCCTCCTCCACGCGCCACTCCCCCCACGCGCCCTCCCCAAGGCGCCCTTCCAAGGAGACCGATGAGTCGAATACGGCACATCCGAGGTTCCTCTCTCGCCACCGTCGGCGCGGCCGTGACCGCGGCCACCCTGCTGGCCGCCGCGCTCGCCCCCGCCGCGAACGCCGACAGCAGGCCGACCCGGGTCACCGCGATCGAGAACGCGGCTTCCGCGCTGGTGGCCCACGCCACGAACCTGGGCCTCACCTCCGCGCAGAACACCTCCGTCCGCGACGTCGTCGTCGACAAGGACGGCACCCAGCATGTGCGCTACGACCGGACGTACCGTCACCTCCCGGTGCTCGGCGGCGACTTCGTGGTCCACCTGGCCCCGAACGGCACGTACCGCAGCGCGAACCGGGCGACGGCCAAGGCCATCTCGCTGCCCGGCGTCACCCCCGCGCTGTCCGCCCCGAAGGCGGCCGGCCTCGCGGTGAACGCGCTGCGGGCCGCCCATCCCGGCGAGGTGCTGAAGAAGGTGACGTCCAAGCCGCGACTGGTCGTGGACGCCCTGCACGGAACGCCGAGACTCGCCTGGCGCACGGACGCGGTGGCCCAGGACTCGCTCGGCAACCCGGTCGCCCGCACGCTCCTGACCGACGCCCTCAGCGGTGCGCGGATCGACGCGTGGGACAACATCGAGACGGCGACGGGCGACGGATCGTCGCTGTACAGCGGCACGGTTCCGCTGGAGACGACGCCGTCCGGATCCACGTATCAGTTGAAGGACCCGACGCGCGGGAACACGTACACGGGCGACGCGGCGAACAAGACGGACCTGTGCATCTTCGGGATCTGCATCAGCCGGGCGCCCGCGACGCTCTTCACCGACGCGGACAACCACTGGGGCACGGGCGCGGCGTCGGACCGCCCGTCCGCGGCGGTGGACGCGCAGTACGGCACCAACGAGACCTGGGACTACTACAAGAACGTCCACGGGAGGAACGGCATCGCGGGCGACGGCAAGGGCTCGTACAACCGCGTGCACTACGGCAACAAGTACAACAACGCCTTCTGGGACGACAGTTGCTTCTGCATGACGTACGGGGACGGTGACGGCTCGACCTTCGGACCGCTCGTCGCGCTGGACGTCGCCGGGCACGAGATGTCGCACGGGGTCACCTCGAAGACGGCCGCGCTGACGTATTCGGGCGAGTCCGGCGGCCTGAACGAAGCGACGTCCGACATCTTCGGCACCCTGGTGGAGTGGTACGCGAACAACTCCTCGGACGCCGGTGACTACCTGATCGGCGAGAAGATCGTCCGCTCCGGATTCGGCAAGCCCGCCCTCCGTTTCATGGACAAGCCCTCCAAGGACGGCAACTCGGCTGACTGCTGGAGCGGTTCGGTCGGAAACCTGGACGTCCACTACTCCTCCGGCGTCGCCAACCACTTCGCCTACCTCCTCTCGGAGGGCAGCGGGGCGAAGACCGTCAATGGCGTCGGCTACGACTCCCCCACCTGCAACGGCTCCGCGGTGTCCGGCATCGGGCACGACAAGGTGGGCAAGATCTGGTACCGCGCGCTGACGGTCTACATGACCTCGTCGACGAAGTACGCGGGCGCTCGCACCGCCACGCTGAACGCGGCCAAGGACCTGTACGGCGCGGGCAGCACCGAGTACAACGCCGTGGCGGCCGCCTGGTCGGCGGTCTCCGTGGCCTGACCGCAACCGGACACCCTCCGGTCCCCCGGGCCGACCGGCACCGGACACTCGCCGATCCCCCGGGCCGACCTGCACCGGACGTCCTCCGGGTCCCGTGGGCAGGCGTCGCCAGGACGCCTGCGCCCCCCGACCGCGGTGGCCGGGAGGCGATCCTGGAGATCCACACCCGCGAGATCCCGCTCGCCCCCGACGTGAACCTGACCCAGGTAGCCCGG